>JAMOVQ010000041.1 GCA_027067575.1 Thermoanaerobaculia bacterium | reverse complement strand
CCCGGAGCTGTCGGGCCAGGTCACGGCGAAGGGGAACTACACCGACTCCCCTGGTGACGGCACGAGCGACGTGCCCGGACACGGCACCGCCGTGGCCGGGATCATCGCGGGGACCGGCGGCGGGATGGCTCCCGCCGCCCACCTGTGGGCGCTCAAGGTGCTCGACGACAGCGGTTCCGGCTCGCTCACCGGTCTCGTCTCCGCCCTCAACGACGTGCTGGACAACCGGAACCAGTTCGGAGGCGTCCACGTGGTCAACATGTCGCTCGGCGGGCTCGGAGGGTACGGCGGTGACCAGCCGTGGACCGGTTCGTGTGACAACGACATCCCGAGCCTGGCCACAGCCATCGACCAGCTCGTCGCCGCAGGGATCGCCGTGTTCGCATCCGCGGGGAACGAGGGGTGCAAGAGTGGAATCGGCTGGCCCGCCTGCGTCGACAGCGCCATCTCCGTGGGGGCCGTGTACGACGCGAACATCGGGTACGCCAAGTTTCCCTCGGGCGTGACATGCGCGCCCGGGGAGACATGCACCGACAGCTCGACGGCGGCTGGCATGGTCAGCTGCTACTCGAACTCCGGCTCGATCCTCGACGTTTGGGCGCCGGCCCACTGCTCGCGGACGACCAGAACCGGCGGGGGGTACGAGACCTGCTTCGGTGGCACCTCGGCGGCCTCACCGTACGCCGCCGGCGTCGCCGCGCAGCTGTACGGCGCGGTTCCCGGACTGACGCCCGCAAGACTCCGTTCCGCCCTGACCTCCACCGGCGATCTGATCACCGACCCCGGCAACGGGATCGCGAAGCACCTCGTGGATGCCGTCGCAGCGTACCAGCAGCTGAAGCAGGGCGGAGGAGGAGGGGGCGGCGGCGGCGGAGACAACGTCTCCTGGGTCGAGTGGGTCGTCCACGCCGCTGGCTCCGGTGGATCGCAGTGGCGAAGCGATGTGGGGTTCCTCAACCGAGGCTCGGCTGCGGCCCACCTCGACCTGACGATCCGGCTGACCGACGGACGGACCATCACCTCGAGTGTGACGACCCCGGTCGGGTCCGGAGGCCAGGTGTGGTTCGAGGATATCCTCGGCAGCCTCGGTATCACCGGAAAGGGATCCCTCCAGATCGAGTCCGACCAGCCCGGCACGGTCACCGCCCGGCTCTACAACCAGACCTACTCCGGCACATTCGGCCAGTTCTTTGCGGGCTACTCGCCCGACGAGGGGCTCGCCGCGGGCGAGACAGCGGTCCTGCCCATGCTCCGTCAGGATGGGGTCTACCGGACGAACATCTCGGTCACCAACACCGGTTCCTCCCCCGCGTACGTCACCATCACACTCCGCAACCACGCGGGCGGCTCCGTCAGATCGCTGACCAGGACAATCGGGGCGGGGCAATCGTACCAGTGGGGCCAGCCGTTCGCCTCGGCGGGTTTCAGTGGAATCGGCTCGGCCGTCGTCCAGGTTGGATCGGGCTCGGGGATCATCGCTTCGGCCTCGGTGATCGACGGACGGACGGGCGACCCGACGACGATCACGATGGTTCGCTGAGGAGAGACATAAGCGGGCGGCGGGCCGTGGCCCGCCGCCCCATCGAAATCCGGTACCGGTGGCGGCCTCAGGCCGCCTTGATCTTCTTGACTTCCTCGATCAGGGCCGGCACGACCTCAAAGAGATCGCCGACGATCCCGTAGTCCGCGACCTTGAAGATCGGAGCATCCGGATCCTTGTTGATCGCCACGATGACCTTCGACGAGCCCATGCCCGCAAGGTGCTGGATCGCGCCGGAGATCCCGACGGCGATGTAGAGCGTCGGACTGACCACCTTGCCGGTCTGTCCAACCTGGTGCGAGTGGTCGATCCAGCCCGCGTCCACCGCGGCGCGGGACGCACCCACCGCGGCGCCGAGAAGATCGGCCAGCTCCTTGAGCATGGCAAAGTTCTCGGGGCCCTTCATGCCCCGGCCGCCGGAGACGATGATCTCGGCCTCGGCCACGTCGATCTCGCCGCCGCCCTTCTCCACGAACTCCTTGACCAGGGCCCGGATCGACAGGGAGAGCCCGTCGAGGTTCACCACCTCGGCCGTCCCTTCGCCCTGCTCCAGCGCGAACACGTTGGGCCGCAGGCTGATCACCTGGGGCTTCTTCCCCGCGGTGTCCACCACGGCGAACGCCTTACCCGAGTAAACGGGACGCCGGGCAACGAACTGGTCGCCGTCCAGATCCAGTCCGGTGACGTCGGCGAGAGCACCGACACCAAGCCTGGCAGCGACGCGGGGCGCGAGATCGCGGCCCATGGCCGTCGCCGAGAAGAAGATCGCGTCCGGCTCGAACTGCCCTGCGGCCTTCGCCACGACCTCGGCGTACCCCTCACCCGAGTAGAGCGCCAGGTTCGCGTCGTCCGCGACGTACACCTTCGAGGCGCCGTATGCGCCGAGGCCGGCCGCCTCGCCGGAGATCCCGGAGCCCGGGAGAACGGCGGCCACCGGCCACCCCTTCGCCGCGGCCTGCCGTTTCGCCTCGGAGAGAGCCTGGAGGGAGCCCTTGCGGATTGAACCGTCACGCTGTTCGATGAAGACCAGAATTCCCGCCATGGTGACCTCCTAGATGACCTTCGCCTCGTCGCGCAGGAGCCGTGCAAGCTCCGCCGCGGCGGCCTTGGGATCGTCCTCGCCCTGGATGACCTTGCCGGCCTCCTTGGCCGGAGGAAGCTCCAGCGCACGGACCGAGTAGGTCGCCTCGGCGCCCGCCAGTGCCGCCTCGTCGAGACCGAGCGCTGAGACCTCGACCTTCTCCACGGGCTTCCGCTTCGCCGCCATGATCCCCTTGAGCGAGGCGTATCGCGGCTCGTTGAGCCCCTTCGTCGCCGCGACCACGGCGGGCAGCGGTGACTCGACGACCTCGACGCCTCCCTCGACCTCGCGCTCCGCCGTGAACGTCCCCTCGGCCACGTCGAGCTTCGTCACGTTGGTCACGTGCGGCAGATCGAGCAGCTCGGCCAGCATCTGCGGGACCTGGGAGTTGTCGGTACCCACGCCCTTGACCCCGCAGAGCACGACGTCGTACTCCCGGTCCTTGACCGCCGCAGCGAGAACCTTCGCGATGGCCATGGAATCACCGAGCGTCTCCTCGCCGCCGACGACGTGGACCGCCTTGTGCGCACCACGCGCCAGGCACTCGCGCAGACCCGCCTCGGCGCGCGCCGGCCCGTAGCAGACAACCGTCACCTCGCCCCCTTGGGCCTCGACCAGCTGAAGGGCGGCCTCCAGGGCGTACTCGTCGTACGGCGAGACGATCCACTTGATGCCACTCTCGTCGATATGCTTCCCGTCCGGCCCGATCTTGATGATCGACGCCGTGTCCGGTACGTGGGTCATGCACACGATGCAGTTCACGACTACCTCCTTTTCCGTTCACGATTCACGCCGCGGGAGCGACCGACTGAATGGTCATTCACCCGTGCCGAGTGTAGCAGACGCACCCTTCCCCGCCAACCTTCGCCGCCTCCCGATGCCGTCGGGCTGACCCTTCTCCGGGCCGAACAGTCCGGGAGGCGCGACGTCAGGAGGACGCTTGGCCCCCGAAGAGCCTGTCGAGCACCGCCCGCGCCTCGAGCAGCTCACGGCCCGGCTCGCGGATCTGAGAGAGAAGGTAAGCGTACGTCCCACTCAGCTTCTCGATATCCCTGTTGCGAACCAGCTCCAGCACGCGTTCCAGGGCGCCTCGGGAATCGCCGTCGAGACCGGGCCGGCCAAGCTCCCGCTCGACGATCATCTGGACGAGCTCGAGCGCCTCGTCCTCGCGCTGGCGTCGGCCATACCCCGGTTCGCCCTCACCGTCCGGCGACACGAACGGGTCCTCCCCGCCGAACGGCGCCGTCGCGCCGTCACCTCCGAGCCGCGGCACCTCCCCCCCAGGTCCCAGCTCGCCGGGCAACTCACGCAGCTGGCGGGTGAACCGCCCGAGGAGCAGGTAGAGCTCCTTCTCCGAGGCGAAGTTCCCCACGAGCCGGGCGCTCCGGTCGAGTTCGAGCCCCTCGGACTCCTGGAGCATGATGTACGCCTGCGCGCCTTTCTCGAGAATGATCTTCCGCGCCTTGACCCGCCACGCCGTCAGCGTCCCGGCGATGTAGCAGGCGTCCGCAGCCTGCACACTGACCGCCTCGACCTTGACGCCGGGATCGATGCGGATGGAACCGTTGCCGGACTCCACCACCGAGTAACTCCCGGAGTTCTGGATCACCAGGTTGCCAGGGGTCCGGATCGAGAGCTGTCCCTGATCGTTGACCTCGATCCGCGTCCCGTTGGGGATGATCATCGTCGGAAAGTTCTTCTCCTCGTCCATGGGTCACCTCGTGAAGAGACGCGGCAACGGATCGAACTCCGGAGGCGGTGCCCAACGGCTCCGGCTCAGGAGCTTCTCGTGTCCGTGCCACTGGTAGTTCAGGATGAAGATCCGGGGATCCGCCGGCACGGGCTCGCCGTTCCCGTGCCGCACTCGAACCTCGTAGTGCAGGTGGGGCGATGTGCTCCAACCGGTGTTTCCCACCTCTCCGATGACCTCACCCCGGTGAACCTTTTGACCACGGTGGACCGATGCCTTGCTGAGATGCGCGTAGATCGTCAGGTACCGTCCGCCGTGATCGAGTACCACCAGCGTGCCGTACCGCCACCACCGCACGTTCCGCCTCAGCGGGTACCGACCGGCGAAGACCACGCGGCCGTCCCCCGTGGCGTAGACGGGCGTGCCCTCCCGGGCGGCGAGATCGATCCCGGCGTGAAAGTCCCGCCGGTTCGTGAACGGCGACGTCCGTTCCCCGAACGGCGACGTCAGGACGAAGCTCCCGATCGGCAGCGGACAGATCGACGGCACGATCCGCGTCAGATCCTGGTGCTCCTTCGCGAACCGCTCGAGCCGGTCGGCAAGACGGATCAGCGCCGCGCTCCTGGCGTCCAGGCGGTGCGCCAGGCGCAGCGCAACCCGCGCCTCCCCGTGGGCCGCCATGCCGGTCGATTCTTCCCGATCATGGTCTTCCGGCTCAGTATCCTCCGGAGCGCCCAGGATCAGCGCGATCTGGCGTCCGAGGGTCTCGGCACGCTCCAACTGTTTCTGCAACTCCTCGAGTCGCTCAAGCTTTCCAGCCAGGATCTCTGTCTGGAGCTTCTTCTGGTTGGCCGCAACTCTGACCTGGGACGCCAGCAGGAGCGATCGGATTCCGAACGGTGCAAGAGCAAGCCCCGCGAGGATCACGAGCCCTGCCAGAATCATGCCCGCGACGATCCAGCGCACCACCACCGCCGGCAGGAAGAAGTACCTGACCTGTTTCCGGATATCCGCCGGGTGGAACTGAACCTCGTACACAGGCGTCCTCGAAGGTCAACTCTAGCACGGGTCCACACCCCGTCCGGTCCCAGGAGGCCACAACCTGACCGGAAAGGACGAGAACCCCCATCCCGCCCCCCCCACAGAACCCAGCCCTCCACGATCGGAACTGTTCGCTTGGAATAGCGAGAGAAAAACAGTGTCCCTTACTCATGCCCATCCGTCCACCCAGGGACGAGCGAAGCGACGTCCCGGCTGGCGCCCAGAGAACCAGGCCCTTCACGATCGGGACCGTCCCTCGACCTGGCCGAGATCTTCGCCGAGAGGATGTCGTTCCACCCGGTACCCCACTCATCCACCCGCCCAGGAACGAGCGAAGCGACGTTCCGGTTGGCGATCCAGAGAATCCAGGGCCGTCACGATTGGGACTGCCCCCTCAACGGAGCCCTCGGCAATCCAGCGATCGAGCGCCTCACGAGGAACGGGCCGGCGTGGGGGCGGGGGCGGCCCCGGGGTGCGAGACTCGCGGCCCCGTTCATCCAAAGTCGATGACTCGAACGCCCTTCAACGAAGCCCAGGCGGCCGGCAGCGACGCCGCAGGCGGCGCCAGCGCGTCGCACGGGCGGTCCGGGGGGAGCTCGCTCCCACCGGGACGCGCGGGCGAGGCGCGCAGCCCGCGCGAAGCGCGGGGGCCGGCCGCCGGTTCGCCCCACGCTCTTCCGGGTCGTCCGTGGCCGGAAACCGTGGGCGTTTGACCGGCCTCGGGGCGGGCGGTACGATGGCGGCACCACACGCGAGGGGGGAAGCCGTGAACCGTTCAAGGACGATCGTCGTGATCCTCGCCGTCCTCTGCCTCACCGCCGGGCCGGCGGTGGCGAAGAAGAGGAAATCGCCCTCCATCTCCGGGTTCGTCGGGACCGACCCGTCCACGCCGGCGGTTCAGGTGCAGGTCGTGCTCCGGGACAAGGCCACGGGGAAACCCCTCGCCACGGACACGACGAACCTGTTCGGGCACTACAAGTTCAAGAACGTGGCGCCGGGCGAGTACATCGTCGCCTGCGGGAAGGTCGAGCGGCCCGTCGTGGTGGTGGACAAGAAGGTCCGGCTCGACATCGACCTCGGCGCCACGGACGGGGTGATGGACTACTCCAAGAACGCCACGGCGGACGGAGGGGGCGGCACGGCCGCCGACCCCGGGTCCGGCGATCCGGCGCTGATGCGGCAGCTGGCCGGCGACTACTACTCGTACCAGGGCTCCACCGAACGGAAGCTGACGCTGTGCCCCGACGGGCGGTTCTTCCTGAACCGCGAGTCGTCGTACTCCCACTCGGGCCAGGACATGGCGTGGGGGGCGGCGAGCCAGGGCGGGGGCAGCGGCCGGTGGTCGGCACAGGGGCAACCCGCGGCCGGAACCCTGAGCTTCACCTACGCCGGAGGCGGCGGCGACCGGTTCCAGTACCGGATGGTCGATCGAGGCTGCATCGAGTTCAACGGGACGACGTACTGCTCCCGGGGTCCGGCAGACTGCCACTGACGGCCTCACCCCCGGCGACGAAAAGACGGGGAGCGGTCCGGCGGCGGGGCGTTCCCCGTTCCTCTTATACTGGCCCCACTCCGCCGGCGGAGAGGGGCACCATGGACCACGGACACGACGACCGACGATCGCGGGAGCGGCGACGGCGCCCGACGTGGGCGGCCGCGGCCGCTCTCGCCCTTGGGGGGCTCATGACCATCGGAACCACCAGAGCGGCGGCCGCGGGCGCGGCGAACCCGTGCGAGGGCGTGGACCGCACGCTGCTCGTCAACGGGAAGCTCGGCCCCGAGCGGATGAAGCTGCTGGAAAGCCTGCGTTCCGAGGATTTCAACGCGGCGGCGTTCTTCGGGGACCCGGTCGTCTACTGCCAGTACGTGGTCCCTCCGGGCGACGGACCGGAGCCGGTCTCCATGGCCCACATCGCCGCCCTGGGAAACCCCGTGGCGGCACGGTACGTGGTGGGCCACCCCGCCATCGCCGGCCTGACCGGGAGGCTGGACCACATGTTTCTCAGGGGCGTGTTCACCGTGGGGTTCCTGGCGGCGATGAGCGACGGGGAGGCCGCCCTGAAGGCACTCCACGATCCCGCGGTGTACCGGCTCGCCAACCCTGCGGCGGATGGCGACACGTCCGGCGGACTGACCGTGGCCCACGTCGCGGTGAACCACCCGGAGGCCGCCCTGTACGCTCTCGGGCACCCGGAAATCGCCCGGCTCGCCGTCCCGCTCTCGGCCGATTCCGAGGTCGCGGGGCTGACCGTGGCCCACATGGCCGCGCGGACCCACGAGGGCGCCGTGTACGTCATGAAGCACCAGGAGATCGCCCGGATGGCCGTAGCCTCCGATCCCCGCTGCAGCTCGGCCGGGCTGACCGTCGCCCATTCGGCCGTGGGGGACGACGAGGCCGCGCTCTACGCGCTGGACCACCCGGAGATCGCGACCATGACCGTGCCGGTGGAGACCGGCGGTCCGCTGGCGGGTCTCTCCGTGGCGCACCGGGCCATGGAGCGCTCGAAGGCGGCGGCGGTGCGTGCCGTGCGGGAGAACCTGTACCCCGATCTGCGGGTTCCGGTGGACTCGGGCACGCCCCTCGCCGGGTTCTCGCTCCAGCACGTGGCGGTCCGGGAATGGTACGACGCCGGCCGGGAGGCGCTGGGGAACCCGGAGGTGGCGGCGAAGGCCATCCCCCTCGACACACCCACCCGGTGGGCCGGGGCCACCGTGGCCCACCTGGCCGTGGAGCGGCACGACCTCCTGGCCCAGGAGGTGTTCGACCTGCCGGAGATCTGCCGGCTCCGGATCCCGCCCGGGGCGCCCACCCCGTGGGCGGGGTACACCGTGGCCCACCTGGCCGTGGAGACCTTCCCCGCCGCCGCCGAGATCGCGCTGGAGCACCCGGAGATCGCCGCCCTCGAGACCCCCGGCGGGAGGACCGTGGCCGAACTCGCCCGGATCCGGCTCCGCACGCCGGTCGAGTAGCCCCGGCGGCCCGGGCGGCCGGCTACGGCAGCTTCGCCAGGAGTGCCGCGAGCTCCTCGTGGAGCTCGTGGGCCATGGAGGCGTACTGGTTCCCGGGAACGCGGTTTCCCTCCGTGTCGAGCCAGGAGACGATCTCTCCCCCGTCGAGGAAGTACCGGTTCTCCACCCTCTCCACGACGGTGGGCTCGCCCGGCGCCGTGATCGGCCGGTCGTACCGCTCCTCCCGGGTGGAGGCGAAGAACAGCGTGCCGTCGTCGCCGATGTCGTACTCCTTCACGATCCGGCCCGTCTCGCCGTAGTACGTGGCGACGAGCCTGACCGGACGGTTTCCGTCGTAGAACGCCTCGAGCTCCCCGCCCTCGGCGCTGCCTTCGAGATCCACCGTCACGACCCGGTCCGTCCGGCCGGGGGCGTCGATCGCCGCGAGCCGCTCACGGATTCCCTCCAGGATCCCGTCCAGCGACCGGGCGGCCTCGCCGCCGGCGACGCGCCGGTAGACGAGCGTGTTCCCCCGCGGCAGGGCGGAGAGCACGAGCTTCTCCGGAGCCTGCTCGAGGATCGTGTAGACGAGGGTATCGAACTCGTTGGAGAGCACCAGGAGGTTCCCCTCCACCACCGTCCCATCGTCGAGCTCGAACCGGTCCGCACGGCGGACCCGGTACACGTCCTCCTCGGTGGGCTCCATCCCCTCCATGAACATGGTGACGGTCCCCTCCCGGAACTCGAGTCCGGTCTCCGGGTCGTCCACCGCCACCCAGCGGCCCGCGAGCCCCGCTTCCCCGTCCGCCGCCCCGGCCATCGCCGGTCCCGGCACCACGCCCGCAGCGAACGCCGCCGCCACGACGATCCCCAACACGCCTCGTCTCATCCTCGCCTCCCTTCGAGAACACTCACCGCGGCCGCACCACTACCGTCAGGCGGAACGTCCTCCCGATCGTATCGTCCGGGGCGACCAGGCGGGTCGTCACGGTGGCCTCGCCCGGCTCCCTGGCCTCCACCATGAAGCAGTGGCGCCCCCGGACGCCGTCGGGGAGTTCCACCCCGTCCCGGTGGGCGACGCTCTCGTCCATGGACACACCCACGGCCCCGACCGGAACGATCTCCATCGGCTCCCAGACCGCTCCGGATCCCGGGTCCTCCGGCAGCACGACGGTCACGCTCTGACCCACGAACAGGGCGAGCCGGGCCCCATCCGAATCGGGCCCCACCCACCGTCCGGGGATCCCCCCCCCCCCGGCCCGCATCCCCGTCGCGACGGCGCGCCGGACCCCCGTCTGCGGATCCTTCGCCATGGGCACGCTCATGGTCCTGACGACGGCTTCCCTCATCCCGTTCCCCTCCCCTCCAGTCCCCCCGGTCCGGTCGCCGCCGTCCCGCGTGGCCCGGCCGGAGGATAGTACAGACGCGGGTGTCCGAGAACCGTCACCGCGTCCGGGGCCGGTCCGGCGCAGGACCCGGCTCGCCCATCCCGCCACCCCCCTCCCGCATGATCTCGGCCACCGTCGTGGCCCCGAGGCTCGCCTCCACGGCCTCGAGCGCCGCGTCGAGCCGCCTGTGGAGGGGGCAGAGCCGGTCCCGGTGCTCCGGGAGGCCCAGGGGGCAGGTGCGGATCCGCCGGATCGGGTCCACGGCGCCCACCACGTCCAGGATCGTCAGCTCCTCCGGGCTCCGCGTCAGGACGAACCCCCCGCCCTGCCCGCGCCTGGCCTGGACGATCCCGCCACGGGCGAGCATCTGGAGCACCTTCGACAGGTAGTCCGCCGGAACCCGCGTACTGTCGGCGATCTCGCGAGTGGTCACCGGGGCTCCGCCGCCCGTGGCGATGCGGACCACGGCGCGCAGCGCGTACTCGGCCGTCTGGGAGATGGCGTTCATGAACCGGCCTCCGGACCCCACGATACTGGACCTTGACATCCAGAACAAGACCCACTACCGTTCGGGAAAAAGTGGAGTTCTCGATCCAGAACTCCAGCACGAGGAGGAAGGCAGGATGGACACGGCTCGAAGGTACTGGCTGGCGTTTGCGGCCGTCGTGGTTCTCTCGTTCCTGGTGCTCGGCTACTACGGGTACCAGATCTACGTCCAGGCGCCCCCGATCCCCGAAAAGGTCGTCACCCCCGGCGGGGAGACGCTGTTCACGGGAGAACAGATCCGCGAGGGGCAGAACGTGTGGCAGAGCACCGGCGGCCACGACCTGGGCTCGGTGTGGGGCCACGGGGCGTACGTCGCCCCCGACTGGTCCGCGGACTGGCTGCACCGGGAGGCCGAGGCGATGCTGGAGGAGCTGGCCCGCGAGGGAGCCGGGAAGCCCCTGGACGCCCTGACCGCGCCGGAGCGCGCCGCCCTCGAGGAGGTCCTCCGCGCCGACCTGCGGAAGAACACGTACGACCCGGCGACGGGCGTCCTGACGATCTCTCCCCTGCGCGCCCGGGCCATCGCCCGCGTCGCCGCCCACTACGACGCGCTGTTCGGCGACGACCCGGCGATGGAGGAGCTCCGCGAGGACTACGCCATGCGAAGCCCGACCGTCGAGGATCCCGCGCGGCGCAAGGCTCTCGAGGCGTTCTTCTTCTGGACCGCGTGGGCGTCGGTCACGACCCGGCCCGGCGGCGAGGTGACCTACACCAACAACTGGCCCCCGGACGAGCTCGTGGGCAACACCCCGGCGGCGCCGATCCTCGTCTGGTCGCTGGTCAGCATCCTGGCGCTGCTGGCCGGCATCGGCGCCCTCGTCTGGTACATGGCGGCGCGGGGCGGCGAGGAGCCGCACCCGGTCCCGGACCGCGACCCCCTCCTCGGGATCCAGCCGACCCCGTCGATGAAGGCGACCACCAAGTACTTCTGGGTCGTCTGCCTGCTGATGCTCGTCCAGATCGGCGTCGGCATCCTGACGGCCCACTACGGCGTGGAGGGCCAGGGGTTCTTCGGGATCGACCTCGCACGCTGGCTCCCCTACTCCGTGGTCCGGACCTGGCACATCCAGACCGGCATCTTCTGGATCGCCACCGCGTGGCTCGCCACGGGGCTGTTCGTCGCACCGGCCGTGGGCGGCGCGGAGCCGAAGCTCCAGCGCCTCGGCGTCAACGTCCTGTTCCTCGCCCTGCTCGTCATCGTCGGCGGCTCCATGGCGGGCGAGTGGCTCGGCGCCATGCAGAAGCTCGACCTCGGCACGAACTTCTGGTTCGGGCACCAGGGGTACGAGTACGTCGAGCTCGGCCGGTTCTGGCAGGCGTTCCTGTTCGCCGGCCTGTTCATCTGGCTGTTCCTCCTCGTGCGGGCGCTGTTGCCAGCGCTGCGCGGCGACGCCGAGAACCGGTCACTGCTCCGCCTGTTCGTGATCGCCTCCGCCGCCATCGGGCTGTTCTACGGCGCGGGCCTCATGTGGGGCCGCCACACCCCGCTGAGCGTCGTGGAGTACTGGCGCTGGTGGGTCGTCCACCTCTGGGTGGAGGGGTTCTTCGAGGTGTTCGCCACGGTGGTGATCGCCTTCCTGTTCGCCCGCATGGGCCTCGTCCGGGCCAGCACGGCAGGGAAGGCAGCCATCCTCTCGAGCACCATCTACCTGACCGGCGGCATCATTGGCACCATGCACCACCTGTACTTCGCGGGCACCCCCACCGGTGTCCTCGCGTGGGGTGCGGTGTTCTCCGCCCTGGAGATCGTCCCGCTGGTCCTCGTCGGGTTCGAGGCGGTGAAGAACCTCAGGGAGGCCCGCGCGGCCGAGTGGGTCGAGAACTACCGCTGGCCCATCTACTTCTTCGTCGCCGTGGCGTTCTGGAACCTGGTCGGCGCCGGGCTGTTCGGCTTCCTGATCAATCCGCCCATCGCCCTCTACTACCTGCAGGGGCTCAACACGACGCCGGTCCACGGGCACACCGCGCTGTTCGGCGTGTACGGGATGCTGGGGATCGGGCTGATGCTGTTCAGCCTTCGCGCCATGAACCCCCGCCTCGTCTGGAAGTCCAGGCTGCTCGCCGTCTCGTTCTGGGCGCTCAACATCGGGCTGGCCATGATGGTGCTGATGAGCCTGCTCCCCGTGGGGATCGCCCAGACCGTCGCCTCGATCCGGGACGGCCTCTGGTACGCGCGGTCGGCGGAGTTCCTCCAGCAGCCGTTCCTCCAGACCCTCCGCTGGCTCCGCGTCCCAGGCGACACCGTCTTCGCCCTCGGAATGGCGGCCCTCGCCCTGTTCGTCATGGGTCTGAAGACCGGCTGGTCGGTGGACGGCGCCCGAAAGGACGCCTGACGCGCCACGGCAACGTATCCGGCGGCGGGCTCCGGCCACGAGCACGAGACCGTTTCGCTGTTGCGAGATGGCGAGGTGATCGAGGGCCGGGCCCGCCGGTGGGAAGCCGGCTCGCCGTGAAGTGAACCGGCGGCCGGCCCCCGCGCTTCGCGCGGGCTGCGCGCCTCGCCCGTGCGCTCCGGTGGGAGCGAGCTCCCCCCGGGCCGCCCGTGCGACGCGCTGGCGCCGCCTCCGGCGTCGCTGCCGGCCGCCTGGGCTTCGTTGGGGGGCGTTCGGGTCATCGACTTTGAATGAACGGGGCCGCGAGTCTCGCAGGCCGGACGCCGCTTGCGCGGCTCCCCCGGGTCGCTGCGCTCCCCGGGGCCGTGGGGGCGTGTGCGCCCCGGCTCCTCCGGCTCGGGCTGCACCCCGTGG
>JAMOVQ010000040.1 GCA_027067575.1 Thermoanaerobaculia bacterium | reverse complement strand
TGATCCCGGCGGCCAGGAACGGCCGCGACTTCATGTGGTACACGGGGGTCGATGCCTCGGGGTTCGTCCGGATCGGCCTGGCCACCTCCCCCGACGGGGTCCACTGGACCAAGTGGCAGGGCAACCCGGTTCTCGATCTCGGCGCCCCGGGCGGATGGGAGGACGTCTGGGTCGCGGTTCCCGGCGTCATCGGATGGCGGGGCGGCTTCCTCATGGTCTACTCGGCCGTCGGCTCCGGGGACCTCGCCGACGGCTCGCCGGACGACATCGGTGTCGGCCTCGCCTTCTCGATCGACGGCATCGACTGGCACCGGTACCCGGGCAACCCGGTCCTGACCACCTCGAGCCCGCCGTACGACCCGGCCGTGGACGCCCACGGCCCATGGGCCCCCGACCTGGTCCTCGAGGCCGGAGGCCGGAACCTCCTGATGCTCTTCGAATCCGGGGCAGGCCTCGGCCTCGCCAGGGCGCCCGTCGAGCCCGCCCGGAGGCCCGGTGGCCGCTCCGGCCGTTCCCGGCTGCACCGGGCCCCTCCCGGGAGACCGGTCCCGGGGAATACCCGGACACCGGCGGCCGTTGCCCCACCGGCATGGCGCCGCCTCGCCGGGTATCATTGAGCCTGGAACGCAGGAGGATTGTGGAATGACCAGATGGATCGGGATGGTGTGCGGCCTCTGCACCGCGCTCGTGGCCGCAGGGCCCGTGGGTGCCGGCGGCGGGGACGGGAACGGCGGCGCGGTGGACAGGATCCTGGCGACCGAGCGGGCCGCGGTGGCATCGAGCCCCTCCCTGGCGGCGGCGCGCGCCGGGGTCGCGGCGCGATCCTCCGAGAGCCGGACGCACGGCCGCCACGGGCTTGCCATCAGCGCGCATCTTCCAGCGGCTTTCAGGGTTGTCTGACCTGGAATGAACCAGCCCCGTTCCATCCGATCGCCATGCTTCGTTCAACGCGCTGCTTCCTGTTCCGTGAACGAACCGTCCGGCCGGGAACCACCGCCAGAGGTCCAGGGAGCTGAATCGTTCAGCCAGTCTCGATCCCCAGCGCCTCGAACGTGGAGCTCTCCCCGCGCCACCCGATGGTGATCCGCTCGTGATCCGCGATGACCGGAAGGCGGCGCTCCCAGGTCAGCTCGAGCACACGTTCCAGCGCCTCCGCCGATGCGGTGACGTCGATCTCGCGGAACCGCACGCCCCGGCGCCGGAGATCCTCCACCGCGGCACGGGAGTGAGGACACCCCGGCGCCGTGTAGACCACGACCGGAACGATCTCACTCGTCCCCACCGGTCCCCTCCTCGCCGGGCAGCGGGCCGATGGCCGCGACACCGGGTGCCATCTCCGCCAGGAGCCTCGGATCCTCCCGCCAGCGCCGGTGTACCTTGACCCGGAGCCCCAGGTACATGCGGATCCCGAGGAGCGCCTCCAGTTCCTCCCGGGCGGCCTGCCCGATCCGCCGGATCGTCCGGCCTCCCTTGCCGATGACGATCGCCTTCTGGCTCGGCCGCTCCACGTAGATAACGGCCTCGACCCTGAGCAGGTCCTCATCCTCCTCGAACGATTCCACCAGGACACCCGTCGTGTACGGGAGCTCGTCCCGGGTCGCGTGGAGCAGCTTCTCCCTCACGACCTCCGCCACGAAGAACCGTTCGGTCTGGGTCGTGGTCAGGTCCGGGGGGTAGAACGGCTCACCCTCCGGAAGCGCCGAAAAGAGCGCGTCCTCGAGCTCGCCGAGCCCCTCGCCCGTCAGGGCCGAGACGGGCACGACCTCCGTGGAAGGACGGCGCTCACGGTACCGGTCCATCAGGGGAAGGAGCCGCTCCCGCGGCCGGACGAGGTCGATCTTGTTGAGCACGCCGATGACCGGAACCTTCACCGGTTCCAGCAGCTCGAAGAGGTATTCCTCCCCCCGCCCCCACGGCTGGGAGGCGTCGATCATGTGGAGCACGAGATCGACCTCCTCCAGGGAACCGCGGACCTCCTGCATCATCCGCGCGTTCATCCTGTGGAGCGGCCGGTGGACGCCGGGGAGGTCGAAGAACACCGCCTGGCCCCGGTCGCGGGTCAGGATGCCGACGATCCGGTTGCGGGTTGTCTGGGGTTTCGGCGACACGATGGCGACCTTGGACCCGACGAGGGCGTTCATCAGCGTGCTCTTGCCGGCGTTCGGCCGGCCAATCAGCGCCACGAGGCCGGCGCGGGACGGTTCAGCCATCGGCGGCTTCCCCCTCCCCGGCGCCCCTCCGGACGATCACCGATCCGATGCGGCGTCCCTCCATGCTCTCCACGGTGAAGTGGAGCCCCGAATCGCCGGCGACGACCTCGGTCCCGGGCTCCGGCACGGTCCCGTGGAGAGAAAAGACGTACCCCCCGACGGTGTCTACGTCTTCCTCGTCCAGCTCGAGCCCGAACAGCTCCCCGAGCAGCTCCAGAGGCGCCTTGCCTCGGAACCGGTAGGCGCCATCGGGAAGCGGCTCGAACTCGGGCGGCTCGGCCCGGTCGTGCTCGTCCCGGATCTCACCGACGATCTCCTCGAGGATGTCCTCCAGGGTCACGAGCCCCGCCGTCCCGCCGTACTCGTCCACGACGATGGCCAGCTGCTGCCGCCGCGCCTGGAAGTCGCGGAGAAGCTCCCCGAGCCGCTTGCTCTCGGGCACCACGAGGCAGGGCGACGCCATGGTTCCGGCGTCCGGGCTCGTGCCCGCGATGACGTGGGCGATGGCGTCCTTGACGTGGACGACGCCGAGGATCCGGTCGATGGTCTCCTCGTACACCGGGATCCTGGACTTGTGGGTGGAGGCGAACGTCTCCAGCAGTCTCTCGAACGGCGTATCCGCGGGCACGGCAATCATGTCCGTCCTCGGCGTCATCACCTCGCGGACCACCGTGTCGAAGAAATCCACCAGCGACTCGACGAGCTGCCCCTCCTCGCCCTCCAGGATTCCCGCCGCCTCGCCCACGTCGATGAACGCCTGGATCTCCCGTTCGCTGGCCTCGTCCTCCTCGTCCTCGGGCGGCGCAACGGTGGGGCGCGCCCGCGGCGAGAGCAGGAACAGCGGCACGAACGCCGGCCTGACGATCTTGAGGAGCACGAGCACTGCCCGCTCGTCGAGCCTGTGTTCCCCAATGCGGGCGAACAGTACCGCGAGCGCCGGCAGGCCGATGGCGAGCGCCCAGCGGACCGCCGGACCCACAACCCGAAGGTTCGCCACCGCCAGCCACAGGAACCCCAGTGCCACGACCTCCAGCCAGCGCAGCGCGTCGAGGATCCG
>JAMOVQ010000039.1 GCA_027067575.1 Thermoanaerobaculia bacterium | reverse complement strand
ACAAGGTGGGGGCGGGACGGTCTTGCGGGAGAGGTGTGTCTGGAGACGGGGCTGGGAGGGGGGCTGGTGGGTGGAGGGAGGGGATCGGGTACGAAGGGAGAGGATTTTGGGTGGTGGGGGTGGAGAGTGGGGTGTATAATGAGATAAACACTGTCCCTACTTCAGACGGTCGGCGTCGGCATTGGTCCTGCGATGGGTCCGTCCCGGTGCGAGCCGCGTTTCCCTCGTCCGGGGGGGCGCTGCCCGCTGGCATTCTCCGGGGGGTTGTGCATATAATCACAAGGGCCGTGACCCCGGCCTGGAAACGGAGGGGCGAATGCTGGAGAGAGATCGCCTGATCGAGACGTTCGTCGAGCTCATCCGCCGCGCCTCGACACAGCTGCCCCAGGACGTCGTGGACGCCCTGGAGGAGGGGCGGCGGCGCGAGGCCACCGAGAGCCTGGCGGAGAGGGCGCTGAACACGATCCTCGAGAACGTGCGGATCGCCCGGGAGGTCTCCCTCCCGATCTGCCAGGACACGGGCACGCCGGTGGTGTGGATCCACCACCCGGTGGGGGTCAGCACCCGGATGCTGGGAGAGGCGTTCACCGAGGCGGTGCGCCAGGCCACGGCGAAGCAGTACCTCCGACCCAACGCAGTGGAGACCCTGACCGGGAAGAACACCGGCGTGGGGACGGGGCGGGGGATCCCGTTCCTCCACTTCGAGGAGTGGGACGAGCCCACGGTCGAGGTCCGGATGATCCTCAAGGGCGGCGGCAGCGAGAACGTCGGTGCGCAGTACAAGCTGCCGGATCCGGGCCTCAAGGCGGGGCGCGACCTCGAGGGAGTCCGCCGGGTCGTCCTGGATGCGGTGTTCAGGGCCCAGGGCAAGGGGTGCGCGCCGGGGATCCTCGGGATCTGTATCGGCGGGGACCGCGTGTCCGGGTTCGAGGAGTCGAAGCGCCAGCTGCTCCGGCCGATTCCCGACACGAATCCGGTGCCCGAGCTCGCCGAGCTCGAGGCGCGGATCCTCCGCGAGGCCAACGAGCTGGGGATCGGTCCCATGGGGTTTGGCGGCGGGACGACGCTCCTGGGCGTGAAGATCGGCCACCTGGACCGGCTCCCCGCCTGCTACTTCGTGACCATCAGCTACATGTGCTGGGCCGACCGCCGGGCGGCGGTCCGGATCGGGGAAGGAGGGGACGTGAAATGGCTGAGCTGAACCTTCCCGTGGACGAGGCGGCGATCCGCAAGCTCGAGGTCGGCGACTACGTGGAGCTCTCGGGCCGGATGATCACGGGCCGGGACGCGGCCCACAAGTGGCTGATCGAGTCGTTCCGCGAGGAGGTGGCGCCGTACCTCGAGAACACGATCATCTACCACTGCGGTCCGGTGGTGCGGCAGCACGACGACGGGAGCTGGTCGTTCGTGGCGGCCGGTCCGACGACGTCGATCCGCGAGGAGCCGTACCAGGCGGACGTCATCTGCAGGTACGGTCTCAGGGGTGTCATCGGCAAGGGCGGCATGGGGCCGAAGACCCTCGAGGGGCTCGGCCGGTGCGGAGCGGTGTACCTCCACGCCGTGGGCGGCGCCGCCCAGGTGCTCGCCCGCTCGGTGAAGCGCGTGGAGCGGGTCTTCATGCTCGAGGAGTTCGGCGTGCCCGAGGCGCTGTGGGTGATCCACGTGGAGCGGTTCCCCGTCATGGTGACCATGGACTCGCACGGACGGTCGCTGCACGAGACGGTGGAGAAGAGCTCGAAGGAGCGTCTGAAACAGCTGATCGGCGCCTGAACCGCGGGGTCCGGGGCCGACCGGGAACAACCATCCACCCCGGAGGGGGGGACGACCGAAGGAGGTTGCGATGCGAAACAAGATCACGGTCATCGGGGCAGGGCACGTCGGGGAGACGGCCGCATTCAACATCGCGAGACTGGAGCTCGGGGACGTCGTGCTGATCGACATCGTCGAGGGGATGCCCCAGGGCAAGGCGCTGGACATGTTCGAGGCGTCGCCCATCTTCCCGTTCGATGCCAACATCCAGGGCACGAACGACTACGCCGACACGGCGGGGTCCGACATCATCGTCATGACCGCCGGCCTTCCCCGGAAGCCGGGCATGAGCCGGGACGACCTCCTCTACAAGAACCTGGCCATCGTCAAGGAGTGCATCGGCCGGGCGGTGAGGCTGTCCCCCGATGCCATCATCATCGTGATCTCCAACCCGCTGGACGCCATGGTCGAGGTGGCTCGCCGTGTCTCCGGGTTCCCGAAGGAGCGCGTCATGGGCATGGCGGGCATCCTCGATTCCGCGCGGATGCGGGCGTTCATCGCCATGGAGCTCGGCGTCTCCATCGAGAACACCCACGCCTTCGTGCTGGGGGGCCACGGCGACTCCATGGTGCCGCTGCCGCGCTACTCCACCGTGGCGGGGATCCCCATCACCCATCTGCTGCCGCAGGACCGGATCGACGCCATCGTCGAGCGCACACGCAAGGGCGGCGGCGAGATCGTCTCGCTGCTCAAGACCGGGTCGGCGTACTACGCCCCGGGCATCGCGGCCGCGCAGATGGCCGACGCCATCCTCCGCGACAAGCACAAGATCCTGCCGTGCGCCGCGTACCTCGAGGGCGAGTACGGCCTCGACGGGATCTACATGGGCGTGCCGGTGCAGCTCGGCCGCAAGGGGATCGAGAAGATCATCGAGATCGAGCTGACCGAGGAGGAGAAGGCGGCCCTGTACAAGAGCGCGGACGCCGTCAGGAGCCTGTTCGAGAAGTTTCCGGACGACCTGAAGTGACGATTCCGCCGGCGGGGAGGGGCCGGGGCCTTCCCGCCGTCTCTCGGGCCCTTCACCGGGCCGATCGACCCGGCGACGGCTCCGGGGCCGTCGAAATCCTCGGGAGGAGGTGGATCGAACCACGATGAACGAATCACCAGGCTTCTACAGCTCGAGCGTGGGGAAGAAGATCCTCATGGCCGTCACCGGCATGATCCTCTTCTTCTTCGTGCTGTTCCACATGGCGGGCAACCTCCAGATCTTCATCGGCCAGGAGGAGCTCGACCGGTACGCGAAGTTCCTGCACAGTGTGCCGGAGATCCTCTGGCTGGTCCGGATCGCCGTCACCTTCAGCTTCCTGGTCCACATCGTGGCGGCGGTGCAGGTCTGGCTCCAGAGCCGCCGCGCCCGTCCGATCAGGTACAAGGTGCGCGTCAACCTCGCGACGGACATGGCGGCCAGGACCATGATCTGGACCGGTCCCATCATCCTGCTGTTCGTCCTGTACCACCTGTTGCACCTGACCTACGGCGCGCTGTACCCCGACCTCTTCGTCGAAGGGCACGTCTATCAGAACCTCATCAACAGCTTCCGGCTCTGGCCCATCGCCGTGGTCTACATCGTCGCCAACATCGGGCTGGGGTTCCACCTCTACCACGGCCTGTGGAGCCTGACCCAGACGCTGGGCTGGACCCATCCGCGGTTCGACCGGTGCCGCCGGGTCGCCTCGGCCGTGATCGGCATCGGGGTGGCGGCGGCGAACATCTCCATTCCGGTCTCCATCCTGGCCGGACTGGTCAGGTAGGGGGAGGGAGAGGCGATGAAACTCGACGCACGCATTCCATCCGGTCCGCTCCAGCAGAAGTGGACGAACTTCCGCGACCACGTCAAGCTGCTCAGTCCGGCCAACAAGCGCAAGCACTCCATCATCGTCGTGGGTACCGGCCTCGCTGGTGCGTCCGCGGCGGCGACCCTCGCCGAGCTGGGTTACAAGGTCAAGGCGTTCTGCTACCAGGACAGCGCCCGGCGCGCCCACTCCATCGCGGCCCAGGGCGGGATCAACGCCACCAAGAACTACCCGTACGACGGAGACACGGTCTGGCGCCTGTTCTACGACACGATCAAGGGCGGTGACTTCCGGGGCCGTGAGGCCAACACCTACCGTCTGGCGGAGCTGTCCTCGAACATCATCGACCAGTGTGTGGCCCAGGGCGTACCGTTCGCCCGCGACTATGCGGGCTACCTGGCCAACCGGACGTTCGGCGGCGCCCTCGTGTCGCGGACGTTCTACGCCCGGGGCGCTACGGGGCAGCAGCTCCTGCTCGGAGCCTACTCGGCGCTGAGCCGCCAGGTCGGTCTCGGCAACGTGGAGATGCACCCCCGAGCAGACGTCCAGGACATCGTGATCGTCGACGGCAAGGCCCGGGGGATCGTCGTCCGGGACATGCTGACGGGGGAGCTCGAGGCGTACGCCGCGGACGCCGTGATCCTCGCGACGGGTGGATACGCCAACGTGTTCTACCTGTCGACCAACGCCAAGGGGTGCAACACCACGGCGATCTGGCGCGCGCACCGGCGCGGTGCCGGGTTCGCCAACCCGTGCTACATGCAGATTCACCCGACCTGCATCCCCCAGTCCGGCGACTACCAGTCCAAACTGACCCTGATGTCGGAGTCGCTCCGGAACGACGGGCGGGTCTGGGTGCCCCGCAAGAAGGGCGATACCCGTCCGCCCAACGAGATCCCCGAGGAGGAGCGCAACTACTACCTCGAGGAGAAGTACCCATCCTACGGCAACATGGTACCGCGTGACGTGGCATCGCGGAACGCCAAGTACTGGTGCGACCTCGGGTATGGCGTCGGACCAAACGGCCGCGGTGTCTACCTCGATTTCAAGGACGCCATCGAGCGGCTCGGTGTCGAGGTGATCCGGCAGCGGTACGGGAACCTGTTCGACATGTACGAGCGGATCACGGGTGAGAACGCCTACGAGGTCCCGATGCGGATCTACCCGGCGCCCCACTACACCATGGGAGGGCTCTGGGTCGACTACCACCTGATGAGCACCATTCCTGGTCTGTTCGTCCTGGGCGAGGCCAACTTCTCCGACCACGGGGCGAACCGGCTCGGCGCCAGTGCGCTGATGCAGGGGCTGGCCGACGGGTACTTCATCATCCCGATCACGATTGGGGACTACCTGGCCAGCGAGCGGCTCCAGAAGGTTTCGACGGACGCCACGGAGTTCAAGAACGTCCTCGCCGACGTGGACGAGCGGCTCCGGAAGCTCCTCGCCGTGGACGGTACGAAGACGGTCGACCACTTCCACCGTGAGCTCGGGAAGGTCATGTGGGACAAGGTCGGCATGTCCCGGAACGCCCAGGGGCTCACCGAGGCGATTCAGCGGATCCAGGCGCTCCGGGAGGAGTTCTGGAACGACGTCCGGGTCCCGGGCCGGAATGAGGAGCTCAACCAGGAGCTGGAGAAGGCGGCCCGGGTGGCCGACTTCCTGGAGCTCGGGGAGCTCATCGCCCGCGATGCATTGGCCCGCGAGGAGTCGGCCGGCGGGCATTTCCGCGAGGAGTACCAGACCGAGGAGGGCGAGGCCCTGCGTGACGACGAGCACTTCCAGCACGTGGCCGTGTGGGAGTACGCCGGGGACGGCAAGGAACCGATCCGGCACGTCGAGCCCCTGGTCTTCGAGGCGGTGACACCGACGCAGAGGAGCTACAAATGAGGTTGACACTCCACATCTGGCGCCAGAGCGGCCCCGACGCCAAGGGGCGTTTCGAGACCTACAAGCTGGACGACGTCAACGAGCACATGTCGTTCCTCGAGATGCTGGACGTGCTGAACCAGCAGCTGATCGAGAACGGCGAGGATCCCGTGGCGTTCGAGCACGACTGCCGCGAGGGTGTCTGCGGCATGTGCGGAATCGTCATCAACGGCCTGCCACACGGCGGGCGCAAGGGCACCACCACCTGCCAGCTCCACATGCGTCACTTCAAGGATGGCGAGGAGCTGACACTGGAACCGTGGCGGTCGGCTGCGTTTCCGGTCCTCAAGGACCTGGTGGTTGACCGGAGCGCGTTCGACCGGATCATCCAGGCCGGCGGGTTCATCTCCATCCATACTGGAGCGCCGCCCGATGCCGCGACGATCCTCGTGCCCAAGGAAGATGCCGAGCTCGCCATGGACTACGCGGAGTGCATCGGGTGCGGCGCCTGCGTCGCAGCGTGTCCAAACGGTGCGGCGATGCTGTTCATGAGCGCCAAGATCGCCCACCTCGGGATGCTGCCCCAGGGGAAGGTCGAGGCGGATCGCCGCGTCAAGGCCATGGTCGAGGCGATGGAGAAGGAGCCGTTCGGCGCCTGCACGAACTTCACGTCGTGCGAGGCCGTGTGCCCCAAGGAGATCTCCATCTCGGCCATCGCCCGGATGAACCGCGACTACCGCCGTGCCTTCCTCCCGGGCAAGGCGGAGGGTGGCGGCAAGCTGGAAAAGGTCAAGCTGCTGCCGGCGACCTGAGCCGGACGGGAACGGAAACACCGTGCGGGGGGCTTCGGCCTCCCGCTTTTTCGTGGGACCGCCGGCCTCAATCGCGACCGCGGCCGTGGCGGGGGACCGGGGATCGGCACACGAGAGGGTCGGGACCACGCGGTTTTCTTCGGAGGAGTGCTCGCGTGTCGACCGCCGCGGGGAATCGCCCTCCAGCCGCTCGTGCCGTTCGGCGCCAGTGTACGATTGAAGGATGAAGGCGCCGGCGAGGGTCCGCTTCGAAGACATCATCGACCGGATGGAGGAGTACCTTCCAGACGTGGACGAGGCGTTGTTGCGCCACGCCTACGTCTTCGCTGCGAAGCGCCACGAGGGGCAGGTCCGCCGGTCGGGGGAGCCGTACCTGACCCACCCGCTGATGGTGGCGTGGATCCTGGCGGATCTCGAGCTCGACGAGCTGGCCGTGGCCGTCGGCCTCCTGCACGACATCCTCGAGGATACGGAGACCACCGAGGCGGAGATGGAGGCCGAGTTCGGACCGGAGGTCACACGGGCCGTGGTGGCGCTGACCAAGATGTCGGGGTACGAGTCGACGTTCACCTCGCGCGAGGCGACCATCGCGGAGAACTTCAGGCGCCTGCTGCTCGCCTCGATGAGCGACGTCCGCGTGATCCTGGTCAAGCTGGCCGACCGGACCCACAACATGCGAACGCTGGAGTACATGAAGCCGGATCGTCAGAAGGCGATCGCGCAGGAGACGCTGGACATCTACGCGCCGATTGCGAACCGGCTCGGGATCGGGTCGATCAAGCGGGAGCTCGAGGATCTCTGTTTCCGCTACCTCCACCCGAAGGAGTACGAACGCCTCCGGAAGGAGCTCCAGGAGCGGTCCGAGGTCGTGGAGCGGTGGTACTCGGATCTCGAGGAGGTCATCCGGGATCTGCTGAAGAAGGCGGGGATCGAGGGGACGATCCAGGGAAGGGTCAAGCACCTCTACTCGATCTGGCAGAAGCTCCGGCGGCAGGGGATCTCCGTGGCCAACGTGTTCGACTTCCTGGCGTTCCGGATCATCGTGCGGAGCGTGTCCGAGTGCTACGCCGTGCTGGGGCTCGTGCATCAGGAGTGGCCGCCGGTTCCGGGACGGATCAAGGACTACATCGCGATTCCCAAGCCCAACGCCTACCAGTCGCTCCACACCACCGTGCTCGGACCCGAGGGGCACCCGTTCGAGATCCAGATCCGGACGTGGAAGATGCACGAGCTGGCGGAGCACGGGATCGCCGCGCACTGGTCGTACAAGGAGGTGGGATCCGAACATCAGGCGAACGACACGAGGATCGCCTGGCTGAGGAGCCTGCTCGACACCACGGAGGGGACCTCCCCGAGGGAGTTCCTCGACTCCCTGAAGGTCGATCTCTACCCGGACGAGGTGTACTGCTTTACACCGCGGGGCGATGTCTTCTCCTTCCCCCGCGGTGCCACGGTCCTCGACTTCGCCTACCGTGTCCATACGGAGGTCGGGCACCACTGCACGGGGGCGCGGATCAACGGCAAGTGGATTCCGCTCAGGACGCGGCTGAGCAACGGCGACGTGGTGGAGATCGTCACCTCCCAGCAGCAGCACCCGCGGCGTGACTGGCTGACGATGGTGGAGACGAGCCGGGCCCGGAACAAGATTCGCGCCTGGCTCAAGCGGGAGGAGAAGGAGCACGCACTGGAGATCGGGCGGCGCCTGCTGGAAAAGGAGCTCCGGAAACGGCAGCTCGCACTCAAGGGGGTTCCGGCGGAGCGGCTCGCCGAGGCTGCATCGGCGCACGGTCACGCGGGGGCGGACGAGATGTTTGCCGCCATCGGGTTCGGTCACCTGGACGCGGAGGCCGTGGCCCTGGAGCTGTTCCCGAGGGACGATGGCGAGGCGGAGCTCCCGGTCCCGTCACGGAGCGCCGCCGGCAACACGGGTTCGAGCGGAGTGTTGGAGGTCACGGGAAGCTCGGACTTCCTCGTCCATCTGGCACGGTGCTGCAACCCGGTTCCGGGGGAGGAGATCGTCGGGTACGTCACCCGCGGCCGCGGCGTGACCGTGCACAGCCGGTGGTGCCCGAACGTCCGAAAGCTCCTCTACAACCCGGAGCGTGAGATCGAGGTCCGCTGGGCGGACGGTGCCGACGTGGCGCCGTCACGGGTGACGATCCAGCTCGTCTTCACCGACAGGCCGGGGTTTCTGGCCGACGTCTCCCAGGCGATCGCGGAGGAGCGGGGGAACATCGTCGGCTGCCAGCTCCGGGCGGAGGGTCCGGAACAGCGGGGCACGGCGTCGCTGACCGTCGAGGTCCGCGGCGCGGCACACCTCGAACGTATCCTCGAGCGCCTTCGGACGATGGACGATGTACTGGAAGTCGGCCGGCAGGGGCTCGTTACAGGCGTGGAGCCTTGACGACCTTCCCCGACCGGAGACACCGGGTGCAGACCTTGATCGTGCGGGGACGGCCGTCCACCATCGCCCGGACCTTCTTCAGGTTCGGCAGCCACCGGCGCTTGTTGAGGTTGTGGGCGTGACTGATCGTGTTCCCGGTCATCGGCCCCTTGCCGCAGATCTCGCATCGCTGCGCCATGTCTCGTTCCTCCTCACGACTCCCCCGATGGGGCGCACCGTGATACCACGGAACGTCCGCTTTGGCAAGTGTGGCGGGGCTCACAATGGCTCTCGATATTCTTGACATGTCGTCCGGCCCTTTGCTAGCCTGATTTCAGAGGAGATATGGAAAAGCTTCTCAAATCCATGGGCTAAGGTGCGAGCCGTGTTTGGGAAACGCAAGAAACAAATCGTTGGTTGCGACATCGGCTCCTCGGCAATCAAGGTCGTCGAGCTGAAACCCCTGAAGAACGGCGAGTTCCAGCTGGCGAACGCGGCGATCGCGGAGCTGTCCTCCGAGGCGATCGTGGACGGCGCCATCATGGACTCCTCCCTGGTGGTCGAGTCGCTCTCCCGGCTGATCGCCGACAACGGGATCAAGAACCCGAACTTCGGGACCTCGCTTTCCGGGCATTCGGTGATCCTCAAGAAGATTCCGCTGCCCTCCATGAGCGAGGCCGAGCTCGCGGAATCGATCCAGTGGGAGGCGGAGCAGTACATCCCGTTCGACATCAACGAGGTCAACCTCGATTACGTGGTGCTGGAGGAGGGCCAGGGCGAGACCATGGACGTCCTCCTCGTGGCGGTCAAGAAGGAAAAGATCGCCGACTACACCTCGGTGTTGATTCAGGCCGGGAAGCAGCCCGCGCTGGTCGACGTGGACGTCTTCGCGCTGCAGAACGCCTACGAGCTCAACTACGAGCTCGGTCCCGAGGCCATCGCCCTGGTCAACATCGGGGCGTCCGTGATGAACATCAACGTGCTCCACGAGGGGCAGTCGGTCTTCTGGCGGGATGTTTCCTTCGGTGGCAACCAGTTCACGGAGGCGATTCAGCGGGAGCTCAACCTGCCGCGTGAGGAGGCGGAGCGGCTGAAGCGGGGTGAGCGGGTCGGAGAACGGTCGATCCAGCAGGTGCTCGGGGTGGTCAACAGCGTCTCCGAGGATCTTGCGGCCGAGCTCCAGAAGACGATCGATTTCTTCGTCGCCACGTCCTCCGTGGACAGTCTCGACCGGCTCGTGCTTGCGGGGGGCGGGAGTCAGCTCCTGGGACTCGATGAGATCCTGAAAGAACGGTTCCAGGTTCCGGTGGAGGTGATGAACCCGTTCCGGAACATCCGGTACGACGAGTCGGAGTTCGATCCCGAGTGGATCAACCGTCACGCGCCGTCCATGGCGATCGCGGTTGGCCTGGCCATGAGAACCGTCGGGGAGTGATCGATGATCAAGATCAACCTGATCGGCGAACCGACCGCACAGGCTGCGACGAAGAAGAAGCGCCCGGAGATCTCGCTGGGAGCCCGCCAGGGTGACATCATCCTCCTTGGTGCGCTCCTGCTCTCGATGATCGTCGTCGGCGTCATGTGGTGGCAGCTGAGCAGCAAGCTCGACAGGCTCCGCGCCCAGGAGTCCAGCCTGAGGCGGGAGCGGGACCAGCTTCAGCAGTACATCGACAAGGTCGAGGAGCTGGAGAAGAAGCGGGCGACGCTCAAGGAGCGGATCGACATCATCAACGATCTCAAGGAGAAGCAGCACGGACCGGTGCGGGTGATGGATGAGGTCTCGAAGGCTCTCCCGGATCTCGTGTGGCTGACGAAGATGACGTTGAAAGGTTCCGTCGTGGAGCTGAACGGCGTTGCCATGGACGAGAACGCCGTGGCGAACTACATCACGAATCTGGACCAGTCGCCCTTCTTCTCCGAGCCGGTCCTGAAGGATCTGAGCAGGGACGGAAAGGGCGGCTACAGATTCAGTCTCACCTGTATCTTCCACTTCACCCCGACCGTCGAGGGGGGGGAGGGTGAAGATGCCCGTGGTGGGGCCGGGGGAAGGAGCTGAGCCATGGCGTTGGATCTCAACGAGAAGCCCTGGTACGTGGCCCTTGCGGTCGGGCTCGGAATCGGCCTCGCGCTCCTGTTCGCGGTCAATCACTACTATTTCAAGGATCTCCGGGAGCAGATCGGACGGACCGAGGAGTCGATCGAGAAGCTGCAGCGCGAGGTCGAGAAGGGGCGGACCGCGAAGAAGAACCTGCCAAAGCTCGAGGAGGAGATCCAGAACCTCGAGATCGAGCTGGACCGCCTCCGCCGGATCCTTCCGACCAAGCGGGAGACCGATGACTTGATCAAGAAGCTCAAGCAGCTGACTGAGCGGGGCCGCTTCCAGCTGATCCGTTTCCGGCCTGGTGAGTTTGCCGACAAGGACTTCTACTGGGAGTGGCCGATCCAGGTCAGTCTGCGGGGGACGTACCACGAGCTCGGGCTCCTGTTCGACCGGCTGAGCCGGTTCTCCAGGATCATCAACGTGGACGACCTGACGATCTCGCCGTTCAAGGGGAAGCGGGACAACTACACGATTCAGGCCACGTTCACGATGCGGACCTTCGTCTACAAGGAAGAAGAGAGTACCGCGGGAGGTGCACAATGAACCGGATCGGTCCGGTGACCGTCATCGCCGCAGCGATCGTCCTTGTGGCCGCAGGGCCTCTCCGCGCCCAGGAGGACAGTGCGGGGGCGAAGAACGAGGCGGCGGCCGCCGCGGGCGAGGAGGGCCAGAGCATCGACGTCTCGCAGATCGACAGGATCCTCCGCGGCGAAGAGCGGGTCATGCAGGGCGAGATCTTCTTCTACGACCCGGCCGGCCGCCGGGATCCGTTCCGCTCGCTCCGCGATGGGGTCCAGGAGGGGGCCGGGTCCACCAGCAGGCCGCCTGGCCTTCCTGGAACCATGATCGAGGAGCTTCGGGTCGAAGGGGTCATCGAGACGCCGGACGGCATCATCGCCTTCGCCCAGAACAGCCGGGACAATCTCAGCTACACACTGAAGCCCGGCACGAAGCTCTACAACGGCGAGGTTGAGAAGATCCTTCCGGACAAGATCGTCTTCAAGCAGCAGGTCAGTGATCCGAAGGCCTTGAAGCCGTACACTGAGGTTGTGCGTGAGATTGGACAGAAGTAGTCAACGAGTGGGGGATGAAATGATGGTCAGACATGCCCGCGTCCTCGTCCTGGTGGCAGCAGCCTGTTTGGCGCTCGGTGCCGCGAGTGCGTTCGCGGTGTCCGGCGATGGGGTCCCGGTGCTCACTGCGATCACCGCTGGGTCCGGAGACTCGGGGCCCGTGCTTCACGTTCGGGCATCGGCCCGCCTGGAGACCGTCGCCTACAGTCCCCGGCCCGGTGTGTGGCTGGTGGAGATGCCGGAAGGCGCCTGGGCCCCGGTTCCAGCGGTCAGCGCTCCGGAGCTGGGGATCGAGCGCGCCGAGGCCGCCGAGGTCGAGGAGTTCGGGAAGAAGCTCACACGGCTGACCGTGACCCTTGGCCGGCCGATGGCGATGACGCTCGAGGATCGCGACGATGGGTTCGATCTCGTCTTCACCGATCCGAAGGCGGAGACTCCGGCTGCCGGCGTCACCGAGCCGGTTACGGCCACCGTCTCCGTGGAGCCCGTCGCCCCGCAGCCCGTCTCCTCCGGGGCGGTGTCCGGGAAGAACCTCCTGGATGTCGTTCCCGAGGCTGGATCCGGTGGGCTGACGATCCGGCTCGAGGGCGATGGGGCGCTCGATCTCCATACCTTCCGGCTGCCGGACCCCGAGCGGATCGTCGTCGATCTGCGAGGGGTGGTCTGCCGGGTGAACCGTCACGTGATCCCCGTTGCCGACGGTGTTGTCCGCAGGGTTCGTGTGGCACAGCACCGGGCGGTTCCCGACCCGGTGACCCGCCTCGTGGTCGATCTCGACCGGCCGGTGGAGTACACCGTGAGGCCCACGGTGGACGGCGCGGTGGTGACGATCGGAGGGAACGGTGTCCCGGTGCAGGCCGTCCCGGCGACGGCCCCGGCGCGGCACGCTCCGCGGCCGGCTTCGGCCACCTCGCGGCGTGCGGACCACGCCGTGTCGACGGCCCCGGCGCGGATCGATGCGCTGCCGGCGGGGACCATCGAGATCTCGCGGTCCCGTTCCGTGGACCAGGGACCTCTCCAGGGGGGCGCCCGCCTGCGCGCCGATACGCCTTCGCCAGTGCCCTCCGCCGTGCCCTCCGCACAGGCGGAGCCGGCCCGAACGGACCGGTCGGCCGTCTCCAGCGATCCGTTCACCGCGGACGAGTCGCAGCTCGTTGAGAGGGCGGTCGGGGCACAGGAGCTCGATCTGCCCACCCCAGAGCAGTACCAGACGAAGGAGGTCCAGACCGAGGAGAAACACTACACGGGCGAGCCGATCTCGCTGCGCCTCAAGGACGCCGACATCACCGACGTTCTCCGGACGTTCTCCGAGTTGACGGGCCTCAACATCGTCGTCGATCCCGGTGTGAGCGGGTCGGTGACGGTGGAGCTTCACGACGTGCCGTGGGACCAGGCTCTCGACCTCATCCTCAAGATCAACGGGCTGGACTACGTGCTCGAGAACAACGTGCTCCGGGTCGCCCCGATCTCGAAACTGGCCGCGGAGAAGGCGGCCCAGGCGAACCTCTACGAGCAGCAGGAGATGACGAAGCCGCTCCGGACCGTTGTCAAGCCGCTCTCCTACGCCAGGGCCAACGAGGCCGCCTCCATCATCACGAAGGACGGGTTCCTCCTGTCCCAGCGAGGTTCGGTGATCGTCGACAAGGGCACGAACACCCTGATCATCCGGGACACCGTCGATCGTGTGGACGGGATTCTCAAGCTGATCGCCCAGCTGGACAAGCCGGTTCCTCAGGTGATGATCGAGGCCCGGATCGTCGAGACGACCCGGAACTTCTCCCACAAGCTCGGGATCAACTGGGGGTTCTCGGGGGTCATGGACGCCGCGCACGGCAACGACACGGGCCTGAACTTCCCGAACAGCGTCAACGTCGATGGTGGCGTCAGCCTGGGGCTCCCGTACCAGCCCGGGACGCGGGCCGGTGGCGGCGGCCTGATCGGGTTCTCGTTCGGCGACATCCTCAACACCTTCAACCTGGACTTCATGCTGACGGCGGCCGAGAACGACGGACTCGTCCGGATCGTCTCCTCGCCGACGGTCCTGGCTCAGAACATGCAGAAGGCGACAATCCGGTCGGGCCTGCAGCTGCCGGTGCAGACGGTGGCCAACAACACCGTCACGGTGCAGTACGTGGACGCCACGCTGAGCCTGGACGTCACACCGCAGATCACGGCGGAGGGGACTGTCATGCTCGACCTCAAGGTCGCGAAGCGCGAGCCACTCCAGGCGTTCCTCGTGCAGCAGGCCACCAACGCGCCGATCTCGACCCGGGACGCCTCGACCAAGCTGCTCGTCCGGGACGGCGGAACCACCGTGATCGGCGGCATCTACCAGGTCAACGACCAGACGACGAACAACAAGGTTCCCGGTCTCGGGGACATTCCGATCATCGGTGCCCTCTTCCGGAGCAAGGAGATCAACAAGCGGCACGACGAGCTGCTGATCTTCATCACTCCGAGAATCGTCAAGTACTAGGGGAGGAAGCGTGATGCAACGTGCCCTGCCGATCATCGTCCTTTCGGTGGCCCTCGCCGTCACCCTGTCATGCGGCGGCAACAGCACCATGAACGAGACCGAGGCCGTCGTCTTTCTGACCGCGGACATCACCGAGTACCAGCCGGATGTCAACATCGCCATTCCCGTCGACGTCGTCATCGACAACATGACGATCACGTCCCACCCGAAGGAACCAAACGGCGACCTGACGAGCAACCAGGACGTCAACCTCTCGCGGTGGGTGATCACACCGGTCCGGGAAGACGGCGGTACGACGGCCTCGCCCCAGTGGCAGATCGATCAGCACGTCTACGTTCCGGCGGGTGGCAACGCGACCCTGACCAACTACCGCGTCTTCCCGGCGGAGTATTTCCACCAGCTGCCGTTGTCGAACCTGTACCCCGAGAACGGCGGGGCGGATCCGGAGACCGGCCGGTCGAACATCAGGCAGAGCCTGAAGATCGAGATCTACGGCAGGACGGTGAGCGGCAAGAGCATCAAGTGCGGACCGTTCCCGGTTTCCTTCAACTTCTCCTACGCGGCAGCACAGTAGCAGGGGGTAGGGCATCATGAAGAAGGCACTTCCTTTCGTCATCGTCGCGGCGCTCGCGTTCATGGCGGGGTGCTCGGGGGACAGCCCCACGGCCCCGGCCGCGCCGACGCCGCCAACCGACACGTGGACGGTTTCGGCGTTCACGGCCCAGCCCGCCACCCCGATCGTCGGTGAGACCGTCGTGCTGACCGCCACGATCCAGAAGAACGGAGCCGCTGCGCCGGACGGGACGGGCGTGGCGTTCGAGGCGTCGGTTCTCTCAGGAGAGGGCGGAGGGTTCTTCGTCTCGACCTCCTCCACCAGCGTCACCACGACGACCTCGGGTGGCAAGGCCGTCGCGCGGTTCTACTCGGCGACGGCGAGCGACTACTCGATTCGTGTCCGCGCGCAGTCGGCCACGACGACGCTCACCGTCTCGTTTGCGGCGGACGAGGTCCTGGCGCTCTACGGCGTCGTGCCGAGCCAGGGTTCCCAGGACGGCGGCGAGACCGTCAACCTCGCGGGAACGGGGTTCACCACCAACATGCAGGTGATCTTCTCCGTGGCAGGACTCGGCAACTTCCAAGCGGAGGTCGTCTCCGTTGCGGCGGATCACCACTCCGCGCTCGTCAGAACACCGGCCCTCTCAGGGGCGGATCCGACGCAGGACTACCTGGCGACGATCGTCGTCGGTATTCCGGGGCTGGCGTACACGGCCAATCTCCAAGACGCGTTCCGGTTCGTGCATACCACGGGTGAGCCCGAGATCTACTCGCTTTACCCCGCTCAAGGCACGGCGCGGGGCGGCGATCAGGTGACCGTCTACGGACGGAACTTCCAGTCGCCCGTCGAGGTCAGCTTCACCACGGATCTTGGGACCGTGCAGGCCCAGGAGGTGGCACTGTCCGCCGACGGGACCCAGATTTCCCTGATCACGCCACCGCTTTCGGCGGAGCCGGTGCAGGGCGACCACGTCGCCGACGTCACCGTTCGCAGCGGCGTGGGGACCGGCAACGAGAAGACGGCGACGCGCCCGAACGGTTTCGTCTTCACCGCAGATCACCCCGAGCCCGAGATCACCGGCGTTTCGCCGACCTCGGGGCCGATGGAGGGCGGGACCCATGTGACGATCTTCGGAACGGGGTTCGAGTTCCCGGCCCAGGTGATGTTCGGTGACCGTGAGGCCGATGTCCTCTCGGTGGCGTACGACCAGATCGTCTGCCTCTCGCCGGACTACACGCCGACGGGTCTGACGCCGCCGGTGACCGTCGACGTCACCGTCCGCAATGTCAACAGCGGCCTGACTTCGACCCTGCCCGGCGCCTTTACCTACGGCGAGAGCATGTTCATCACCTCCAACGCCCCGTCCGAGGGTCCGCCCACCGGCGGGACCCAGGTGACGATCTTCGGCTCGGGGTTCCGGGCACCGCTGACCGTTGACTGGATCCCCGGTAGTGGCGCGACCCGGACGATCCCGGCCCAGGTGGTCTCCGTCTCTGGCAACCAGATCGTCATCGTCACCGGGGCGGCCGACCCGGTTCCCTGCGCCGACGTGGCCGGGCAGTTCCGGGTCACCCAGATCGACTCCGGCGTGACCGCCGAGGGTGGGTCGTACACTTACGGTGGCCAGGACCTCCGGATCTACAACCTGACACCGGGCCAGGGGACGACGGGCGACACGGTCACCGTCTCGGGCCGGAACTTCGCCGTCGCAAATACCACGGAGGCCGTTCGGGTGACGTTCGACGACCTGCAGCCGCAGATCGCGACGTTCCCCAACGCGGGCGACCTGGACACGATCCAGACCACGGTGCCGGACGTTTCGACCTACGACTTCGATGTCATCGAGTGCACCGGAAACGCGGGCAAGAACGGTTGCCAGGAAGTAGCGAGCCCGGTGGACGTCACGGTGGAGAACCTGGACACGGGCTGTAGCGACACCCTGGACCAGGCGTTCAGCCTCGTGCCGCCGGTGACCGCCTGCCAGGAGGTCGTGGTGGGTGTCAGTGACACGTCACACGATTTCGGAAACGTGACGGTCGGCAGCAGCTCGACGTGGCAGTTCACCATCAGGAACGATGGGACCACGGGCGAGGACCTGTCCTTCCAGTGGAATGCGACGCCGCCCGACGGCTTCACGGTCTCCCCGGACACCGGAACGCTCTCTCCGGGTAGCCAGGTCCAGGTCACGGTCACCTTCACTCCGGCCAACGCCGTACCGTACGGCGGCGCGATCCAGATCGTCGCCGTGGGCGGGGCGTGCGGGGCCCAGGACTCGGCCGTGGTCAACGTCACGGGCAACGGCCAGTAACGACCGGTCCGGCCGCCCGGTCTCCGGACCGGGCGGCCTTCTTCGTGCCATGAACGACACCGTCGAACGACTTCGCAGGGTGCTCGCCGAGGATCCCGACTCGCGCCAGTTCGTGGCGCTGGGCCGGGCTCTCGCCGACGACGGCGCGCTGGACGAGGCCGTCCAGGTGCTCGAGGAGGGTCTCCGCCGGCATCCGCGGCTTGCGGAGGGGTGGGTCGTGCTGGCGGGGGTCCAGCTCGAACGGGGCGAGCTCAGGGCCGTCGAGACGGCCTGCGCCCGGGCCCTCGATGTGGACTCGGAGAACGCCGAGGCCGCCCGGTTGATCGCACGGGCCGCGAGCCGCCGGGGGGACTGGCGCCGGGCACTCTCCGCGTGGCGCCTGACGCTGGCCCTGGCCCCGGGAGACGCCGAGGCCGGTGAGGGGATCGCCGAGGCCGAACGGAACCTGGCTGGGCCGGACGCGGTTTCGTCCGCAACGGCCGGGGAGGCAAGGCCTCGTTCCGGCGCCGCCTTCGAGGGGAACGCCGCAGGAATGCCTCGTCCGGCGTTACCGCGCGAGGTGGTCACGATCACCTCCGGGGAGGATCCGTTCCGGTCCGCTCCCATGGGTGACACGGGGGTCTGGGCCACGGAGGACGACGTGTTCGCGGTGGAGAGCTCCACCGCGCCCGAACCCGTCGCGGAGCCGGGGGGGCCGTTCGGGGAGCCCGAACCGCCGGAGGTACTCCCGGAGCCGCCGGGTGCCGGGGAGGCCCCGCCCTTCGAACCTGAGGAGCCGCTGGTCCTGGCCGAGCAGACGGAGGCCAGGGAACCGGCTGCCGAGGCCGCCGGGCCAGTGGCCCAGGAGGCGGGGAATGCTGCCGCAGTGCCGGTGGAGGCCCCGGACCCGTGGCCGGTGGAGGGGGCGCCAGACGAGGTTCCGCCAGTGGGGCCGGAGACGCTGGGACTGCCGCCGGACGGGGACGAGATGGCCCAGCCGGGGGGCGAATCCGCAGTGAAGGTTGGGGCCGTTCCGGATGGCGCGGCGCCCTCGTCGCCGCCTGGAACTCCAGAGGGCATGCCGCTCCCGACGGTGACGCTGGCGCGCCTCGCGCTGGAACAGGGGGATCCGGAGCTGGCCCGGCGCACGCTCGAGCAGGTTGTCGCGCTCAAGGGCGAGACCGAGGAGACGATCGCGCTTGCCGATCGGATCCGTGCCGCCGAGACGGGCGCGGGCGCGGCGACGCTCGCTGAGCGGAAGATCGAGCGGTTGCAGGGGTGGATGCGCGCGGTTAGACTGGCCGCGGAGAGTCGTGACCATGGTATTCGATGATGTCGTCCGTGAGGTGGTGCAGCGGTGTCCCGGCGCCAGGGGCGCCGCGATCATCGACGCGGACGGGATCCCGGTGGTGACGGTGGACGACGACGGCCGGCTCGAGGAGCTGGCGGCCGAGTACTCCACCGTCGTGCGTGAGATCCAGCGGGCGGCCCGCGAGCTCGATCACGGCGAGCTCGCCCAGGTGACCGTGGAGGCCGACCTCCTGACGATCATCCTGACGACCATCGCGGCGGGTTACTTCCTCGTCGTGTTGCTCGCGGCCGGTGGTTTCCAGGGGAAGGCGCGGTTCCTGTCCAGGCTTGCCGGGGCACGGCTTCACTCCGAGTTCATCTGAGGTGATCCGACACGATGTTCAAGTTCGAAGAGATCTGTGAGCTGATCCGTCTCGTCGGCTCGTCCGGGGTGGCGAGCGTGGAACTGGAGCACGGTGGGAGCCGGTTACGGATCGAGGGGCGCGTCCCCGTGCCAGAGGGTGTGCCGCTCGTCGCCGCCCCCGGCCCGGCGGTCCATCCCGCGGTCCAGGTCGCGCCGGTCATGGGACCTGCGCCAGCCGTGCCGCAGCCGGTCGGAAGCGAGTCGCAGGAGCCGGCTGCCGCCGTGGAGGACGAGGAGGGGCTTCACACGGTCACCTCCCCGATCGTCGGGACGTTCTACCGGGCGCCGAACCCCGACGCCGACCCGTACGTCAAGGTCGGCGACTTCGTGGAGAAGGGCCAGGTGCTCTGCATCGTCGAGGCGATGAAGCTGATGAACGAGATCGAGTCCGACGTTTCCGGGACCATCGTCAAGATTTTCCCCGAGAACGCCCAGCCGGTGGAGTTCGGGGAGCGCCTCTTCGCCATCCGGCCCGCCTGAGATGTTCTCGAAGGTCCTGATCGCCAACAGGGGCGAGATCGCGCTCCGGATCATCGCCGCCTGCCGTGAACTGGGTATCGCGACGGTGGCCGTGCACTCGGTGGCCGACCGCGACTGTCTCCACGTCCGGCAGGCGGACGAGGCCGTCTGCATCGGCGGGCCGTACCCGCAGAACTCCTACCTCAACATCACGGCGGTCATCGCCGCCGCCGAGATCACCGGCGCCGACGCGATCCATCCCGGGTACGGGTTCCTCGCCGAGAACGCTCATTTCGCAGAGATCGTCCACGAGTGCGGCCTGACCTTCATCGGTCCGCCGCCGTCGGCGATTCGCCTGATGGGGAACAAGTCGGAGGCGCGGAAGAAGGTCTCGGCAGCCGGCGTCCCCGTCTTGCCGGGCTCGCTCGAGCCGCTGCAGAACCGGGGGGAGGCGCTGGAGCTCGCCGCGGAGATCGGCTACCCGGTCATTCTCAAGGCGTCGGCAGGCGGCGGGGGCCGTGGGATGCGCCTGGCCCACGACGAGCGGGAGCTCAAGCGGGCGTTCGACACGGCGCGGAACGAGGCCGAGAAGGCGTTCGGGGACCCGGCGATTTACCTGGAGAAGTACCTGGAACAGCCACGGCACATCGAGTTCCAGATCCTGGCCGACACCCACGGCCGTGTGATCCACCTCGGCGAGCGCGAGTGCTCGATCCAGCGGCGGCATCAGAAGTTACTGGAGGAGTCGCCCTCGCCGGCCCTGACGCCCGAGATGCGGGCGGAGATGGGGCGGGCGGCAGTCGCGGCCGCGCGTTCGGCCGGGTACCTCAGCGCCGGGACGGTGGAGTTCCTCCTCGCACCGGACGGGACGTACTCGTTCATGGAGATGAACACGCGGATCCAGGTGGAGCACCCGGTGACCGAGATGGTGACCGGCGTCGACCTCGTCAAGGAACAGCTGTTGATCGCGGCGGGACAGCGGATGACGGTCCCCAAGGGACGGATCGTCCCGAACGGGCACGCCATCGAGTTCCGCATCAACGCCGAGGATCCCGAGACGTTTGCACCCTCGCCGGGCCGCGTCTCCTTCCTCGCGCTGCCGGGCGGTCCGGGGGTGCGTGTTGACACCCACCTGTACGCGGGGTACTCGATCCCGCCGTACTACGACTCGCTCGTGGCCAAGCTGATCGTTCACGGGCGGGACCGGGAGGAGGCCATCGCACGGGGCCGGCGCGCGCTGACCTCGCTGGAGATCGAGGGGATCCGGACCTCCTTGGCGCTTCACCTCCGGATCCTGGATGACCGGGACTTCCGCGAGGGTCGCCTCCACACCGGCTTCATGGAGCGTTACCAGGTCTGACTGCCGTTCGCCGCAGGAGGTGGTCCGGCTTGGCACGGCGGCGGGACTCTGCGACCATGGCCGGGTGCCGCGATACCGGATGACGCTGGCGTACCTGGGGACGGCGTTCGCGGGCTGGCAGCGGCAGCCCGGCGTCCGGACGGTCCAGGGGACGGTGGAGGAGGCGCTGACGCGCCTGTTCGGGGGGACGGCGACGGTGACGGGTGCCGGGCGAACCGATTCCGGGGTCCACGCGGCAGGGCAGGTGGCGCACGTGGATCTCGCCGTCGACGTGCCGGGGCACGGCCTCAGGGCGGCGATGGACGGCGCATTGCCCCCTGAAGTGCGGGTCGTGCGGGCGGGACGCGCCGCACCGGCGTTCCATGCGCTCCGGGATGCCAGGGGCAAGCGGTACGTGTACCGGTTCCTCTGGAGGGCGCCCCGCCTGCCCTGGGCCGGACTACGCTCAGTGGTGGCGAGGCCCCCCCTCGACCGCCAGGCCATGGGAGAAGTCGCCGCGCTGTTCAGAGGCCGCCACGACGTTGCATCGTTCACGGTTCCCGACCACGGGCGGGCGGACACGGTGCGGACGATCCGCAGGTTCGAGCTGCGTTTCCGGCCCGGTGGGCTGACCGTGGTGGTGGAGGGGGACGGGTTCCTCCGGTACCAGGTGCGCCGGATGGTGGGGGCGCTGATGGAGGTGGGATGGGGCCGCCGGACGGCGGGAGACGTGGAGCGGTTCCTCGCAGAGCCCGTCCCGGGACAGCCGGTCTGGACGGCGCCGGGCCGGGGGCTGACGCTGGAACGGGTCTTCTACGGCCGGCCTCCGGCGGGGGCGCTGTGATAGACTTCGGCGCTCAGGGGTGATGGATGGACGATCTCGACACCATCGCCGGGCCGGGGACTCCGGAGCGGGAGCTCCTCGACAGGATCGACCCTGACCGCCTGCCTCGACACGTCGCCATCATCATGGACGGGAACGGACGGTGGGCACGGGCTCGAAACCTGCCGAGAGTTGCGGGTCACCGGGCCGGAATCCGCGCGGTCCGGGAGACCGTGGAGGCGGCCGCCAGACTGGGTCTGGAGGCGATCACCCTGTACGCCTTCTCCACGGAGAACTGGAAACGACCCCGTCACGAAGTGCTGACACTGATGAACCTCCTCAAGGAGTACATCCGGAAGGAGCTGGAGCATGTCGTGGAGAACAACCTCCGGTTCGTGCCGATCGGGCGGATCGATCAGCTGGATCCCAGCGTCCAGAAGGCGCTCCGCCGCGCCGTGGAGGCGACCTCCCGGTGCACCGGCACGGTGTTCCAGATTGCCCTCAACTACTCGGGACGGCAGGAGGTGACGGACATGGTCCGTGAGGCCGTCCGGCTGGCCTGGGACGGGAAGGTCCACCCCGACCAGATCGACGAGGCGTGGATCGCCGGGCACCTGGCGACGGCTGCCACGCCCGATCCGGACCTGTTGATCCGGACCTCGGGAGAGCAGCGGATCTCGAACTTCCTGCTGTGGCAGATCGCCTACACCGAGATCTACTTCACGCCGGTGCTGTGGCCCGACTTCGGGAAGGCCGAGCTGTTCCGGGCGATCGTGGACTACCAGGGGCGGGAGCGGCGGTTCGGCGGTCTCTCTCCCGAGGAGGCCGGGCTGTTCGAGCCGTCGGGGGGGGGCGATGGCGGCTCGTGAGGCGGTGGCGGGGGTCCTTGCGCCGCTCCTCCTTGCGGCGATCATCTGGCTGCCGCCGTGGGTCTTTCTCTCGGTGCTCGGTGCGGCGGTGACCGCGGCTGGATGGGAGCTGCTGACCATGGCCCGTGGAACCGGCGCGGCCGTGCTCCGTGCCCCCGCGGTGCTCGCGCTCGCGGCGACCCTGGCGGCAGCCTGGCTGGCGGGCCCAGTTGGGCTGCTCGTGGCGCTGGTGACAGCGGCCGTTCTGCTGCCGACGCTCCAGCTTGGGCATCCCGAGCGACCTTCCGGTGGGCTGACGGGCGCCGCCGCGGCGCTGTTCGCTGTGGTGTACCTGGGTGCCACGGGAGCGTGCCTCGGCTGGCTGCGGACGTGGGCGCCGGGAGGGGCCGGAGTTCGGCTGATCCTCCTGTACCTCCTGGTCATTTGGATCGGTGATTCCGGTGCGTACTACGTCGGGAAGAGCATCGGCCGGCACCGGATGTCTCCCAGGATCAGTCCGAAAAAGACGTGGGAGGGGCTTGCCGGTGGTGTGGCGGCGACGTTCCTCGCTGCGGCCGTGCTGAAGGCCTGGTTCCTCCCGGAGCTGCCATGGATCCACACCATGGCGGTGGCGGCGATCCTGGCGGTGGCGGCGCCGGTGGGTGACCTGGTGGAGAGCCAGATCAAGCGCGACACAGGGGTCAAGGACTCTTCTGGCCTCCTGCCCGGCCACGGGGGGCTCCTGGACCGGACCGACAGCCTCGTCTATGCGGCGCCTCCGGTGCTGGGCTACCTGCTGCTGGTGGGCTGGATCGGATGACCGTGCGTGCCACGGTCCGGACGGGGCAGTGTTGCCGCTGGCCTCGGGGGGGCGCCTCGGGTGAGGGGACCGCTCACCGATTGAGGGAGGCTGCATGCTGATCAACCTTCTGGCGTTCGTCTTCGTCCTCGGCGTCCTCGTGCTGCTGCACGAGGCGGGCCATTTCCTCGCAGCCCGGGCCGTCGGGGCGCAGGTGGACGTCTTCTCCATCGGGTTCGGGAAACGGCTGTGGGGGGTGCAACGGGGCGGTACCGACTACCGGATCAGCCTGATCCCGCTGGGCGGCTACGTCCGTGTGGTGGGCCTCGGACCCGACGAGGGGACCGATGCGGAGCAGGCAGCGGAGGAGGAGCTGCTGCCCCGGTGGAAGCGTGCGGTGATCCTGCTGGCCGGACCGGTGACCAACGTGGTGGCGGCCGTGGCCTTCCTGACCGTCGCATTCGTGCTTGGCGTCAACGTCCCAGCGTACCAGGACTCCCCGGCCGTGGTGGGCTGGGTGGAGCCGGGGTCGCCGGCGGCCGAGGCCGGCATCGAGCCGGGCGATACCGTCGTGGCGCTCGGGGGGGACACCATCGCGACGTGGCGCGATCTGGAGACCGCGATGCTGACGGCAGGGGGAAGGACGGTGACGGCGGTCATCCGCCGCGACGGCCGGGCGTTCGAGGTCGAGCTCAGCCCGAAGGCGGTCAGCCGGTACGGGTTCGGGTACTCCGGGCTCCTGCCGCCGCTTGAGGCCGTGGTCCGGCAGCTCGTGCCCGGGTCCCCGGCGGCCAAGGCCGGGCTCGAGCCCGGCGACCGGATCGTCGCTGTGAACGGCGAGCCCGTGGCCCAGTTCTACGACCTGATCCGGCTGATCTCGCCCCACCCCGGCGAGCCGGTGACGCTGACGGTCCGGCGAGACGGAAAGACACTCGAGATCGAGCTCGTCCCGGAGGACGTGGGAGGTGAGGGCAAGATCGGGATCGCGCTCGTCTTCCCCACCGTGCTCCACCGCGAGGGCCCGCTCGGGGCGGTGCGGACTGCGGTTCTCGAGTGCGTCCGAATGACCCGCCAGACGTTCCGGGTGCTGGGCAAGCTGCTGACCGGGAAGGCATCGATGCGCCAGACCATGTCGGGCCCCATCGATATCGCCCGGATCAGCGGACAGGCCGCCCGGTCCGGTCTGCGCTCGGTCATCTGGCTCCTCGGGGTCATCTCGCTGCAGCTCGGGATCTTCAATCTCCTGCCGATTCCGGTCCTGGATGGCGGTCATCTGACCATCATCGCCCTGGAGACGGCGATCCGGCGCGACCTGTCACCGAAGGTCAAGGAACGGATCCTCGAGGTGGGGTTCGTCCTGCTGATCCTCCTGATGATCGTGGTGGTCTACAACGACATCGTGAAGATCCTTCCCGACAGCGTGTACCGGCTGATCCATCGGACCCCCGCCCGTTGAGCGGTTCCCATGGTACAGTGCGGGGCGTGGGACGCTGGATCGCCGCCGCCGGGGTCTTCCTCGTCGCAGCGGGCGCGATGTTCTGGTTCGCGCTGGTGCATACGGTGCACAGCGGAACCGTCACCGTGCCCGACCTCCGGGGGCTCGGGACCGAGGAGGCAGAGAGGGTGTGCCACGACATCGGCCTGATCCTCGACGTATCCTCCGAGGGCGCCGTCAGCGAGAGCGTCCCCCCGGGTCGGATCGCCCGGCAGGAACCGCCTCCCGGTTTTCATCTCAAGACGGGGGCCACGGTCACGGTGATGCCAAGCCTTGGGACGGCCATCGCCTGTGTGCCGCCGGTCGAGGGAGTCTCGGTCCAGGCTGCGCTCCGGGATCTGGAGCAGGAGGGACTGGCCGTGGGCCGGAGGGTGCGTGTGGAAGGGGAGTCCGCCGGAGAGGCGGTGCTGGCGGTGTCACCACCCGTCGGAACGCGTCTGGCCCCGGGAAGCACCGTCGATCTCCTCGTCAACGTCCAGCCGCGCCGGATCCAGTGGGTGACACCCCGGTTTCTCGGGCTCGCCGTGGGCAGGGTCCGCACGTTCTGCCGGACGCGCGCGTTGCGCATGGGGCAGGTGCACGAGGTGGCCTACCCGGGGGTGCCGCCGGGGATCGTCCTCCGGCAGTACCCGCCCGCCGGGAGCCCACTCTCGCGGTCGGATATCATCAGTCTCTGGGTGAGCCGATGACGGTGAAGATCGCACCCTCGATCCTGTCGGCGGACATGGCACGCCTGGCCGAGGAGATCGCCGAGGTCGAGCGGGCCGGTGCGGACATGATCCACCTGGATATCATGGACGGCCATTTCGTCCCGAACCTGACGTTCGGCCCCCCCCTCGTGCGGTGGCTCCGGGGGGCGACGAGACTGCCGCTGGACGCCCACCTGATGGTGACCGACCCCGATCCGCTCGTCGGCCCCCTGGCCGCGGCGGGAACGGCGCGGGTCGCGGTCCACGTGGAGGCGTGTGTTCACCTGCACCGGACCCTGGCCTCGATCCGGGATGCGGGAATGTCCCCGGGAATCGCCATCAACCCCGCCACCTCGCCGTGCCTGCTCGACACGGCGGTGCAGTGGGCCGACTTCGTTCTCGTGATGAGTGTCGATCCGGGGTTTGGCGGCCAGGCGTTCATCCCGGAGGCGCTGGCGACGGTTCGGAGGATCCGGGAGCTTGGGGATGTGGAGGTCGCCGCCGACGGCGGGGTGGCCCCGTCCAACGCGGGTGCGCTGGCCCGGGCCGGCGCGGCGACGCTGATCGCCGGCAGTGCCGTGTTCGGTGCGCCGGACCGGCGGGCAGCCATCGCCGCGATCCGCCGGGCTGCTGAGGAAGGAGAGCGAGCGTGAAACGAGCCGGATGGATCCTGCTTGCGGCGATGGCCGTTGGTCTGGCCGCCTGTTCGAGCACCTCCACCGACGAGGATCTGCTCAACCGTCTTGCCAACCTCGACAAGGATACGATCTTCCAGAAGGCGGAGGAACTGTACGCCAAGGAGGATTACGAGGAAGCCCGAAAGTATTTCCAGTTCATCTACGACTCGTTCCCGAACGATCCGCTCGGACACAAGGCGGCGCTCCGGGTCGCCGATACCTATGCGGTCAAGAAGGACTCCATCAACCTGACCGAGGCCCGGCTCCGGTACCGGGACTTCGCGAACCGGTACCCCAACGATCCCGACCGGGACGAGGCGCTGCTGAAGCTGGGGAACACCTACTTCGTGCGGCGTGGCAGGCCGGACCTCGACCTGACCAACGCGCGGGAGGCCATGGCTGCGTATCAGCAGCTAATCAACCTCTACCCCCAGTCGGAGTATGTCGAGGAGGCCCGGAAGAACATGGCCGTCCTCCGGCGGATGTTTGCGGACCACGAGTTTCTCGTGGCCCGGTACTACGCCCGCAACAAGCAGTGGATCGGTGCCCAATGGCGTCTCCAGTACCTCAAGGACCACTACCCCGAGTACCCGGAGATGGAGAAGGTCGACGAGCTCCTCGCCAAGGCAACGGCCCAGGTGGAGGAGTGGTACAGCGTGGATGGGGAGCTGGCGAGCGAGAAGAATACGGGCGGCAAGGGGAGAGAAAAGGTGAGCGGGGACACGAAGGCGCCCGAAAACGGTCCAGAAAAGCCGGGTGAGAAGGACGCCGGTGCCCCAAGACGTTGACGGCGGCGGAGCCGCTGGTTTAAGCTTATTCATGGTTTCCGATGGTGGGGGATGTATGATGAGCCGAATCGCCCGGTCGTTCATCCTGATGCTCGCGGTAGCGGGACTTGTTGCGGCACAGCAGGGGGTCAGCCCTCCGCCGCGACCCCTCCACATGGTGGGGTCCCACTGGACGCCGTACGATCCGCCTCAGGAGTTTCCCGAGGGGACGAGGGTGTACACGATCCAGAAGGGCGACACCCTGTGGGATCTCGCAAGGGAGTACCTCGGGGATCCCTACCTGTGGCCCCAGCTCTGGGAGCGGAACCCGTACATCAAGGATTCGCACTGGATCTACCCCGGTGATCCGCTCGTCATGGATGTTGCGGTGGAGGAACAGGCCGTCGAGCCGATGGAGGAGCAGCCCGCGGAGGGGTCCGGAGAGCCGATGGCCGCGGAGGAGGCGCCCGCCGAGGTTCCGATTGGGGAGGGTATGCCTCAGCCCGTCGGCACGACGGCGGACGTCAACTGTTTTGCCATCCTCGTGCAGGACGACTCGGTCTTTCCGTTCACAATCCGCTCGGCAGAGTCGGCGCACATGCAGGATCACTACTCCGTGTCGAACGTCGTGTACATCGACGGTGGCACGGCGGAGGGTGTCAAGGCCGGAGACCGGTTCTTCATCCTGGAGCGGGCCCGGGAGCTCGAGCACCCGGTATCCCGCGCGAAGATGGGGATCATCTACCGCCGGATGGGGATCCTCAAGGTGCTATGCGCCCAGGAACACACCTCGATCTGCGAGATCACCGACGCCTGCGATCCCATCGCCATCGGTGACGTGCTCCAGCCGTACGAGCCGATCCCGGTCCCCCTGGCCTTTCCCGTCGACCCCACGAGGCGGTGCGATCCTCCCAATGGAAAGCTGACGGGATACATCGTCTACACCAAGGACGACCTCCTGAACGCTGCCACGGGCATGCCGGTCATGATCGACCTCGGCAAGGCCGAGGGCGTTTACCCGGGCCAGTTCGTCACGCTGTTTCGCGACAACGAGGTCGAGGGGATGCCGAGGATCATCCTCGGTGAGGTCGGGATCCTGACCGTGGGCGAAGGGTACGCCACAGGAGTCGTCACACGGGCCCTGATGCCGATCCACGTGGGTGACCGTGTGGAACTGAAGTAGGCGGTTCGAAGGAACCCTACATGCGACGGGGCTGCACGCCGTGCAGCCCCGATTCTTTATTCATGCGGATACGGCGTCACCTGGCCGTGTCGTCGCCGTTCCCCGGGTCCTCGTCCTTTCGGAGCGCGTCCCGGAAGTTCCTGATCCCCTCGCCCAGCCCGCGCCCGAGCTGGGGAAGTTTCGTCGCTCCAAAGATGAGGACGATGACGGCGGCGATCAACAGCATCTCGGGAAGACCGACACTGCCCATCAGTGTCACCCCCTTTCGGTCTCCATTGTACCAGCGAGTGGTCCCGCTTGCGTCCCGGGCGGCCGCCTTCGCGGCACCGGAGCCTGCCGACCGCCTGTGGACCGTGGCGGTGCGGCCGTCACCGGGCGTCGGTGGGGGGTGTGTCCCCGGAGAGGGCCGCGACGAGCTCTTCCGGTGCGCCGAGCGCGCGGAGCAGCGCCGCCTGCCGCGGGACGAGCTCCTCGAGCCACCGCCGGTACCCCTCGCGCCCCGACGCCACCAGCCGCGCGAAGGTGCCAAGGACCTTGAGGCCCCGCTGTGCGGCTGTCTCGGTGAGCCGATCCTCCCAGCCGGGCGCCGCACCCGTCCGTCGGGCCCATTCGGCGGAGACCTCCGCCAGGTCGCCCCCCGGGAGCAGCGACGGCAGGTCCCGTTCTCCGATGAGCGAGACCAGATCGTACGACTCGGGCCCGATGAGGAGGTCCTGGAAATCGATGACCCCGACCTCCCCGTTCTGGAGCAGGAACAGGTTGTCCGTGTGATAGTCCCGGTGGCAGACCCGCCGGGGGTGGGCGGCGACCCGCGCGGCAAGCTCGTCGAGCCAGTGGCCCACGGCGGGTGAGGGCGAAAGCCCCCTGCCGTACCGGAGGAACCACAGCTCGAATCCGGCCAGCTCCCACCGCATCCGGTGCTCGTCCAGCGGGGCGTTCCACGCCGGGAGCGTGGCCGGATCGATCCGGGCGAGGATCTCGAGGGGGGTGACGAGGGCACGGGCCGCCGCGGACCGTGCCCCGGACGGCATCGAGCGGAGCGTCGCGCTGGCACCGCATGGGCCGAAGTCCTCGAGGACGGCCCGGCTGGTGGCGGGATCGATCGCGATCAGCCGGGGGACCCGCAGCCTGTGCCGTTCGAGCCAGTCCCGGACCTCGAGGTCCTTCGAGAAGGTGATCCCGCTCCCCGGCGGGTACTGCACCTCCACCGCCGTTCCGCCCCCGGGCAGCCGCACTCTCCGATACCGCCGCGAGGACGCGTCGCCCGGGATCGTCTCGATCACGGGCAGGGCGTCGATGTCGATCTTCCCCACCGGCCCAGCATAGCCCGTCCGCCCTGTGGCGCGGCCGGATCAGAGAACCTCGAGCCCCTCGACGACGAGGGTGGGGGTCAGTGCGCCGGTGGGGAGCGTGTGGCCGTCCTTGTGGCACCAGCCGGTCCGCCAGTCCGGTTCGGGGTCGTTCCCGACCTCGGGCCGGATCCCGGAAAGCACGCGGACGATATCGCCCACGAGGTGGAACGGGGCGAGCGGCCGGCGGCGGCGGCCGTGGAGGAGCTCCCACCCCTCCTCGATCCGCAGCACGACTCGGCCCTCCGCGGGGTCCACCATCGCCGCGCCGGCCCGTGTGACCACGAGCCCCTGCCCCACCCCGGTCTCGAGCTCGGCCCGATCGTGCTCCCCGGGGGCCGTGACGAGGTTGCTCATCCGGGGAACCGGAGGATGCTGCCAGGCGGACCGCCGGCCGCGTCCGGGAGTCTCCCCGAAAGAGCGGGCCCCCTCACCGTCGCACAGACTCCCCGAGAGGACGCCGGAGGAGAGCAGCGTGCGCGGCATGGCAGGAACGCCTTCGTCATCGTGGTCGAACGCCCCCGGCAGGTCGTCGCGGAGCGGATCGTCCACCACGGTCAGAGGCTGGGGGGCGATTCGCTCGCCGCCACGTCCGGCCAGGGGCGAGAGCCCCGCCGCGAGGAGGTCGGACTCCACCATGTGCCCGACCAGCTCGTGGACGAGAACGCCCCCGGCACCCTCCGTGAAGACGACGGGCCGCCGGGTGCCGGCCTCGGGGAGCCATCCCGTCCGAGCGGGCCGTCGTGCGAGCGCCTCGATCCAGCGATCGAGAGCGGGGTGTCCCCAGACGGCCAGGAGCGTACTACCGGGAACCGTCCGGACCGCGATGCGGATGATGGGCGGTGTCCGGACGATGGCCCACCGCCCGGGGCGGACGACGGCGGCCTCCCTGGCGAGGAGGCGAACCTCCACCGGCCCGGGTCCGAGGCTCGCGGACGCCGACTCGGCCCACGCCGTCCAGCGGTCCGGAACGGCGAGCGGGGCGGTTCCCGGGGGGCGCATCGGGATCGAGCGGGGGGGGGCGATTCGGCCGAGCAGGGAGGCCACCGCGTTCCTGTCCAGACCGTTGGTGGCCTCCATGACGGGGCCGTTCGCTGACCGCAGGCGAAGCGCGCACCCCTCGTCTCGGACCTCGATCTCCTCCAGCCGTTCCTCCGTCCGGAGCAGCCGGCGTTCCACACGGCGCTCGAGGTACAGGTCGATGACACGCGCCTTTCCGGCGCGGCGCGACCCGAGCAGGCCGGCCAGCCGTTCCAGCCACACTCTCTCGAACGCCCCTGCCGGTCCGGTGTCCATCGGGGGCATCGTACACGAGGCGTGGCCCCGCATGGGGTAGAATGCGGCCTCGGTCCCACCGGGGACGGGAGCACGGAAGGAGGGAGCATGGGTTCGCGCGTACTCGAACGCCTCGACGCCCTGCTGGCCGAGAACCGCCGGGGCGGGGGCGAGGACCGGATCGAGCGCCAGCACGCCGCCGGCAAGCTGACTGCGCGGGAGCGTGTGGAGCTGCTGCTGGACCAGGGGACCTTCGAGGAGGTGGACGCCCTGGTGACGCACCGGTGCACCGATTTCGGGATGGAGCGGAAGAAGGTTCCCGGCGACGGTGTGGTGTGCGGCCACGGGAGGGTCGACGGGCGTCCCGTGTTCGTCTTCGCCCAGGACTTCACGGTGTTCGGCGGCTCGCTGTCCGAGGCCAACGCTGCCAAGATCTGCAAGATCATGGACCTTGCCATGAAGGTCGGGGCCCCCGTGATCGGTCTCAACGACTCCGGGGGGGCGCGGATCCAGGAAGGTGTCGCCTCCCTGGCCGGGTACGCGGATATCTTTCTCAGGAACACGCTGGCCTCCGGTGTGATCCCGCAGATCTCCGCGGTCATGGGCCCCTGTGCGGGCGGAGCGGTCTACTCGCCCGCCATCACTGACTTCATCTTCATGGTGGAGAACACGTCGTACATGTTCGTCACGGGGCCGGACGTGATCCGGACGGTCACCCACGAGGAGGTGACCATGGAGAAGCTCGGCGGCGCGGTGACCCACAACTCGGTCTCCGGCGTCGCCCACTTCGCCGCGGCCTCCGACGCCGACTGTCTGGCGAAGATCCGGCGGCTCCTGTCGTACCTGCCGTCGAACAACGCCGAGAAGCCGCCGGTGGCGCCGTGCGACGACCCGCTGGACCGGGAGACGCCGGAGCTGGACGGGGTCGTGCCCGAGGATCCGAACAAGCCGTACGACATCCGGAAGGTGATCCGGGCGGCGGCGGACGGGGGCGAGCTGTTCGAGGTCCACGAGCAGTTCGCCAGGAACATCGTCGTCGGCTTCATCCGGATCGGAGGACGGCCGGTCGGGGTGGTGGCCAACCAGCCCGCCCATCTTGCCGGCGTCCTCGACATCGACTCCTCGACCAAGGGTGCGCGGTTCGTACGGTTCTGCGACGCCTTCAACATCCCTCTGTGGATCGTAGAGGACGTGCCGGGGTTCCTGCCGGGGACGGCCCAGGAGTGGGGCGGCATCATCCGCAACGGGGCGAAGCTGCTGTACGCTCTGGCCGAGGCGACGGTCCCGAAGGTCACGGTCATTACGCGGAAGGCGTACGGCGGCGCGTACTGCGTCATGGGATCCAAGCACATCCGGACCGACCTCAACTTCGCCTTCCCGACCGCGGAGATCGCGGTGATGGGGCCCCAGGGCGCGGTCAACATCCTCTACCGCCGGGAGATCGCGGAGGCCGAGGATCCCGAGGCCGAGCGCGCCCGTCTGATCGCCGAGTACCAGGAGAAGTTCGCCAACCCGTTCGTTGCCGCGGAGAAGGGGTACATCGACGAGGTCATCCGGCCCCATGTGCTGCGGCGCAAGCTCGTGGCCGCGTTCTCCGCGCTGGAGGGCAAGCGCGACTGGATGCCCACGAAGAAGCACGGGAACATCCCGCTGTGAGCGGGGGATCGGGGGAGGATGGCGTGAGCGGCACCCACAAGCTCCTCGTGGCGAACCGGGGCGAGATCGCCGTGCGGATCATCCGGGCGTGCCGGGAGATGGGGATCGATACGGTGGCCGTCTACTCCGAGGCGGACCGGACGGCGCCCCACGTGCTGATGGCGGACCAGGCGGTCCCGATCGGACCCGCGCCCGCGGCCGAGAGCTACCTTCGGGGCGAGCGGATCGTCGAGGCTGCCCTGGCCACCGGCGCGGAGCTGGTCCATCCGGGGTATGGATTCCTCGCCGAGAACGCGGGGTTCGCCCGGATGGTGGAGGAGGCCGGCCTGACCTGGGTCGGGCCGCCGGCGAAGGTCATCGAGCTGATGGGCTCCAAGACCGAGGCCCGGAAGGTCGCCGTGGAGGCAGGTGCACCGGTAATCCCGGGGCTGAACGACCCCGTCTCCGACCCCGCCCAGCTCGAGGCGTTCGCCGCCGAGCACGGCTACCCGCTGCTGCTCAAGGCGGTGGCAGGCGGCGGTGGCAAGGGGATGCGGCGGGTGGACGGCCCCGACGAGCTGCTCCCGGCGTTCGAACGGGCTCGTTCGGAAGGGAAGGCGTACTTCGGCGACGACCGGGTGTTCGTCGAGCGGCTGCTGGTCAGGCCGCGGCACATCGAGGTCCAGGTCGTGGCCGACGCCCACGGCGCGGCGGTGTTCGTCGGGGAGCGTGAATGCTCGATCCAGCGGCGGCACCAGAAGGTCGTGGAGGAGAGCCCGTCGCCCGTTGTGGATGGAGCGCTCAGGGAGCGTCTCGGCGAGGCGGCGCTGGCCGTCACCCGCGCGTCGGGGTACCGGTCCGTGGGGACCGTCGAGATGCTGATGGATGAGGACGGCTCGTTCTTCTTCCTCGAGATGAACACCCGTCTCCAGGTGGAGCATCCCGTGACGGAGATGGTCTACGGCGTCGATCTCGTCCGGGAGCAGATCCGGATCGCCCTGGGCGAGCCGCTCTCCTGGCGGCAGGATGAACTGGTCCCCAGGGGGCACGCCGTCGAGTGCCGGATCTACGCCGAGGACCCGTTGCGGGGGTTCGCGCCGTCGCCGGGGACGATCGAGCACCTGACCGAACCCTCGGGGCCCGGCGTTCGCGTGGACTCGGGTGTCCTGCCGGGCGGGACGGTGCCGCTGGATTACGATCCGATGGTGGCCAAGCTCGTGGTCTGGGCGGCGGACCGTGGGACGGCGATCGAGCGGCTGCGGCGTGCGCTGGGCGAGTACCGGATCGACGGGATCGCGACGACCCTGCCGCTCTTCCGGATGCTCGTGGACGACCCCGATTTCCGGGCGGGCCGGATCCACACGGGGTTCCTGGACCGGCTGCTCGAGGGTGAGCGGGCCGAGGCGCTCCGTCGCGGGCCGGACGCCGAGACGGAGGAAGCGGCGGCGATCGCGGCGGCCTGTCTGGCGACGCTGGAGGCCGGCCGTCTTCCCGATGATCCGTGGGCCCACGCCGGCGAACGGTCGTGGTGGGAGGAGGGGCTGCGCATCCTCCACGGGAGGTTTCCGCGATGAGATGGGTGATCCGGACCCCCTCGGGGGATCGCGAGTTCGAGGTGGAGCGGCGGCCGGATGGTCTGTTCAGGGTCGTCGACGGGGAGAGGGAGCGGCTGGTGGACCTCGTCCGCCTCAACGGGAGCCTGAGCTCCATGCGGTGCACCGAGGACCACCGTTCCTGGAAGGTGCTGGCGCACCGCGAGGGACGCCACTGGCGGATCGGCCTGTGGAGGGGCGACGTGGCGCTCGAGGTGCTGTCGCCGGCCGAGGCCGTCGAGGCCGAGTCCACGGCGGCCGGATCCGGTTCGGCGACGGTGAAGGCGCCGATCCCCGGCAAGGTCGTGGCGGTCAAGGTCGCCGAGGGGGACGCCGTGGAACCGGGACAGCCGCTCGTGGTGCTCGAGGCCATGAAGATGGAGAACGAGCTCGTGGCGGAACGGGCCGGTACTGTGCGGGCGGTCCATGTCGGGGCCGGAGAGACGGTGGACGCCGGCACGGCACTGGTGGAGATCGGGGAGTGATCCGGATTTTCGGATATTGCGTGCGAATCCTCGGACGTTTCCGGCGGATCGAGCCCCGGATACGCTTGACAGCGGTGACGGGGTTGGCAGTAGAATTGCTCGCTGATATATGAGTTCTTTGGCGGCGGCACGTCCGCCGACATCTTGAGGGAAAGGAGGGGCGGATCGAGCGAGATGCGTGGAAGAGTCAAACCGATCGGAGTGCATGATCGAAACTTCGAGGAGGAAGGAGTATGAGAGTGCGTGGAAAGTTCTTTATTCTGACGCTCGTCGTCCTCTTTGCGGCGGGGAGCCTGATGGCGCAGACCACCAAGGGTTCGCTCCAGGGCACCGTCGTCGATGAGGGCAACCAGCCGCTTCCGGGCGTCACGGTCGTGATCTCGTCCCCCAACATGCAGGGGACGCGGACCGCCGTGACGGACGCCAACGGCAAGTTCCGTTTCAACCTGCTCCCCCCTGGTGTCTACAAGGCCGTCTTCAGCCTGCCCGGATACCAGAAGGTGGAGAACGAGGGGATCCACATCAACGTGGCCCAGACGATCACCCTCGAGGTGACCCTGAACTCCGCCTTCCAGGAGGAGGTCCTGGTCACGTCCGAGGCACCGGTGGTGGACACCACCTCCACGACCATCGGCAGCAACCTCAACCAGAAGATGATCTCCGAGCTGCCGACGGGCCGGACGTTCCAGTCCCTGACGTTCCTGGCGGCCGGCGCGGTTGGCGGCGGCCTGGGCGGCAACGCCTCGATCATGGGTTCGTCCGCGGCGGAGAACCGGTACGTGGTCGACGAGCTCGACACCACCGACCCGGCGTACGGCACCAGCGGCACCAACGTCTCCTTCAACTTCATCCAGGAGATCCAGGTGCAGACCGGTGGCTACGAGCCGGAGTACGGCGGCGCACTGGGCGGCGTGATCAACATGATCACCAAGTCCGGTTCGAACGAGTTCCACGGTGAGGTGTTCGCGTACTACACCGACGACTCCTTCTCCGTCGAGGCGAAGGTTCCCGAGGGCCGTGGCTCGGCGCTTCCCGAGTACACCAACTGGGACGTGGGCTTCGATGTGGGCGGCAAGATCATCCAGGACAAGCTGTGGTACTTCGTCGCGTACAACCCGAACTTCTCGGAGCGGACGGTTATCAACGCGATCCACCGCCGGGACGGCTCCCTCAAGCAGACCAACAAGATGGAGCCCAGCACCACCCGGAACTACTACTCCGGCAAGCTGACCTGGCAGATCAACGAGAACAACTCGCTGACCGCCACGGTGATCGGCGATCCGACCGAGACCGACGATGGGTACAACACCTCGTACTTCATCGACACGCCGTACCTGCCGACGGACATGATCTATTCGACCGACGAGAGTGGCGGTCTGAACTACGGCCTGACCTGGAACTCGGTTCTCAACGAGAACATGATCCTCGAGGTCAAGCTCGGCCACCACGAGACCAAGGACGAGACGAAGCCGCGTTCCGACCTGCCGTGGTACGAGGACGGCACCACGGGCGTGTGGTCCGACGGCGTGGGCAGCCGGGTCCGCTTCGGTGGTCCTTCCTTCCAGCAGCTCGACGGCGACCGGTGGCGTGACCAGGCGCGGGCGACCTTCACCTGGTTCATCGGCGACAAGCATGAGGTCAAGGCCGGTCTTCAGTACAACTGGGTCGAGTTCGACGACGTGGCGGGCGTGGTCGGTTCCTCCGACGCGTTCTGCGCGCCGATCGAGCCGTGGGCCTACACCTTCGACTGGCATGTGGGCGACTACATCGACCTGACGCCGGACAACGAGGAGCAGCTCGCCGCCATCGGGATCCACTTCTGCGATCCGGGCAACGGCGACCCGTACGGCGGCGTGGCCATTCCGGCCCGCCGGGGTAACCGTCTCCGCATGCGTGGCTGGGGCTGGTACAACTCCAACTACAAGCAGAACTCGCACGGTGAGACCGACGAGAGCGCGATCTTCATCCAGGACGCCTGGAAGGTCACCGACTACCTGACCCTGAAGGTCGGCGCCCGCGCCGAGTCCACCGACGTCAGCGGCGACGCCTCGAAGCTCCTCGCCAACCGTGGCATCAGCCTGAGCTTCCAGGACACGATCCAGCCGCGCATCGGCTTCACCTGGGACTTCGCCCACAACGGCCGCTCCAAGCTGTACGGCCACTACGGGCAGTTCTACGAGTCGATCCCGCTGGACATCAACGTCCGCGCGTTCGGCAACGAGAACTACGACTTCTACTTCTACCTGTACCCCGAGAGCGGCCTGCCCACCATCAACAACGCGGCGGCCGGCTTCGGCAACAACGTTGGCACCCTGTTCTACATCCTGAAGGCCGGCGGCGGCACCGCGGCCGACCCGGGCCTCAAGGGCCAGTACCTCGAGGAGTACGTGCTGGGCGCCGACTACGAGATCTACAACAACGTGGCCGTGGGCATCACCGGGATCTACCGGCGCCTGGGCCGCGTGATCGAGGACATCTCCGTCGACGGCGGCAACTCCTACTTCATCACCAACCCCGGCGGCTGGTATTACGAGAATCCGGTGACCGGCATTCCGCTGGACGAGCCGGTGTACTTCCCGAAGCCGTCCCGTATCTACCGGGCGATCGAGCTCAGCTTCCACAAGCGGTACTCGAACAACTGGCAGATGGACGCCTCGCTGCTGTGGTCGCGGAACAAGGGGAACTACGGTGGTCTTTTCCGTCAGGACAACGGCCAGCTCGACCCGAACATCACCTCCCTGTACGACCTGCCCGACCTGCTCAACGGTGCGTACGGCCTCCTGCCGAACGACCACAAGTGGCAGTTCAAGACGTACGGCTCGTACAAGTGGGACTTCGGCCTGATCACGGGCTTCAACTTCAGCTGGATGACCGGGACCCCGGTCAGCAAGCTGGGCGCCCACAAGACCTACGGTCCGAACGAGCGGTTCATCGGCAACCGTGGCGCCTACGGCCGCACGCCGACCCTGATGAACCTGGACCTCCACCTGGCGTATCCGTTCGCTCTTGGCGACCGGTTCAACCTCGAGCTCATGCTCGACGTGTTCAACGTGCTCAACATGCAGACTGCCACGGCGGTGGACCAGGAGTACAGCTTCTGCAACGATCCGTCGCAGGACGAGTCGCCCGAGTGCCGCAACCCCAACTGGGGTGCGCCGACGGCGTACCAGCTGCCGCGGAACTTCCGTGTTGGCGTGAAGTTCTCCTGGTAATCACGACCTCAGGGTCTTTCGGGAGGGCGGCTTCGGCCGCCCTCCTTTTTTCGGCGGGGACCGGGGAACGGTCCTGCTGCGACGGCCGATATGGCCCGGTCTCCTCCGTCTCCTCGGCCTCGGGCGGTGCGGCGGAGCTGGGCTACGCCTCCCTTCCTCGGCTGTCGGATCCTGTCGGATACCGAGCCATCTCGGCCGTCTCGCGACGGACCGTACCCCGGTCCCCGCCGCGGCGGGGGGTCCTGCTGCGACGGCCGATATGGTCCGGTCTCCTCCGTCTCCTCGGCCTCGGGCGGTGCGGCGGAGCTGGGCTACGCCTCCCTTCCTCGGCTGTCGGATCCTGTCGGATACCGCACCATCTCGGCCGTCTCGCGACGGACCGTTCCCCGGTCCCCGCCGCGGCGGGGTGGGGACACTCCCCTTTGCGAGCGGAATGTCGCGGCACTCTGGCACTCGTCGTCCGCCGTGCACGGTTTTCCCCCGGCGTGGGGTAGACTCCGGGCGTGGAGAACGTGTTGCTGCGGTGCGGGCCTTTCGGCGCCCGGGACGGTGAAGGCCGTGTACTGTTCGAGAGCGCGGTCCTCGAGCTCCCTGAGCGATCGGTGACGGTGCTCGAGGGGCCCTCGGGGTGCGGCAAGAGCACGCTGCTCCGGATGATATCGGGGCTTCTCCCCACGACAGGGGAGGAGATCCGGGAGCTCGGCGGCAGGTCTTACGGGCGCTCCGAGCTGCCGGAATGGCGGGCGGGGGTGACGCTCCTCGCCCAGGACGCACCGGTCCTCCCGGGAACGCTCGAGTGGAACCTGGAGTGGCCGTTCCGGCTCCGGGCTGCGGACGGGCGGGCGTTCCCCCGCGAGCGCGCGGCGGCGTTGCTCGAGGCAGTGGGCCTCGGGGGGGTGGCGGCGGATCGGGAGGCACGCTCGTTGTCCGGAGGGGAACGGCACCGGCTTGCACTCGTCCGGGGGCTCTTGTGGGATCCGCCGGTCCTGCTGGCCGACGAGCCGTTCTCCGGGCTCGACCGCAAGATGGCGGAGGTGTGCCGGCGTCTGCTCGAGGCGTTCGCCGCCCGTTCGGGACACGCCGCCCTGGTCGTTCTTCACGATCCGATCGTGGACCGGGACTCCGTCCGGAGGATTCGCATGACACCGCGCGGGATGGAGGTTGCATGAACCCCGCCCTCATCGCGTTGACCCCGTCCGATCTGGTCGTGGCGTCGCTGTTCGTCCTGGTGGCGGCGGGGTTGTCCGTTGCGCTCCGGCTGGGGCTCGAACGGCGCATTCTCGTCGCAGCCGTGCGGACGGTGGTCCAGCTCGGTCTCCTCGGTCTCGTGCTGGAGCGTGTGTTCGCCGTCAGGCGGCCGATCGTGGTCGTGGCGATGATCGCCTGGATGATCGTGTTCGCCGGGCGGGAGGCCGTGGCGCGCTCGACACGACGGTACGGCGGGATCTGGCTCGACGCCTGGCTGACCATGACGGTGTCCTGTCTCCTGGTGGGCGGCGTGGTGACGCGGGTCGTGGTGGGCGTCACGCCGTGGTGGGAGCCGCAGTACGTCATTCCGTTGCTGGGCATGATCCTGGGTAACTCGCTCAACGGGATCTCCCTGGCGCTGGAGCGTCTGCTGGAACATCTGGACACCCGGCGTGCGGAGGTGGAGCTGCTGCTGGCGTTCGGCGCGACCCGTGCCGAGGCGTTGCGGGAGCCGCTGCGGACGGCGCTGCGTACGGGCCTGATCCCGATCACCAACGCCATGACGGCCGCGGGGATCGTCGCCCTGCCCGGGATGATGACGGGCCAGATCCTGGCGGGGACCCCTCCGATGCAGGCGGTGGCGTATCAGGTCGTGGTCATGTTCATGCTGGCGGCGGCCAACGCCATCGGGGCCGTGGTGATCTCGCTGGGGGCGACACGCCGGCTCGTCACGCGGGAGGGTACGCTGAGGCTCGAGCGTCTGTTCCGGGCCGGTGGGGCCCGTGGACGCGGGAAGGGGCGCGCCGTCCGGCGGAGCGCGGGGTGAGGGTCCGGCGCTTTGGCGAGGCATGGTAACCTGCGGGCGCCAGGTTCCGTAGACTGGAGGAACGTGGATCGTGGAGGATCGCATGAGAAGATCGTTGAAGAGCGGACTCGCCATCGTCATCGGGCTCGTGCTGGCCGTGCCGGCGTTCGCCGGACTTTCCCCGGAGTACGCCGGGTGGGCCGACGGCCCGCTGGGATACCTGCTGACGAAGAAGGAGCGGAAACAGTGGAAGAGGATCACGACCGACGCCGAGGCGAAGCGGTTCATCGACCTGTTCTGGGCGCGCCGTGACCCGAACCTCGACACCCCGTACAACGAGTTCAAGGCGCGGACGGAGGCGCTGATCCGGTACGCCGACGAGCACTTCGGCACGGAGAAACAGCGCGGGGCGATGACGGATCGTGGGAAGGTCCTGATCCTGATGGGGATGCCGTACAGCATCGAGCACCGGGGACCGACGCACACCATGGAGACCATCTCCAAGAACTCGGCGGGAACGGACCAGGCGTGGAACAATGCAGAGCTGTGGATGTACCTTCCCGAGAAGCTGCCCGCAGCGTTCAAGATCAAGGGCTCCCGTCTCGTCTTCGTCTTCTACGAGGAGAAGCCGAACAGCAATCTGTTCACCCTCGACCGGACGCACCGGGAGGGAACACAGGGGCTGCGGGCGCTGGCCAGGGCGCCGGAGGTCTGGCTCGTCCATCCGGAGCTCAAGGAGCCTCCCAAGCCGGTGTCGGTGGCGGGGGGCAAGCCGGCCTCGCCGGAGCACCTGGCCTGGCTCGATGGCACGGGCGCCCTGGACGGGAAGGTGAAGGTCATGGCCAGCATCGGTGTGGCCGACGCGGCCCACCGTCCGCTGTGGGTTCACGTGGAGCTCCCGAAGGAGGCGCCGCCCCTCGATCTGCTCGCGGGCCGGGTGCTGAGCGCCGACGGCTCGGTGAACAGCACCTTCGAGATCGCTCCAACGGCGCTGGACACGGGATGGGGCACCGGGTACCAGCTCTCGTTCCCGCTGCTTCCGGGGCAGTACACCGTGGAGTTCGCCGGGGCCGCCGGCGGGGCCGTGCAGTTCGTGGAGAAGCGCGGTGTGACGATTCCCGTCGTTCCCGACGACGAGGCGTGGATCGCCGGTCCGTGGTACGGGACACGGACGATCCGGGAGGGTTCGGTGGTGCTCGGCGCGCCGTTCCAGTTCGGGATCATCCATCTGATTCCCGACGTCAGCGGGAAGATCCGGAAAACCGACGAGTTCTCGTACTTCGGGTTCGTGGCCGGTGTGAAGGCCGAGAACCCGAAGCTCAGGATCGAGGTTCAGCTCATCCGTGACGGGAAGAAGGCTGGGCGGCCCATCGCGCTGGAGCTTCCGCTGGCGAAGATCGCGGACGGACTGTGGGTCTACGCCAGCACGCTCAACCTGACCGGCCTGCCCGAGGCGGGGAAATGGGACCTCGATTTCACGCTCGAGGAGCCGTCGAGCGGTGCCAAGCGCCACGCCGTGGTCTACCTCGACCTCGTGGAGTGAGTAGATCACAGGGCAGAACACACCAGAGGGGGCCTTCGGGCCCCCTCGTTTCATCGCCTGCCGGTGAGGAGGCGGGCGAAGAACGACTCGACGGCGGCCATCAGTTCCCCGGGATCCCGGATCCCGTCGAGCCGCCCGCGCAGCTCGCGGCCCCCCGGCAGGCCGTGGGTGTACTTGCCCGTGAAAACCTTGAGCTTGTGGAGGAGCGCCCGGCCCTCGAGCTCCTCGGCGAGCAGGCGGAAGTGGTCGAGCACGAACGCGGCCCGCTGCTCCAGCGACGGCTCCTCCCACCGGCCCGTCTCCAGGAACGACGCCGTCTTGGCGAAGATCCACGGGTCCTTCAGCACGGCGCGGCCGATCATCACCGCGGCACACCCCGTCTCCCCGAACATCCGGCAGGCGTCCTCCGGGCTCCGGACGTCCCCGTTTCCCACGACCGGGATCGAGAGCGCCCGCACCAGCTCGGCGATCCGCGCCCAGTCCGCCGAGCCGGAGTACTGCTGGCGGGCGGTCCGCGGGTGGAGGGTGACGGCGTCAGCCCCCTCCTCCTCGGCGATGGCGCCGAGCTCGAGAAACGCCGGATCGTCTTCCCTGAGGCCCAGGCGGAACTTGACCGTGAGGGGCACGGTGACGGCGTCCCGTACCGCCCGGATGACCGCCCGGGCGCGGTCGAGGTCGCCCATCAGCGCCGCTCCGGCGCCGTTCCGGACGATGGGGCGGGACGGGCATCCCATGTTGATGTCCACCGCGTCGGCCCCGGCGCGTTCGGCGAGCCGTGCGGCGGCCGCCATGCGGTCGGGGTCCGAGCCGTAGACCTGGATCGCCAGGGGACGCTCCTCGGGATCGAACGGCAGCTTGGCGAGCTCGGCCTCGATCCCGCGGGTGACGGCCTCGGAGGAGACGAACTCCATGGTCAGCAGACCGACCCCGCCCAGTCGGCGGAGCATCCGCCGGAACGGGGAGTCCGTGATCCCCGCCATCGGGGCCAGGATCAGGGGAGGCTCGATCGAGAGTGTGCCGATTCGCATCGCCGGACAGTGTACCCCGGGCGTTCCCCGTGGCTCGCGACGATCCTGGTACGATCCGGCGGTGGAGTCCGTACGCGGCGCACGGCGGGACATGGCGCTCCTCCTGGCGACGGGAGCGCTTCACCTCGTGTTCGAGAACGTGTTCCATGCCAAGGGGCCGTTCCTCCTGGCGGTGGGGTGCGTCTGGGTGGTCTGGATCGTCCGGAGGTGGCGGGAGGAGCCGGGGCTGCCGGCCGCCTGGGGGCTGACCCGTGCCCCGCTCCGGGCGTGGATGGAGACGGCCGCGTTCACCGTCCCGGTGGCGGTGGGGCTGCTGTGGATCGGGCCTCGGCTGGGGCACTCCGTCCCAGGCCATGTCTGGGCCCTCGCCTTCCTCTACCTGCCGTGGGCGCTGGTCCAGGAGGTGGCGCTGCAGGGGATCCTGCTCCGGGGGCTCGAGACGTTCGTCCCCGGGCGGGCCGTCGTTGCCGTGGCCGGGGCGCTGTTCGCCCTGGCGCACCTGCCGGATCCGGTCCTGACAGGGCTGACCTTCGCCGTGGGCACGGTGTGGGCGGGACTGTTCCTCCGGCACCGTTCGATCTGGCCCCTCACCGTCTCCCACGCTGTGCTCGGGGCACTGACCTACCTCGCGGTGCTCGGACGCGATCCGTGGCTGGCGATCGTGGCCCGGTTCTGATCAGGGCTCCACGGGGATCGTGCGGACGAGCTTCGAGATCGTCCGGAACGTGTCGGTACCCGCCCTCTCCACGAGCTCGAACAGCACGGACTCGGTCGAGGTGACCACGGCGCCGGCCGCCGTCAGGCGGTGGAGCGCCCACTCGCGGTCGCGGGCGCGCCGGGAGTTGACGGCATCGTGGGGCACCTGGACCTGGTAACCGGCGTGCAGCAGGTCGAGGGTCGTCTGAAGGACGCAGACGTGGGTCTCGATCCCCGTCACCACGACCTGGCGGGCACGGGTCGCCTCGATGGCCTCCAGCACGTCGGCATCGCGGAGGCAGGAGAAGCTCATCTTCTCGATCGGGGACTTGGGGAGCTTCCCCGAGAGCGCCGGAAGGGTCGGGCCGAGCCCCTTGGGGTACTGTTCCGTGGCGACGACGGGCAACTCCAGCGCGACAAAGCCATCCACCAGGGCCTCGAGGCGGGGCCGGTGGGTGCCGTCGGCCATGACGGCGTCGAGCCGTTCCTGGACGTCGATGACGAGCAGCATGGCACGGGAGGGCGACAGCGTCTCGGGATGTGGGATCATCGGTGCAACCTCCTTCGTTCCCCGCCGTAGGATACTCCATGAACCGCCTGCTCAGGAACGTCCTGATCGCCCTGGCCGTCCTCGTCGTCCTCGTCATCCTCGTGGTCGTGGGGATCGGGTTCTACGCCAAGTCCCAGATCCTCGATTCGGGTGGGCCGCTCAAGCCGCTCGAGGCCGTCTACGACGTCCGGCACTACGACCTCGATCTCGCCGTGGACCCAGCCTCCCGGTCGATCCGTGGCCGCAACGTGGCGACCCTCCGGGCGGTGGAGGACGCGACGGCGATCGAGCTCGACCTCGACGGGCGGCTGGAGATCACGGCGCTCGCCGTGGACGGGTCGGCGGCATCCTGGGTCCACCGCCACGGTGCCGTCCGGATCGAGCTCCCCGGGCCGTGGCGGAGCGGAGAACGGCACGAGGTCCGGATCGAGTGGCGTGGCCGGCCCAAGAAGGCGCTCAAGGCGCCGTGGATCGATGGGTTCGTCTGGAAGCGGACCCCCGAGGGGGACCGCCCGTGGATCGGGGTCACCTGCGAGGGCGATGGCGCCGACATCTGGTGGCCGTGCAAGGACCACCCCTCGGACGAGCCCGACGAGGGGGTCCGGATCGCGCTGACGGTCCCGAAGGGGCTGGTCGGCCTCTCCAACGGCCGGCCCCTGGGCACGACGGACAACGGCGACGGGACGGTCACGAGCCGGTGGGAGGTGACGTACCCGATCAACAACTACGACGTGACGGTGAACATCGCACCGTACGTCCCCGTCGAGGCCCGGTACCATGGTGTGGACGGCACCCTGGACCTCCCGATCCTGTTCTGGGCCCTTCCGGAACACCGGGCCGAGGCGGAACGGATGTGGCGCCAGGCGCCGCGGCTCCTCGGGATCCTGGCCTCGTGGTTCGGTGAGTACCCGTTCATCCGGGACAAGTACTGGGTCGCGGAGGCGCCCTACCTGGGAATGGAGCACCAGACCCTCGTGGCCTACGGGGCCGACTTCGAGGACAACTCGTACGGCTTCGACGACCTGCTCCTCCACGAGACGGCCCACGAGTGGTGGGGCAACGCCGTGACCGCGGCCGACTGGGCCGACTTCTGGCTGCACGAGGGGTTCGCGACCTGGGCGGAGGCCGCCTGCGCCGACAGCCTCGGCGGGCGGAAGGAGTACCTGCGGTACATGCGGCTGCTCCGGCACCGGATCGCCAACCGCAAGCCGATCGTCCAGGGCCGGAACCTGACGGCCGCGAAGGCGTACACCGGGGACATCTACGCGAAGGGCGCCTGGGTGCTCCACATGCTCCGGGGGATCCTCGGTGACGAGACGTTCCGCCGGGTGATCCTCGGGTTCGCCACGGATCCGCGTATCCGGTACCACACCGTGACGACCGGCGACTGGATCGCCTGGGTCCGGGAGGCGACGGGCCGGGATCTCGACTGGTTCTGGAGCCGGTACCTGTACCGGGCCGAGCTGCCGGAGGCGACGGTCTCCATCGAGCCGGGGGATCGGGTCCGCGTCCGGTGGAAGGACGATGCGTTCCAGCTCCCCGTGCCGGTCTCGTGGGAGGGCGGCCGGGCCGTGCTGGGGCCGGCAAACGGCTGGTCCGTCGCCGTGCCCGAGGGCGCCACGGTGACGGTGGACCCCGAGGGCTGGACCCTGGCCACCTACGTCGCCCGGAACGCCCGCATCATCGTCCCCCAATGATCACAGGTCCAGAAAAAGGGACAGGAAAAAGGGACACTGTTGTTTTGAGAGAAAGGGACACTGTTTTTATATGATCGCTCGCTACGGCCCCGGAGAACGAGCCTGCGCGGCCCCTCATCGCTTCGTTGGGAGGCAATCGCAGGCCGGGCGCCGCGTGCGCGGCTCCCCCGAGTCGCTGCGCTCCCCGGGGCCGTGGGGGCGGGACGGTTCCGGAAGCCGACTGGTCCTTGACCGCGGCGGCCGGGAGCCGTACCCTCGGGACGAACCGGACGGTTCCGGGAAGCCGGTGGAAATCCGGCGCGGCCCCCGCCACTGTGACCGGGGACGGGGCGCTCACGGCCGAGGCCGATTTGATCGGGCGAGGCCAGCCACTGGTCGGTGCGATCCGCCGAGGCGGGTTGGCCGGCTGGGAAGGCGAGCGGCCCCGGTTGATCCGGGAGCCAGGAGACCGACCGTCCGAGAAGGAAACGGGAGGTTTCGTATGGCTCGTCTGGTACGTTCCCTGTCCACCTGTCTCGTTGTCGTGTTCCTCGCAGGGTCGGTTCCCGCGTGGGCCGTGGATGGCGTCGCGACGGACGCTCCGTCGGAGAAGAGGGAGGCCCGCTTCGCGGGTGAGGTTACGGTCACCGCGACCGGGGAAGCGGCAGATCCGGCCGATCTTCCGGTGCCCGTCACCGTCGTCGATCGTGAGGAGATCGAGGACTCCGGCGCCGACACCGTGGCCGACCTGCTCCGCCAGGTACCCGGCGTGACGGTGATGCGGTCCGGTGCGGAAGGCACGGTCACCTCGGTCTTCACGAGGGGTACCGGTTCCAACCACACGCTGGTCCTGTTCGATGGCGTCCGCCTCAACTCGCCCTACTTCGGCGGATACGACTTCAGCCAGCTCGTGACGGCCGGCGTGGAACGGATCGAGATCGTCCGCGGCCCCTACTCGGCGCTGTGGGGCGCCGATGCCGTGGGCGGCGTGGTCGACGTCGTGCCGCGCCGCGGTGGGAACGGCATCGGTGCGGAGATCGCCCTTGAAGGCGGAGGGGACGGTTGGGCCCGGGCCGAGGGGACCGTCTCGTGGGGCGACGGGCGAACGGACGTCCTGGTCTCGGGCTTCCACCGGGAGGCCGACCAGGGGCTGCCGAACTCGGATTTCTCCACGGACCAGTGGCTGCTGGACGCGGGGTATTCCTGGGGGCGCGGCAGCCGTGTGGCCCTCGTGGTCCAGGACCTCTCGGCGGAAGTGGAGATCCCGTTCACCGGCGCCTCGCCGACGCCGAACCGCCACCAGTCCTCGGACCAGACGGTCTTCGCTCTCCCCCTGACCCTCGGGCTCTCCCAACGGTGGAGTGTGGAGCTCGTCGCCTCCCACGTGGACCGGGGCTTCTCGTTCCGCGATCCGGACGACCCCTGGGGGTTCACGGCCTCGGACACCGACGCGGACACGGACTCCCTCCGGGCCGTCAGCCATCACCACCTTGGAGACAGCGACCTGTCCTGGGGGCTGGAGTGGCGCAGCGACACCGTGGACGATCGTTCGGTGTTCGGCACGAACCTGGACGGGAGGGAGACCAACACGTCCAGCCTGTTCGTCCAGGACGTGTGGACGGCGTCCAAGGCGGTCACCGTCATCGTTGGGGTGCGCTGGGACGACGCCGACGAGTGGGGATCGGAGCTCTCGCCCCGGCTGGCCGTCGGGTGGCGGTTCGCCCGTGGATGGCGGCTGGACGCCGGGTACGGCGAGGCGTTCCGCCAGCCCAGCGTCGGTGAGCTGTACTTCCCGTACTCGGGCAACCCGGACCTCGACGCGGAGAGGTCCAGCTCGTGGGAGGTTGGCCTCGTGCGGTCGTGCGAGCGGTACGGCATCGACTGGCGGCTTTCGTTGTTCGACACGAGCATCGACGACATGATCCAGTTCGACTACGCGGCCTACCGGTTCGGCAACGTCGGCGAGGCGGACATCACCGGCGCCGAGCTTGGGTTCGGGAAACGGTTCGGGAAGGACCTGCGGCTCGAGGCCGCCGTCACCTGGCTCGACACGGAGGACGGCGACGGGAACGATCTCCTGCGGCGCCCCGGCTTGAGCGGCAGTCTCACCCTGGCCGGCCGGTTCCTCCCACGGCTGCGGGGGGACCTGACTCTGCGGTACGTCGGAGCCCGGGACGACATCGATCCGGTCACCTTCGACCGTGTCCGGACGGGAGGGTTCGCCACGGCGGACCTCGCCGTCGCATGGCGCATCGCGGAGTCGCTCGATCTGACGCTGCGGGTGATCAACCTCGCGGATCGGGCGTACGAGGAGGTGCTCGGGTACCTGGCGCCGGGCCGCCGGTTCGTGGCGGGGCTGCGCTGGGGGCTCTGAACGGTCCGATGTGGGGCCGTTCGACGAGGGGCGGCCCCGGCCTGCACACCACGGCCGATCGTCGGTTGGAGCCGTTCGGTAGGTTTGCTGCTCTTTCTTGACAATGAGTCTCAGCGCTCCTATCGTGATTCGAGGACGAAAGATGAGACGGGGAGGCCGGGAATGGCGACGTTGAGCCAGCGGGCGCAGAAGCTCTTCATTCAGTACCTCAGGGAGAACAACCTCAAGGTCACCCAGGAGCGGCTCGCCCTGCTCGACGAGATCTTCTCGACCAACGAGCACCTCGACGCCGACGACTTGCTGGCACGGATGAAGGCGAAGAAGAAGAAGGTCTCCCGTGCGACGATCTACCGGACCCTCGATCTTCTCGTCCAGTGCGGCCTGGTCAGGAAGAGCCGGCTTGGGCAGGAGCACTACTTCTATGAGAAGGTCCAACCCGGCCGCCGCCACGACCACATGGTCTGCACCCACTGCGGGAAGGTGATCGAGTTCTGGGATCCCGCCCTGGATGAGCGGCAGCGGCAGATCTGCCAGGAACACAACTTCCGGCCTTCCTTCTACTCGTTGCAGATCCAGGGGCTCTGCGAGGCCTGTCAGGCCCTCGAGCGGGAGAGCCGCTTCCTGGACTGATCCAGACCGGCAACTCCTCCAGCGGCCAACCCCCGGCCCACACCCACGTCCCCAGAGAAGGGGACAGTGTTGAGCTCTTCCCGCGCTTCCGTCGTCGGAACGTCCCCGTCATCCAAAGTGAAGTAGGGGACAGTGTTGAATTCGTGCTGCACCGACGGGGCAGTCCCGATCGTGATCGGCTTCGTCCTGGTGGGGGTGGCAGGCCGGGACGCCGCTTCGCTCGGCCCTCGACGGGCAAGGCGGATCGTCCGCTGGGGATCCGTGCGGAACTGAGGGCGGTGGGTGGCTGGTGCTAGCCTTCTTGCTGCGGTCCTTATGCTGGTGCGGACGCGCTGCCGGTAGGGAGGCTCGAACGAGGTTCGCAGGCATCGGCCCGAGGTCGCACGCCCGACGAAAAAACGGCGGGGCCGAGGCCCCGCCGTGGTGGATCGTGTCTCGATCCGGTCAGAACCGGAACTTGACGCCGACCTGGAACTGGCGCGGGTTTCCGGGGTCGGTCTTCTTGCCGAAGTCGTCCCGGATGTCGCCGTGCCGGTCGAGGAGCTGGGTCCGGGTGGTCCGCCAGTTCTCGTTGTCGAACAGGTTGAACACCTCGGCGATCAGCTCGATCTCGTAGTCTCCGCCGAGTGTGAAGATCTTGGAGAGCCGCATGTCCACATTGTGGAACCACGGCTGGCGGAACGAGTTGCGCCGGTAGTGGTACCAGGTGCCATCAGGCAGCTGGACCGTCGCACGATCGTTGTAGTACCGGTCATGGTTGGCGTCGTAGTACTGGGTCGCCGTGAACGGGAACCCGGAACGGACCGACACGATGGTGGACCAGGTAAAGCCGAGACCGAGGTCCATGGTGGAGGACATGACGAACTTGTGCTTGACGTCGAACGCAGACGGTCCCCAATCGGCGTCGATGTTGTACTGGTCCTCGGGGAAGTTGGACCGGGAGGAAACGGACCGCTCGTTGGAGTCGTTGTCGCGGGCCCGGCTGTAGGTGTAGGACGCATCGAGCATCCAGCCGTGGGAGAACCGCTTGCGAGCCTTGAGGACGAGCGCCTTGTAGTTGGCCCGGGCGTCGGAGGTGAACTGGACGATCTTGTTGAAGTCCGGGTAGTTCGCCCGGGTCTGGTAGGTCGGCCGGCCGTCCACGGTCTCGCCGCCGTCGGGCGCGAGGTTGAGGTCCATCTTCCGCTCGAGCTTCTTGGTCTCCGAGTAGATCAGGTCCACGCCGATGGAGAAGTCCGGAGCGACCTCACGCTCGTAGCCGATGGACATCCGGAGCGTCTCCGGGTTCTCGTAGTTCGGCGCAAAGACGTAGATGTCGGGGCGGCCGCCGCTCATGCCGGAAGGATCGCTGATCCGCTCCGGGAAGCTCGGGCAGTCGCCGCTGTCGCAGTAGACCGTCATCCGGACCACCCGGACGCCGTTGGCCAGCATGGCGTTGGCGTCGAGCAGCGTCGGACTGCGGTCGAAGAAGTAGCCGATGCCACCGCGCAGGACCTGCTTGCCGTCGCCAGCGATGTCCCAGGCGAATCCAACGCGCGGCGCGATGTTGTCGGTGTCGTCCGGAATCTTCCCGGTCTGCGGGAACAGTGGGTTGGTCTCCTTGGGATCGTCATGGTCCTGGAGGTCGTACCGCAGGCCGAAGGTCAGGGTGAAGTTCGGGTTCGAGCGCCACTCGTCCTGGATGTAGCCCGAGTAGAACCCGGTGTCGAACTTGACGGCGCCGTTGTAGTTCGAGAACGCCTGGGTGTAGTAGTCCGGCTCACCGGCGAAGAAGGCGTCCCAGTCGGAGTAGAAGTAGTGGCCGCCACCGTAACGGAAGAATCCGTCGTCGTACTCGACCATGTCGAGGTTGACACCGAACTTCAGGGTATGGTCACCGACGTACCAGGTCAGGTTGTCGATGAACTGCCACCGCTCCTCGTCCAGCCAGTTCGGGAGGAAGTTGTTCTGCCCGAAGACGCCCTCGTAGGTCCGGCCGATCCGGACCTCCGGGATCGAGGTGATGTTGGCGGTGCGCGGCCGTTCCTCCTTGGAGTACTGGAGAAGCGCCTCGTTGAACACGTTCTCCGAGAACACCGAGTTCCAGGTCAGCACCGCGGAGTTGAACTTGTTCTCCTCGAGTCCGTTGTTGGACCATCCGGAGGTACGGTACCGGTTGGTCAGGTTCTCACCCTCGTTGTCCGAGTAGTTGTCCCGGAACGTCAGGATGTTGTTCTCGTTGAGCTGCCAGTCGACCTTGGCCAGGAAGACGTCCTGGTCGTTGGTCTGGTCGATCTTCCCGACCTCGTTGGCGTAGCTGAGGCCGGTCAGGGCCTCCCACTCGGCGATCCGGTTGGTCGGGAAGTTGTAGAACGTCCGGTAGGTCGGCGTCGTGAACCGCTGGCCGTCGTACGACACGAAGTAGTGCAGCTTGTCCTTGATGATCGGACCACCGATGGCAGCACCGAACTGCTGCTGGTCGAAGTCGGTGGCCGGATTGCCCAGGGCGTCGTCGCCGACGAAGCTCTCGTCACGGTAGTAGTACCACGCCTCGCCCTTGAACTCGTTGGTACCGGACTTGGTGATGGCGTTGATGATACCGCCCGACGCGTTGCCGAACTGGACGCTGTACGACGAGGAGATGACCTGGAACTCCTTGATCGCGGCCTGGGAGAAGGTGAACGGCGGCCGTGTGCCGCCCCGCTCCTCGCCGAAGAACGTCGACTGGTCGTTGGCACCGTCGATGTTGAACGAGTTCTGGATGCCCCGCATGCCGCTGATGTGGGTCCTCCCGACGGAATCGGGGATGGCGCCCGGCGTCAGGGCGATGAAGTCCGTGAAGTCACGGCCGTTGAGCGGCAGGTTGGCGATCTGCTCCGAGCTGACCTCGGCGGCGATGCTCGGGTTGCTCGTCTCCACCACGGGGGCCTGGGCCGTCACGACGATCTCCTCCTTGACGGCGGAGAGCGACAGCTTGAAGTCGACGCGGATCGCCGAGCCGAGGGTGACGCGCACGCCCTTTTGGATCTCGGTCTTGAAGCCGTCCATCGTCGCCTTGACGTCGTAGGTGCCGGACGGGAGCAGGTCGATCCGGTAGAAACCGCTGGCATCGGCGATCGCCCGCCGGACCAGCCCCGTCTCGACGTTCCTCACTTCGACGGTGGTGCCAGGCAGGACACCGCCGTCCGGGTCGGTCACCGTGCCGAAGATCTGGCCCGTCACCGCGTTGGACTGGGCCAGGGCCGCGGCCGGCGCCAGGAGCAGCAGCCCTGCGACGAGCCACGCGAAACTCCTCCTTGCCTCGAATGTCATCTTCCTTCCTCCCCGGGGATGTTTCCCCTGAATCGTGATTCCCTCTCAACCGGACGATGCCAGGTCACGGCGATACTTTATCGGCTCCCGTTTCCGCTGGCAAGCGACGGGCGCCGGTCAGCGGAGGCGCAAGATACCAGTTTCCGTCCGCCAGTGCGAGCCACGGCCGGTGCCGCTCCAGGTACTCGCCGATCAGCTCGGTTACGCTCCTCGAGCTCCTCCAGACCACTGGCGCGTCCTGCAGGTGAGGAAAGCCCCCGCCACCGGCGGCCCGGTAGTTGTTGCAGACCAGTGTGAAACTCGCATCGGGGGCGAGCGGACGACCCTCGTAGCGAACGTCCCGGATACGGTGTCCTTCGGGGGCCGTGGGGTCGATCCGGTAGGTCAGTCCCTCGATGGTATCGACGTTGTAGTGCCGGACGTTGGGGTCGGTCAGGACGACGCATCCCGGTCCGGGACAGCAGTCGATCCCATCGTAGAACCGGGCGGAATGCTCCAGGAGGTCCAGGACCTGCCGTCCCGTCAGGCGGACAGCAACCAGGGTGTTGGGGTAGACGTAAAGTGCGTACACCCACCGCCACGTCACGGGTCCCGCGGGGAGATCCGGCGTGCGGTCCGTCAGCAAGGAGGCAAGGCTCAGTTGGGCCCCGGAAGCCTCGAGCTGTACGGCGTGGATCAGGTCGAGTGCCGCACAATCGTGGAGGCGGCACCCTTTCACCGTGACGTCCCGGACGACCTGGCCGACGGGGCGCTCGAGCTCGGCCACGAGTCGCTCGTGATCCTCCCGGAACGCGGCCTCGATCCCGGGATCCGGCGGCACGTCCCGGACCGGAATGTTTTCGCCGCTCCAGTGTGCGATGGACCACCGCCCATGTTTCCGGGTCATCTCGAGGTCGATCCGGGTGACGAACCGTGCGTGGCTCCCGGGCTGGGAGACGATGACGCCGTCGAGCATGCGGGGCGGGATGTTCCGGTGGGTGTGGCCGGTCAGCAGCAGGTCGATTCCCGGGACGTGAGCGAGACGCCATGCGAAGTTCTCGACATCGCCGCCCTCGGGCCTCCCGGTTTCCGGATCCCGTTCGAACCCCGTGTGGGCCAGCACGATCACGAGGTCGCACCGCTCCGTGCCGCGGAGGATCGGCACCCACTTCCGCGCCGCCTCGTCCATCGGCTCGAAGGAGAGCCCCCGGTAGTGGTCCGGCATCTCCCACCCCGGGATGTTGGGCGTCGTCAGGCCGAGCACGCCGATCCGGATCCCCTCGCGCTCGAGGACGATGTACGGCCGGAACCGGGGCTTCCCCGTCGCCTCGTCGATGACGTTGGCCGAGAGGAACGGGAACCGGGCCTGCTTCCGGGCATCGTCGAGCAGCCGGAGGCCGAAGTTGAACTCGTGGTTGCCCACGGCCATGGCGAGGTACCCGATCCGGTTCATGGCGCCGATCGTTGGGCTGGGCCGCTGCCACCGGACGTGGGTGAACAGCTCGAGGGGCGTCCCCTGGAGCGCGTCGCCCGAATCGAAGAGCAGGACCGGGTGATCCACCGCCTTCCGGACCCGGGCGACCACCGTGGCCACCTGGGCCAGGGAGCCCCGGGCCGGCCGGTCGGCCGCGTCGTCCCACGGCAGCACGCTGCCATGCAGGTCCGACGTGTGGAGCACGGTCAGACGGGCTGACCGGGGAGCGGCGAACACAGTGCCCGCCATGAGGAGGAACACGACGAAGGCGGTGCGGAGTCGACGTGCCATGGCCGGATCATACCACCGGGAGGGTCCTGTTCCGCGGACGCTCTCCTCTACGGGCCGGCGTAGAATCGGTCCATGGACGGTATCACGGTTCTCGACCTGGAGCACCTCGGCAGGCCCGAGGTCATCGCCTCCTTCCTCGTGCCGTGCCCCGAGGGCGGCTTCGTGCTGCTCGAGTCGGGGCCCGGGAGCACGCTGGGTACGCTGGAGCGTGGTGTGGAGGCCGCGGGGTTCTCCCTTGGCGACCTCCGGGCCGTCTTCGTCACCCATGTGCACCTGGACCACGCAGGGGCGGCGGGGGAACTCTCCCGCCGCACGGGGGCGCTCGTCGCGGTCCACCCGGCCGGCGCCCGTCACATGGCCGACCCCTCGCGACTCCTGGCCAGCGCAGGGCGGATCTACGGCGACCTGATGGACATGCTGTGGGGAACGATGGTCCCGGTTCCGGCCGAGCGTCTGAGGACCGTGGGGGACGGTGAGCTTGTGGAGGTCGGCGGCCTCCGTGTCCAGGCGCTCCACACGCCCGGCCACGCCCGGCACCACGTGGCGTGGAAGATCGGCGATGATCTCGCCACGGGGGACGTGGGCGGTATCCGGCTGCCCGGGTGGCACCACGTCGTGCCGCCCACGCCGCCGCCGGACATCGACATCCCCACCTGGCTGAAAAGCGTCCGGACCCTTCGTTCGGTGCAGCCCAGGCGGCTCCTCCTCACACACTTCGGAATCTTCGACGACCCGGAGGACCACCTGCACCGGTTGGAGGAGGCGCTCCACGCCTGGCTCGCCGAAGCGACCAGAGTCGTCACGAACGGCGGTGACATAGCGGCGCTGACCGCCGCCCTCGACCGCCTCGATCGGGAACGGCTGATCGCGCTGGGAGCCGACGAGGCAGCCATCGACGCGTACCGCCGCGCCTGCCCCATGGAGATGAACGGCGCAGGCCTGTACCGCGCCCTCACCCACCCCTAACCCCAGCCGTCGCCTCGACCTCAGCGATAACGCCAATAGCGCCAATAAAGGGACACTGTTTTTCTCTTGACAACCTCCCCTCCCCGCCCTACCCTGTTCCCATCACAATCCAAAGGAGGCGCACCATGCCCCGGATGCCCCGTCTCAAGTTCTCCCACGTGGACACCTGGTACCACCTGTACAGCCGGGTGCCCTCCCGCCGCGG
>JAMOVQ010000038.1 GCA_027067575.1 Thermoanaerobaculia bacterium | reverse complement strand
ACGAAATCCACGGGTACGTCGTGGGCCAGCCCGCCGATGCGCGCGTAGGAGACCGTCAGCCTGCCGCCGGCGCACGACTCCAGGAGCGCGTAGATCTCCTCCCGGATCTGGAAGAAGTACCAGAAGTTGGTCAGCGCCCCGAGGTCCACGAGGTTGGCCCCGAGGCAGACGGCGTGGTCCATGATCCGCGAAAACTCCGAGAGGATCACGCGGATCGCCTGGGCCCGAGGGGGCGCCTCGACCCCCAGCATCCGCTCCACGGTCAGGGCGTACCCCACGCCGTTCATCATGCTGGAGCAGTAGTTGAGGCGGTCGGTGTACGGGATCACCTGCTGCCAGCCGTGGGTCTCCGCCATCTTCTCGAAGCAGCGGTGGAGGTACCCGATCTCGCAGTCTGCCTCCTCGATGAACTCGCCGTCGAGCCGGGCGATGGTGCGGAGGGTGCCGTGGGTCGCCGGGTGGGACGGCCCCAGGTTGAGGACCTGCGTCTCGAACCGGTCCTCGTCCTCCCTCTCCTCCCTCGCCCACGCCGGGGCCATGATTTCGGACTCCTCCAGCAGCCACCGCTGGGCGGGGTCGTAGTCCTTCCGGAGGGGGTGTCCCTGGAACCCGGCGTGGGTCAGGATCCGCCGCAGATCGGGATGGCCCTCGAACCGGATCCCGAACATGTCGAACGCTTCGCGCTCGAACCAGTCCGCGGCCTTCCAGATTCCGTAGGCGGAAGGCAGCACCGGGTCGTCCTCCCCGAGGGGGACCTTGACCCGGACGGTGTGCCCCTTCTTCAGGCTCTTCAGGTGGTAGACCACCTCGAACCGTGCCTCGCGGTCCGGGTAGTCCACCCCGCAGACGTCGAGCAGCAGGTCGCAGTCCAGCGCCGGGTCCTCCCGCAGCGTCCGGAGGACCTCGAGCACGTGGCTCCGGTCCGTGACGACCTCGGCGTGCCCGTCACGGGCGTCCCGCAGCGTCACGCCCTCGACGGCGTCCAGGGCCTCACTCGGCAGCGACGTCCGCGACTCGCTCTTCACGCTTGAGACGGTCATACTGGGTCTCCCCCCGTTGAATCATCTCCTGGAGCTTGAGCACGCCGTGCATCAGCGCCTCGGGCGTCGGCGGGCACCCGGGGACGTAGACGTCCACCGGGATGAACTCGTCCACCCCCTGGACCACGTGGTAGGCCCGGTAGAACCCGCCGGTGCAGGCGCAGGCACCCATGGAGATCACGTACTTCGGTTCGGCCATCTGTTCCCAGATCCGGCGGACCACCGGCGCCATCTTGTCCGTGATGGTTCCCGCCACGATCATCAGGTCCGCCTGCCGCGGCGAGAAACGGACGACCTCCGCGCCGAACCGTGAGAGGTCGTAGTGCGACGACACGACGGACATGAACTCGATGGCGCAGCACGCCGTGCCGAACGGGAGGGGCCACAGACTGTTCTTCCTGACCCATCCCAGCATGGCGTCGACCCTCGTGGTGAGGAACGTCGAACTCCCATCCGGTTGCCTCATGAGCTCCCCTTCCTTCCCGCTCGCCGCCGGCCACCCGGCGGCCCGGACCACCCCCCGTCACCGGTTGGCTCCGGCCGGCCCGCGCATTATACTTTTTTTCACAAGGAGGTGGGAGCATGATCGACCCCGAACTTTCGGCGCTCGAGATCGTCGGGATCGCCATCCGGGCGGAGAGGGACGCGCACGACATGTACGACTCGCTCGCGAGGCGTGTCACGAACCCGAAACTCGTCAAGGAGTTCGAGGAGCTCGCGGCGCAGGAGCGGGAGCACGAGCGGTGGCTGGCCGACTACTACCGGGAGGCCACGGGCTCGGCCGAGCCGCCGGCCGTCCCCGACGTGAGGCTGCGGATCTTTGGCCCCGACGCCCACGACGGGATGTCGGTGGTCCAGGTCCTCGAGGTCGCGGTGGAGAAGGAGCACATCGCCGAGCGTGTCTACGCCGAGGCCGCGCGGCGCGCCCGCGACGCCTCGGGCCGGCGCCTCCTGGAGAAGCTCGTCGACTTCGAACGGAGCCACGCCCGCAGGCTCCAGGAGCAGCTCGACCGTGCCCGCCGCGACCCGGCGTGGCTCGAGGACGCCGGTGGGCGCACGATCCAGCTCGAGGGACCGTGACATGGGGAAGGACGGCATGGTGACGGTCTGGTGGAAGAAGACGTGCACCAGCGCGAAGAAGGGGGTCGCGCACCTGCGGGAGCGGGGCGTGGAGTTCGAGCTGCGCGACATCGTGAAGGACCCACCGCCCCGTGAGCTGCTCGAGGCGAACCTCGACGAGGGGAACCTGAAGGCCGCCGTCAACACGCGGTCGAAGCCGTACCGCGAGCTCGGGCTCAAGGCGGGGTTGCCCACGAAGGCGAAGCTGATCGACCTGATGCTCGAGCATCCCGACTTGATCCGCCGCCCTGTGGTGGCGAAGGGTGGCAGGGCCTCGTTCGGGCCCGACCCCGCCGCCATCGACGCCGTGATCGATGGGTGAGCGGCCGGCGGGCGCCCCCCGGCGCCGCGTGACGATCTACACCGACGGCGGGTGCCGCCCGAACCCCGGGCCCGGAGGGTGGGGCGCCGTGATCCTGGAAGAGGGCGAGCCTCCCCGGGAGCTCTCGGGGGCCGAGCCGGAGACGACCAACAACCGGATGGAGCTGACGGCGGCCATCGAGGCGCTGGCCGCGCTCGACGGTCCCCACGAGGTCGAGCTCGTCACCGATTCCGAGTACCTCCGCCGGGGGATCACCGAGTGGCTGCCCCGGTGGCGGGCCTCGGGGTGGAAGACCTCGGGGAAATCCGACGTCAGGAACCGCGATCTCTGGGAGCGGCTCTCACGGGAGCTGGGCCGCCACACCGTCCGGTGGCGCTGGGTCAAGGGGCACGCCGGCGACCGGTGGAACGAGCGGGCCGACGCGCTGGCGTCGGCGCAGATTCCCTCCGACACGGTCCCCGTGGACGATCCCGGGGCCGTCCACGCCTGGCTCGCCGTGGCAGCCTCGGCGAAGCGGGGACTGGGCGCGTGGAGCGCGATCCTCGTCTGGGGGGAGCACGACCGGACCCTCTCCGGCACCGTCCCGGGCGCCTCGGGCAACCGGCTCCACATCCTCGGCGCGATCCGGGCGCTGGAGGCGCTCAAGAAGCCGAGTAGGGTGCACCTCTACACCGTCTCGGACTACCTCGCCCGCGGGGCGACCGCGTGGCTCGGCGGCTGGAAGCGCCGGGGCTGGACCACCCGCGACGGGAAACCGGTCGCCCACCGGGAGCTGTGGCAGGCGCTGGAGCGGGCCATGGGCCGGCACGACGTCCACTGGCACGTCCTGGA
>JAMOVQ010000037.1 GCA_027067575.1 Thermoanaerobaculia bacterium | reverse complement strand
GCACCGACGACGTGGACATCTACGCGTTCCGGATCCCCGCCGACGGTTCGTACACGTTCTCGGTGAGCGCCGTCAACACCACCATCGTCAGCGTCGGAAACGGGTCGAGCTGGGCCACCCAGAACTCGAATACCATCACCCGGACGTACACCGCGAACGCCCAGATCTACATCAAGGTCGAGCCGGACACCGCCGGCCAGATCTTCGACTACACGCTGTCCATCTCCGGCTGCTCCTCAGGCTCCTGCGGCAACGATCCCGGCAACGACAACCTCGCCGACGCCACACCGCTCTCCGGCTGCGGCACCACCAGCGCCGCCATCGACTGCGCCGGCGACCTCGACTACTACTGGCTCACCGCCCCGAACAGCGGCTCCTTCACCTTCGAGACGACAGGCTCCACGGACACCGAGCTCAGGCTCTACGACGCCAACGGCGACGCCATCGCCTCCGACGACGACTCCGGCTCAGGCTCCAACGCGAAGATCGTCCACACACTGACCGCCGGGACGAAGTATTCCATCGCCGTCAACGAATACGGGAACGACGCCACCGGCGACTACGCCCTCGTCATCTCCGGGTGCTCTTCAGGCTCCTGCGGCAACGATCCCGGCAACGACGACACGGCGCATGCCACCGACATCGGATCATCTTGCAGCACTGTCAGCGCAGCGCTCGACTGTGCCTCCGATCTCGACGTCTACCGCTTCACGGCGCCCAACGACGGCTCCTTTACCTTCACGGGAACCGGCAGCTCTGCCCTCTATCTGTACCTCCTCGATGCCTCCGGCACGGAGCTCGACCGCGATCTGGGATCGGTCAGCGGAAACCTGTCCTCCGGATCGGTGTACTTCATCAAGGTCGCACCTCGCTCGACCAACGATCCGCCGTTCAATTACCAGCTCGTGATCTCCGGCTGCTCCTCCGGCGGCTGCCCCGGCGATCCCGGAAACGACACCATCGGGACGGCGACGCCCCTGGCGGGGTGCGGCACCATCTCCGATGCGATCAACTGCACGAACGACATCGACTACTTCTCCTTCACCGCACAGAGCTCGGGAACCTACCGGTTCGAGGTCACGGCGGGCGCAAGCTTCCTCCTCACGCTCTATGACGATGTGGGGAACGTTATCGCAGGTCCCCAGGACCTCGCCATCTCCCATTCCCTCACCGACGGGGACCGCTACCACGTGAGCGTCGAAGCCGGGATCGGCGGCGGGACGTTCGGGTACACCCTCTCCATCTCCGGCTGCTCCTCCGGCGGCTGCGGGGGCGAGACCCCGAACGACGACCCGGCCCACGCCACGACGCTGCCGGGCTGTGGCACTCATGACGACCGGTTCCACTGCGCCCAGGACACCGACTACTTCGTCTTCACGCCGTCCACCAGCGGAGCCTACGGGTTCGAGACCACCGGACAGATGGACACGAGGCTCTGGGTCGAGGACGCCTCGGGCGCCGTCCTGGCGTTCGACGACGACAGCGGAACCGGGCTCAACGCCCAGGCAACGGTCCAGCTGACGGCGGGGTCACCCGTTTACGTACAGGTCGACGAGTACAGCGGAAACACCGGCGACTACGGGCTCGTCGTCACTGGCTGTGGCGGAGGGTGCGGCGGCGACCCGGGGAACGACTCGCCCGGACGGGCGAGCAAGCTCCAGGGCCCCGGAACGTACCACGGGGCGTTCGACTGTCCCGGGGACGTGGACTACTACGGCCTGACCACGACGGAGGGCGGGGACTACACGTTCGAGACCACCGGCTCGATGGATACCCGGATCGCGATCCTGGACGCCTCCGGGCTGGTGCTGGCGTCGGACGACGACAGTGGGAACGGGTACAACGCACGGGTGACGGTGTCCCTGCCCGCCGGCGGGTGGTACGCCGTCCGCGTCAACGAGTACGGTGATGACGACACGGGCCCGTACGATCTGGAAGTCTCGTTCAGTCCCGCCACGGACACACCGGCCTACGAGTACCTCGTGCCGGCCTCGGCCAGGGCGGCTGGCGTCGCCGGCACGAACTGGTCGAGCGATCTCGTCCTCGTCAACGTCGGAAAGAGCCCGGCCGATGTCCAGATCGCCGCCCTGCTCCGGGACCGGGCCAACCCCAACCCAACCGTGGTGTCGCGCCACCTGGGCGCCGGGGCGATGCTGCGGAGCGCTGACGTCCTGTCGGATCTCTTCGGCATCACGAGTGGTGCTGCGGCGCTCGTCATCACCTCGAACGAGCCGCTGGCCGTCGCGTCCCGGACGTTCAACTCGGTCACCGGCGGGACGTTCGGCCAGTTCATCCCGGACATTCCGGTGGGCCAGCTCGTGGGGCCGGGCGCCAAAGTCTACCTCGAGGGGCTTGTGGAAAACGCCTCTTACCGGAGCAACCTTGGTCTCGTCAACATGGAGGACCGTTCGATCGATGTGACCGTCCGGTTCATGGACGCCGCGGGAACACAGATCGGATCGTCGAAGACGTACACCCTGGAGCCGCGGGAGTACATCCAGCGTACCCAGGTCCTGCACGACGTGGGCGCAACCAACGTGGATCTCGCCTGGGCGGAGCTCACCGCGACGGGGACGTTCGCCGCGTACCTCTCGGAGGTGGACTTCAGCACCGGTGACCCGATCTACCGGCCGGTGGTGAGCGTCCCGAGGAGCACGGAGCCGGTCGTTCTGATGGGCATGGCCAAGGTTCCCGGGGGTGCCGGCACGAACTGGGTCAGTGACAGCGTCTTCCTCAACCCGGGCGGAAGCACGGCCACGGTCGAACTGCAGATGGTGGAACGGGGCACTGGGGGTGGCACTCAGACGGTGCAGTTCTACCTCCCCCCCCACAACTGCTTTGGTGCCGAGGACATCATGCAATCGCTCTTCGGAAAGACAACCGGTGCGGCCAGCATCATCGTCCGGTCGGATGAGCCGGTCCTGGTGGCGGGGCGGACCTACAACCTGATCCCGAGCGGCACTTTCGGCCAGAACATCCCGGCGATGGGTCCGGATCAGGTGCTGACTCCCGACAACGTCGGTGTCCTCGCCATGCCGCGCCAGGACAGCGCCTTCCGGACCAACCTCGGGCTGATGAACAACCTGTCCGGCGAGGCGAGCACCGTGGACCTTGTCGCCCGCGATGTGTCCGGTAACCCGCTCGGGAACCCGTACCGGGTGACCCTGGCTCCCGGCGAGGTCACCCAGCTCAACGCGGTTCTCGACCGTTTCGGCGCGGGACCGGTCAGCAAGGCGTACCTGGAGATCCGGGTCGTCTCGGGTTCGGTGCTGGCCTACGGCTCCGTCGTGGACCAGGGCAAGGGCGATCCGGTCTACGAGCTGCCCTCGATC
>JAMOVQ010000036.1 GCA_027067575.1 Thermoanaerobaculia bacterium | reverse complement strand
CGCGGCTCCCCCGGGTCGCTGCGCTCCCCGGGGCCGTGGGGGCGTGTGCGCCCCGGCTCCTGCGGCTCGGGCTGCACCCCGGGACGGCTCGCCGGATACGCCGTACTCGGCGACTTACCCTTCCCCCAACCCACCCGCCCGGTCGGGCCAAGCCGCCTGCGTTCGGCGTCCCGACGGCCGTCCCGGGGCTTGCCCTCGCCTCCGTCACCGGACCGCCCCCGCCCCCACGCCGGCCCGTTCCTCGTGGGGCGCTCGATCGCTGGATGGTGGAGGGCTCCGTTGTGGGGACAGTCCCGATCGTGACGGGCCTGGTTCTCAGGAGCGCCAGCCAGGACATTGCTCCGCTCGTCCCTGGGCGGGCGGGTGAGTGGGGCACCCCGTGGGAGGTCCTTCGTTTCGATCGGTGGGTTGGACTCGTTGAAAGGACAGTCCCGATCGTGAAGGTCGGTGGTTCTCTGAAACGTCAGCCGGGACATCGCTTCGCTCGTCCCTGGGAGGGCGTGTGGGTTGGGCGCTCGCTGGGAACACTCTCCTTCCGTCCCCGGGATCTGCCGGCAAGAGCGACCCCGAATCGTGAAGGGTGTGGGTTCTCCGAAACGTGTACCGGGGCATCGCGTTGCTCGCTCCTGGGGACCGGGCGAAGGGGATGCTGTCTGCCTCGGGAGCGGGGAACAGTGTTGTGGACGGACACGGGTGGCCAGGGTGTGCTCCAACTCGGTGAGACTCTGAGCCGTTACCAGGAGCGTGCCTGTGACGGTACCGCGGTCGTTGGCGGGGCCTGCGCTGGCTCCCCGGCCGGCGCGACGGCCTCACGTGCGCAGCCAGCGCGATGGCGATCCCGGCGGCCTCGATGGCCTTCGTCCGTGCCAGTGGCTGGTTCCGATGGAGCAGTCTCGGCGAGGGCCCAGGAGGCCAACGGCCACGAGGGGTTGCCGCGGTTTCCCATCCAGGACGATCCGGTGTACTCTTGTCTGCCGCGATCCAGTGTGCTAGAACGGGATCGACGGGAGGAGGCGCGACGGTGGAAGTCGGCTTGGTCATGTACGAGGATGAGTTCCAGAGGATCAGCCAGATCCTGGCTCGCCTTCGTGTCGATGCGAGCGCGAAGCTCGTTTTTCTCGTGGACAAGAACGGGCAGCAGATCGCGGGGGCCGGCGAGATGGAGCAGGTCGACGCGACATCCCTCGCCTCACTGACCGCCGGGAACGTCGCTGCGACGGACGGCCTGGCGAAGCTGATCGGCGAGAAGGAGTTCTCGATCCTGTTCCACGAGGGCAAGAAGGACAACATCCACATCTCGATCGTCGGACAGCGGTTGATCCTGGTGGTCATCTTCGACGAGCGGTCGTCTCTCGGTCTGGTGCGCCTCAGGGTTCGGAAGGCGGCGGCCGAGATCGAGCGCGTTCTCAACCAGATGATCGACAAGGCCCGTGAGCAGGGTGCGGAGGAGATCGCCTCCCCGTTCGCCGAGATCACTGACGAAGACATCGACGCACTGTTCTCCGAATGAGCTTCATCAACTACGCCGCCCGCGAGATCAACGTCAAGATCGTGTACTACGGTCCCGGTCTCGGAGGGAAGACGACCAACCTCCAGTACATCTACGAGAAGTCGAACCCCCAGCAGAAGGGGAAGCTGATCTCCCTGGCGACCGAGACCGACCGGACGCTGTTTTTCGACTTCCTGCCGCTCGACCTGGGTTCGGTGCGCGGGTTCAAGACCCGGTTCCACCTGTACACGGTCCCCGGTCAGGTGTTCTACGACGCCAGCCGGAAGCTCATCCTCAAGGGCGTCGACGGCGTGGTGTTCGTCGCAGACTCCCAGGAGGCGCGGATGGACGCGAACATCGAGTCCCTCCGCAACCTCGAGGTCAACCTCAAGGAGAACGGGTTCGACCTCAAGACGATCCCCTACGTCCTCCAGTTCAACAAGCGGGACCTCCCAACGGCGGTGCCGGTCGATGAGATGTACCGCCAGCTCAACATCAAGGGGGAGCCGACGTTCGAGGCCGTGGCGATAGAGGGGATGGGCGTCTTCGAGACGCTGAAGGCCGTCGCCAAGCAGGTCCTGTACGAGCTGCGCCGCCGGTAGCGGGAGCTCCCATGACCGACCCGACGGCCCGACGCACCCGGAGCACGCCGCGGTGAGGTGGGCCGTCGCCGTGCTCGCCGCCGGGAAGGGGACGAGGCTCCGCTCGGATCTCCCCAAGGTCCTCCACGAGCTCGCGGGACGACCGCTGATCGACCACGTGCTCGACCGGGCCCTCGAGATCGCGGAACCCCGCGACGTGGTGGTCGTCCTCGGACACGGGCGGGATCGCGTGGCCGCACACCTCGAAGGGACCGGCGTCGTCACCGTCGTGCAGGAGCCCCAGCTCGGCACCGGCGACGCGTTGCGGGTGGCGCTCGGCGGCGTGCCCCCGGGGGCTGGGGCCGTTGTGGTCCTGTCCGGCGATGTTCCGCTCCTCCGGTCCGGCACCCTCGCCCGGCTCGTGGAGACGGTGGATGCAGGCGCGTCGGCCGCGGTGCTGACGGCGGTGCTGGAGGAGCCCGGCGCCTACGGGCGCGTGATCCGTGGGCCTGCCGGCTCCCTCGACAGGATCGTCGAGGCCCGGGACGCGGGTCCGGCGGAGCTCGCCGTGGCCGAGGTCAACGCAGGGACCTACGCCTTCCGGACCGAGAGGCTCGAGGCGCGCCTCGGCGCGCTCGTCCCGGAGAACGCCCAGGGCGAGTACTACCTGACCGACCTGATCGCCCTGCTGCGCCGGGACGGGGAGACCGTGGCAGCCGTGGAGCTCGAGGACCCCGACGAGATGCTCGGCGTCAACGACCGGGCCGACCTCGCGCTGGTGGCCTCGGTCCTCAACCGGCGGGTTCTGGACGCGCTGATGGCGTCGGGTGTGACCGTGATCGACCCGGCCACCACCCGGGTGGAGCCGGGCTGCACCGTGGGCCGGGACGCCGTACTCGAGCCCGGGGTCGTCCTGCGGCGAGGGACCACCGTGGGCCCCGGGGCGCGGATCGGCGCACACTCGGTCCTCGACGGCGTGGCGATCGCCGCGGGCGAGCTCGTGCCGCCTCTGGCGCGGCGCCCCTGAGAACGCTCAGAACAGCGGACGCTCGACGTTGTGGACCTTGTGCCAGTGGTAGGTGTAGAACCCGTAGTCCAGGTCGAGGTCGTACTCCACGTGGATCGTGATGTCGTTCTTGCGGCGCGTGATCTTGATCGCCTCTGGCAGCACCGGCAGATGGAGCTCCTCGGCCTTCGCGAGAAGGTGGGAGCGGATGTACTTGTCGGTGTGGCGCGGCAGCCCGGCCCGCTCGGCCTGGGCCGTGATCTCCGACTGGAACTCCCCGACGTTGACCATGACGGGCACCGTCTTCACCGCCACGAGAACTGCGGCCGCAAAGAGCACGAGCGCCACGATACACCCGATCTTCGACTCGCCCCGCTGTCCGAACCATCCGGTCATGTTCGCCTCCCCGGTCCCAAGAGGTGGGATCAAGTCTGCCAAGTATACCCCATCGGACGGCCCCCGGGGAGCGAGGATCACCGGATCAGCTTGAACGTCCGGCCCCAGCGCGTCTTGGTGAAGAAGTGGACGAAGACGTCGGCAAGCTGCTTGAGCCGGTGGCCCAGGCCGCGCCACTGCCAGTCGTTCCGGGGTGCCTCGAACGACCAGTAGATGAGGACGGCCCGTCCCTTGACGTAGGTCAGGGGAACCGGCCCCCAGAACCGCGAGTCCAGCGAGTTGTCCCGGTTGTCTCCGAGACAGAAGATCGTGCCGGGTGGGACCATGAACGGGCCGAAGTTGTCCCTCAGCCGCTGGCTCGGCCGCACCGACGGCGAGTTGGGCCAGACGAACGGGTCCTTGTGGACGACGTACGGCTCCTCCTGGGGTTCTCCGTTGAGGTAGAGCTGCTTGTTCCGGATCTCGACGATATCGCCGGCCACGGCGACGCACCGTTTGATAAAGTCCCGGCGCGGGTCCTCCGGGTACTTGAACACGACGACGTCGCCCCGTCTGGGCGCCCGGTACGGTAGCAGCCGGTGAAGCGGCGTGTCGAGGTGGGGGGCAAAGATGAACTTGTTGACCACCAGGTGGTCGCCGATCAGGAGGTTGTCCTCCATCGATCCCGATGGGATCTTGAAGTTCTCGAAGACGAACGTCCTGGCGAAAAGGGCAAGGATCACGGCCACCAGGATCGCCTCGTAGTACTCCCGGGCTGCGGAACGTCTCATGAGCCCTCCACCTTGAGCACGGCGAGGAACGCCTCCTGCGGGACCTCGACTCTCCCGACCTTCTTGAGGCGCCTCTTGCCTTCCTTCTGCTTCTCGAGCAGCTTTTTCTTCCGCGTCACGTCCCCACCGTAGCACTTCGCCAAGACGTTCTTGCGAAGCGCCTTGACCACGGCGCGGGAGATCACCTTCCGGCCGATCGCCGCCTGGATGACCACCTCGTACAGCTGCCTCGGGATGACTTCCTTCATCCGGGAGACCAGCGCCTGTCCGCGGTGGTACGCCTTCGACCGGTGGACGATGATCGAGAGCGCGTCGATCGGCTCTCCGTTGACCAGGACGTCGAGCTTGACGAGGTCCGCCGCCTCGTACCCCTCGAGCTGATAATCGAACGAGGCGTACCCCCTGGAGACGGTCTTGAGCCGGTCGTAGAAGTCCAGGACCACCTCGGCGAGGGGAAGCCGGTACTCGATCAGGACCCGCTGTGCGCCGACGTACTCCAGGCGTTTCTGCTCTCCCCGGCGCTCCTCGCACAGCTTGAGGATCGGCCCCACCGAGTCGTCCCTGGTGATGATCGTCGCCAGGATCACCGGTTCCTCGATGGTGTCGATCGAACCGGCTGGGGGGAGGTCCTTGGGGTTGTCCACCCAGACGGTCTCGCCAGTCGTGGTCCGGACGCGGTACCGGACACCGGGCGCCGTGGTGATCAGGTCGAGCCCGAACTCCCGTTCGAGCCGTGCCTGGACGATCTCCATGTGGAGGAGACCGAGGTACCCGCACCGGAACCCGAACCCCAGCGCCTGGGAGGTGTCGGGCTCGTAAGTGAACGAGGCGTCGTTGAGCCGGAGCTTGTCCAGGGCGTCGCGCAGGTCCTGGTAGTCGGCCGAGTCCACGGGGTACAGCCCGGCGAACACCACGGGCTTGGCCTCGACGAACCCGGGCAGCGGCTCGTCCGCCGGCCTGCGGTCGTGGGTGATGGTGTCGCCGATCCGCGTCTCGTGGAGCGCCTTGATGTTGGCGAACAGGTACCCGACCTCGCCCGCCGCCAGGCGCCGGCACTTCTCCGCCGAGGGCGTGAAGTGGCCGAGCTCCTCCACGTCGAAGGTTGCACCGCTCGACATCAGCCGAATCCGGTCGCCGACCTCCACGGCTCCCTCGCGGACGCGGACGAGGCAGCAAACTCCGCGGTACGGGTCGTACCAGGCGTCGAACAGGAGCGCCCTCAGCGGCAGGGTGTCATCGGCCTCCGGGGCGGGCACACGCTCCACCAGGGCCTGGAGGACGGCCTCCACCCCCTCGCCGGTCTTGGCAGAGACCGGGAGCGCCTCCTCGGCGGGCAGCCCGACGACCTGCTCGATCTGCTCGGCGACGCGGTCGGGGTCCGCCGAGGGCAGGTCGATCTTGTTGATCACCGGGACGATCTCGAGGTCGTTCTCCAGCGCCAGGTAGGCGTTGGCCAGCGTCTGGGCCTCGACGCCCTGGGAGGCGTCCACCACGAGTAGCGCCCCCTCGCAGGCGGCGAGCGACCGGGACACCTCGTAGCTGAAGTCCACGTGGCCTGGGGTGTCGATGAGGTTCAGGACGTACTCCTCGCCATCGGACGCGGTCCACCGGAGCGTCACGGCGTGGGCCTTGATCGTGATCCCACGCTCCCGTTCGAGGTCCATGTCGTCGAGCAGCTGCTCGCGCATCTCCCGCTCGGTGACCGCCCCGGTCAGCTCCAGGATCCGGTCGGCGAGGGTGGACTTCCCGTGGTCGATGTGCGCCACGATGGCAAAGTTCCGGATCCTGCGTCCGCTCACGATGTGCTCCTCATGCCCGGCGGCTGCCACGCCTGGCGCCCCGAGGCGTCGACCCGCCGGGGATCCGCCGTCTCCCCGCGCAGCAGGGCCATCTGACCGGCTCGGGCGATCATGGCCGCGTTGTCCGTGGTCAGGGCCCGGGGCGCCAGGCGGACGGTGACCCCGAGGCGTTCCCCGGCCCGTACCACCTCTCGCCGCAGGAGGGTGTTGGCGGCGACCCCGCCAGCCACCGCGATCGCCTCGGGCCGGTGGCGCTCCACGAGGAGCGGCAGCGGCCGCAGGAGCTGCTCGACCACCGCCGCCTCGAACGCCGCCAGCAGGTCGCGCACCGCCTGCGGGGCCGAGGCCTCGTCGGACGCCGCGAGCCCGCGCTCCCGGATCAGCCGGATCGCCGCCGACTTCAGGCCGGAGAAGGAGAAGTCGGTCTCCGAGTCCTTGAGCCGGGGACGGGGCATCGGCACCGCAGCCGGGTTGCCGGTCCGGGCCAGCCGGTCCACCGCCGGCCCACCGGGGTACGGCAGGCCAAGCGCCTGAGCGACCTTGTCGAACACCTCGCCCGCCGCGTCGTCCCGGGTTCGCCCGAGCCGCCGGAACGCCTCCCCCGACAGGAGGTACCAGCTCGAGTGGCCCCCGGAGGCCACCAGCGCCAGGGCCGGGTCGGGGACCGGGTCCGCCGGCCCCCCGTCCAGGTCGAGGAACGGTGAGAGGAGGTGCCCCTCCAGGTGGTCCACGGCGGCCAGCGGCAGCCCGCGGGCCCAGGCGAACGCCGCGGCGAACCGCACACCGACGAGGAGCGACCCCACCAGCCCGGGCCGGGCCGTCACCGCCACCGCCTCGGGCTCGGGAACCGTCTCCAGCGCGCGGGAGGCCAGCAGCGGCAGCGCCACCAGGTGCTCCCGCGACGCGATCTCCGGGACCACGCCGCCGTAGGGACGGTGGGCCGCGATCTGGCTCGCCAGCACGTTGATGAGGATCCTGCCCTCGGGGTCGAGCACCGCCACGGCGGTCTCGTCGCACGAGGTCTCGATCCCCAGCGTCAGCGGGGGGGTGGTCACGGTGCGCTCTCCACGAGGGCGTGGAGCGCGTCTCGGAACGGCGGGGTGGCCACCCCGGTCTCGGTGACGATGGCCGTGATCAGCTCCGGCGGCGTGACGTCGAACGCCGGGTTGAAGACCGCGGCCTCCTCCGGCGCCACGAGGGTGCCGCGGATCCTGCGGACCTCGTCGCCGTCCCGCTCCTCGATCGGGATCGCTTCGCCGCCGGGGAGGGTGAGGTCCACCGTGGAGGTCGGGGCCACCACGAAGAACGGGACTCCGTGCCGCCGTGCAAGCACGGCCAGGGTGTACGTCCCGATCTTGTTGGCCGTCGCGCCGTCCGCGGCGATCCGGTCGGCGCCCACGAGGACGGCGGCCAGCGGGCGCGTGGCCATCACCGTCGCCGCGGCGGCATCCGCGACGAGGGTGACGGGCAGGCCGTCGCGGACCGCCTCCCACGCCGTCAGCCGCGCTCCCTGGAGCACCGGCCGGGCCTCCGAGGCCCAGAGACGGGCCAGGCGTCCACGCCGCGCGAGCTCCCGGACGACGCCGAGGGCCGTCCCGATCCCCGCCGTGGCGAGGGCTCCGGTGTTGCAGTGGGTCAGGACCTCCACCGGCCCCTCGCCGGGGATCCGGTCGGCCCCGTGACGGGCCATCGCCTCGCACGCCGTCTCGTCCTCCCGGTGGATCGCCCGGGCCGCGTCGAGCGCCGCAGCCGCCCGCCCGGTGGGATCGGTCTCGAGCGTCCGGGCGAGGACCCGGCCGATGGCCCAGCTCAGGTTGACCGCCGTGGGCCGGGCCCCGGCGAGGGTCTCCGCTGCCCGGCGCAGGGCGTCCTCCGAGGGGTCGAGGGCCGCGGCGAGCGCCATGCCGTACGCGGCCGCAACGCCGATCGCCGGCGCGCCCCGGACCACGAGCTCGGCGATGGCCGTTGCCACGGCATCCGGCGTCTCGCACCGCACCCACGCCGTGCGCACGGGCAGCTGCCGCTGGTCGAGCAGGAGCAGCGCGCCGTTCTCCCAGTCGAGGCTGCGCACCGATGTGGAACGGTCCATGGGTCGCTCCCCCGGGCGACGACGGGACCCGGAGCACCTCCGGGTCCCGGTTCCGCCCTTCGACGGCCGGCGCGGGATACCGCGCCGGCCCGTGTCTCACTTGCCAGAGGCGACGTTCGCCACCACCGGAACCTTGAGCACCGGATGGTCCGGGTCGTCGGTCGTGATGGTCAGCGTGGCCTTGTGCTGGCCAGCCGATGCATCCGGTTTCATGATGATGGTGATCTCGTACCGCTTCCCTTCCTTCTTGGTGAACGCCTTCACCTCGAACGCCGGATCGTCGATTGTGACATTCTTGATGTGGACGGCGGTCTCCTTGCGGTTATTGAGCACGAGGATGCCCCGGCCGGGTGTCTCCTTCGGATCCACCGTGCCGAACTGGACCTGGGTCGGTGTCACGTGGAGGAGCGCCCTGACCACGCCGAACACCCGGACCTCGAGCTTCGGCTGCTTCGGGTGAGTCGTGTGGATGACCGCGGTGGCGCTGACAGGGCCAACCGGTGCATCACCGGTCAGGGTGAGGGTGACCTCATACTGGTCCTTGAACTTGCCCTTGATGAGCTCGTCCTTGCCGAGCTTCCGGACCGAGGCCTTGAGGTACGGGACGTTCGTTTCGACCTTCGTCACCTCGAACGGCTCGTTGCGCTCGGAGACCACGGTCAGCTTCTGCACAGCGTTCTCGCCACGAATCGCGCTGAACCGGACGAGCGGTCTGGGGAGCACCTCGATGTACGGCTGGACCTCCGCCTTGACCACGAGCCGAGTGGTCGGCGTGTCAGGATCGTTGGTCATGACGAGGATCGACTTGGCGATGGGTCCCCTGAACTCGGACGTGTCTACCTTCGCGTGGATCACCCCAGCCTTGCCCGGCGCCACCTTCCTGTCGAACTCCGCGACGGTACACCCACAGGTCGGGCGGACGGCCTTGATCTCCAGCGTGCCGGTCCCCTCGTTGACGATCTGGAAGTTGGCCTCGAGCACCTTCCCCTGCGGGACGATCCCGAAGTCCTTGACGTGCTGCGGGACGGACATCTTCGGGGCCTTCACATCGCCCTGCCGGGCCGAGATGGGTGCGACTGCCAGGGCGATCACAACCAACGATACGAACCACACTCTCCTGGTCATCCTTGCCTCCTTGCCTCGCACGGCGCGAGCGCCGACAATCTTAGGGGTCTCCGGGCCCCGCCGCAAGCTCGGCCCGGAACCGGGGGATGAACAATGCAAGACACGTTCCAGAGGTCCGAGCGGCTCTACTTCCTGCCGATCGGCGGCACGGCGATGGCGACCCTCGCGGGGCTGCTCCAGGCAGAGGGGCATCGCGTGGAAGGGGTAGACAGCCAGCTCTACCCGCCGATGAGTGACTTGCTCGAGGCGCTGGGGATCCCCGTCCGCCTCGGGTGGGATCCCGACGCCATGCCGCAGGGGATCGACCGGGTCGTCATCGGCAACGCCGTGCCCCGGACCAACCCGGAAGTGCGTGCGGTCCTCGAACGGGGTCTGCCGTACGTCTCCCAGGCCGAGGCCGTCGCCCGTTACCTTCTCGGTGAGCGCCGCAGCCTGGTGGTCGCCGGGACCCACGGCAAGACCACCACCACCGCCATGCTCGGATGGATCCTCGAACGGGCCGGGACCGACCCGACCCTGTTCGTCGGGGGGCTGCTCCCGTGGTCCCGGCGCTCATTCCGTCACGGCCGCGGACCGTACCTGGTCATCGAGGGCGACGAGTACAACACGGCGTTCTTCGACCGGTCGCCCAAGTTCGTCCACTACCGTCCCTGGACCTTCCTGCTCGGCCCCGTGGAGTTCGACCACGGCGACATCTACGCCGACGAGGATGCCGTAGTGGCCGCCTTCCGCGCCGGAACGGCGCGGGTTCCGGGGGACGGGCTGATCGTCGTCGACGGGGCGAGCCCGAGGGCGCTGGAGGCGTGCCGCGACGCCGCGGCGCCGGTGGTCCGGGTGGGCGAGGGCGCGGAGAACGATGCGCGCATCGGTGCGATGGACCTCTCGGAGGGGGGCAGCCTCTGGTCCCTGGAGTGGGAAAGGCACCGGCTGGACCTCTCCCTGCCGCTCCCCGGCCGCCACAACCTGGCCAACGCCTCGCGGGCCGCCGTGGCCGCCCTGGCGGCGGGGGTCGGGCCGGAGGCGGTGGCGGCCGCGCTGGCGGCGTTTCCGGGCGTCGTCCGGCGCCTCGAGATCGTCGGGGAGGCCGCGGGCATCACCGTGGTGGACGACTTCGCCCACCACCCCACCGCCCTCCGCGCGACGGTGGAGGCGGCCCGCCAGCGCTGGCCGGACCGCCGGATCGTCATCGCCTTCGAGCCGCGCTCGCTGACCGCGGGGCGGTCGCTGTTCCAGGAGGCGTACGCCGCGGCGCTGACCGGAGCGGACGTGGTCCTCGTGGCGCCGGTCCACCACCGCGACCGGATCCCCGAGGAAGAGCGGCTCGATCGCGGGCGGCTGGGACGGGAGCTCGAGGCGGCGGGCGTCGTCGCCGTCATCCCGGAGGACGGCGAGGACCCGGTTGCGGCGCTCCAACCCGTCCTTCAGCCCGGTGACGTGATGATCGGGTGCTCCTCGGGGGATTTTGGCGGGTTCCATCGCCGTCTCCTCGAGCGGATCGGCGACATGGGCCGGTAAGGACCGAAGCGTCTCTCCCGCCGCGCCCGTGGTCCGCCCGGCATGGCGCTCCCCGTCTTCTCCGGGGGGTTCCGCGCGGCGCGCCTTTCGGGTATGGTTCCCGCGCGCCGCGGCCGGTGGGCCGGGGGCGACGACCGTGAGGAGGACGAAATGGCGAAGCGGACCGTTGTGACCATGCCGGGAGACGGAATCGGGAACGTCGTGCTGCCCGAGGCGATCCGGGTGCTCGACGCCGTGGGGTTCGAGGCGGAGTACGTGGAGGCCGGGATCGGCTGGAAGCACTGGGTCGAAGAGGGCAACCCGCTGCCCGAGAAAACCGTCGAGCTGATCGCGAAGCACAAGGTGGCGCTGTTCGGCGCCATCACCTCCAAGCCCAAAGACAAGGCAGCCGAGGAGCTGCGTCCCGAGCTCAGGGATAAGGGGTTCGTCTACTTCTCGCCCATCGTGGCGCTGCGGCAGCGGTTCGACCTCGACATCTCCATCCGGCCGTGCACCGCGTTCCCGGGTAACCCGCTCAACTTCGTGCGCCGGGGCGCCGACGGCGGCCTCGAGGAGCCGCCGGTGGACGCCGTCGTCTTCCGCCAGAACACCGAGGGGCTGTACTCCGGCGTGGAGTGGACGAACCCGCCCGCCCAGGTCCGGGAGGCGCTGGCGACCCACCCGAAGTTCCGGCGGTTCACGGAGGTTCCGCCCGAGGACCTTGCGATCTCCACCCGGATCTTCACCCGGGCCGCGTGCCGCCGGATCTGCGAAGAGGCGTTCGCCTACGCGAGGCGCCACGGCTACTCCAGCGTGACGATCTGCGAGAAGCCCAACGTCCTGCGCGAGACCTCCGGGATGATGGTGGAGGAAGGGCGCACGGTGAAGGCGGACTACCCGGAGATCGACCTCTGGGAGACCAACATCGATGCCCAGATGATGTGGCTGACCAAGAACCCCGAGGACTACGGCGTCATCGTGGCCGGGAACATGTTCGGGGACATCATCTCCGACGGGTTCGCCGGGCTCGTGGGCGGCCTGGGGTTCGCGGCCTCGGCCAACATCGGCCGGGAGGTCGGCGTGTTCGAGCCCACCCACGGGTCGGCTCCGAAGTACGCCGAGCTCGACCCGCCCATCGTCAACCCGATCGCCATGATCCTCTCCGCGGCGATGATGCTCGACTGGCTGGGCGAGGAGGCGAAGGCGCGCCGGATCCGCGAGGCCATCGCGGCGGTGGTCGCCGAGGGCCGTGTCCGCACCTACGACATGCTCAAGCTCCGCGGCGGACCGCGGGCCATCGAGCAGGGTGCGGCCACCACCACCGAGATGACCGACGCCATCATCGCGAAGCTCGGCTGACCCCGTCGGGGGCGACGGCCGGACCGCCCTGGCCCCGCCACGGGCCGGGGTTGGCGTATACTGCGGCATCATGACGAGGAACGGGAGGATTCCATGAGCATTCGCGTCGCAATCAACGGTTTCGGACGGATCGGCCGCCTCATCGCCCGGCACCTGATGCCGCACCCCGAGTTCGACCTGGTGGCGGTCAACGACCTGACCTCGCCGGACATGCTGGCGTACCTGTTCAAGCGGGACTCGGTACACGGCACCTGGCCGGGCACGGTCGAGCTGACCGGCGATGGGTTCGTCATCGACGGTGACGCGGTCAAGGTGCTGGCCATCCGGAACCCCGCGGAGCTGCCCTGGAAGGAGCTCGGCGTGGACTACGTCTTCGAGGCGACGGGCCTGTTTCGTAACCGCGAGAAGGCAAGCGCCCATCTCGAGGCCGGCGCCCGCCGCGTGGTGATCACGGCGCCCGGCAAGGGCGGCGTGGACGCGACGTTCGTCATGGGCGTCAACCACGAGACGTTCGATCCCGAGAAGCACTTCGTGGTCTCCAACGCCTCCTGCACGACCAACTGCCTGGCCCCGATGGTCAAGGTGCTGGACGAGACCGTGGGAATCGAGCACGGCTGGCTGACCACAACCCACGCCTACACCAACGACCAGCGGATCCTCGACGTGCAGCACCCCTCCGACATGCGGCGGGCGCGGGCGGCGGCGATCAACATCATCCCGACCTCCACCGGTGCGGCCAAGGCGATCGGACTGGTCTACCCGCGCCTCGCGGGCAAGCTCAACGGCGGCGCCCTCCGCGTTCCCGTGCCCGACGCCTCGATCTGCGACGTCACCTTCGTCGCCTCCCGCGAGTCCTCGGCCGACGCGATCCGGCAGGCGTTCCGCGACGCCGCCGCCGGGCCGTTGGCCGGGATCCTGGCCGCCTCGGACGAGCCGCTGGTCTCCTCCGACATCATCGGAGAGAACCACTCCGTGGTGGTGGACCTCAGCCTGATCGCCCAGGTGGCGCCGACCTTCTTCCGTGTCGTGGGCTGGTACGACAACGAGAACGGGTACTCCCGCCGGTGCGTCGACCTCCTGCGGTACATGGTGGGGCAGGAGGGACGATGACCCTGCCGCGGCTCGAGGACCTGACCGATCTCGGGCCGGGGACCCGGGTGCTCGTCCGGCTCGACCTCAACGTGCCGGTGAAGGACGGGCGGGTGCTCGACGCCACCCGCGTCGAGGCCGCCCTCCCCACCCTGGAGTGGCTGCGGGAGCGGGAGGTGGTGATCGCCGCCTGCTCCCACCTGGGCAAGGCCAAGGGCGCGCCGGACCCCCGGTTCTCCCTCGAGCCGGTGGCCGGCGTGCTGGCCGACCTGCTCGGCGCCCCGGTCCGGTTCGTGGAGGACTGCGTCGACGGCCCCGTGGCGGAGGCGCTGGCACTGGCCCCCAACGGCGGCGTGGTGCTGCTCGAGAACCTGCGCTTCCACCCGGGCGAGAAGGGCAACGATCCGGCGTTCGCGTCGGAGCTCGCGGCCCCGTTCTCCCACTACGTCAACGACGCCTTCGGAACGGCCCACCGGGCCCACGCCTCCGTCGAGGCGGTCCCGCGCCTGTTCGAGCCCGGCCGCCGGGCCGCCGGCCGGCTGATGGCGTCGGAGCTCGAGGCGCTGGGGCGCGTCGTCCACGACCCCGAGCAGCCGTTCGTGGCCGTGGTGGGCGGCGCCAAGGTCTCCACCAAGACCGGTCCGCTCCGCACCATGGTGGAGCGCGCCCGGACCGTGCTCGTCGGCGGCGGGATGGCCAACACCTTCCTGCTGGCCCAGGGCCACGAGGTGGGCCGCTCCCTGGTGGAGCCGGACATGGTGGAGACGGCCCGGGAGGTGATGGCGCTGGCCCGGGAGCACGGGACGGCGCTCGTGATCCCCGAGGACCTCGTGGTGACCGACTCCATCGACGCGCCCGGCCGCGTGGAGATCGTCCCGGCGGACGCCGTCCCGGCGGACCTGATGGCGGTGGACATCGGGCCCGCCACCATCGCGCGGTTCCGCGAGGCGCTGGGCGGCGCCCGGACCGTCTTCTGGAACGGCCCCATGGGCGTCTTCGAGGTGGAGCGGTTCGCCGCGGGCACCGTGGCCGTGGCCGAGGCCATGGCGGCGTGCCCAGGGTTCACGGTGGTGGGCGGCGGGGAGTCGGTCATGGCGGTCCACCGGGCCGGCGTGGCGGACCGGATCGACCACGTTTCCACGGGCGGGGGCGCCTCCCTGGCCCTGGTCTCGGGCGAGACGCTGCCGGCGCTGGCGGCACTGGAGGAGGGGCGATGAGCAGGACACCGATCGTCGCGGGAAACTGGAAGATGCACCACGGCGTGGCCGCCACAACCTCGTTCTGCGAGGCGATCCTCGACGAGGCGCTGCCCGGCGGCGTCCAGGCCGTCATCTGCCCGCCGTACACCTCGATCCCCGCAGCGGCCATGCTGCTGGCGGGCTCCTCCATCGGGCTTGGCGCCCAGAACGTCCACTGGGAGGAGCAGGGCGCCTTCACCGGCGAGATCGCTCCGGCGATGCTCGTGGAGCTCGGCGTGGAGTGGGCCATCGTCGGTCACTCGGAGCGCCGGGCGATGTTCGGCGAGACCGACGAGACGGCGGCGCGCCGGGCGGCGGCGGCCCAGGCGGCGGGGCTCACCGTGATCTTCTGCGTCGGCGAGACACTCGGCAAGCGTGAGGCCGGCGAGACGTTCGCCGTCCTCGAGCGCCAGTCGTCCGTGCTCGGTCCCCTCGACCCCGGCCGGCTCGTTCTGGCCTACGAGCCCGTGTGGGCCATCGGCACCGGCCGGACCGCCACGCCGGAGCAGGCCCAGGAGGCCCACGCCTTCCTGCGCGAGCGGCTCCGGGGGGCGTTCGGGGACGCGGCGGAGGGCGTCCGGATCCTGTACGGCGGAAGCGTCAAGCCGGCCAACGCGGCCGAGCTGTTCGCCGCCCCCGACGTGGACGGAGGGCTCGTCGGCGGCGCCAGCCTTGACGCAGCCTCGTTTTCCGCTATCATCCGCGCTGCGGCGTCTGCGCCGCCGAAGGAGTGACCGTGACTGTTCTTCTGACGATCCTGTACGTTCTGGTCTGCATCTTCCTGATCATGGTGGTCCTGCTCCAGCAGGGCAAGGGTGCCGATCTCGCCGGCGCGTTCGGCGGCGGCGGGAGCCAGACGGCGTTCGGGCCGCGCTCCGGCACCACGCTGCTGCACAAGCTGACCACCGGCGCGTTCGTGCTGTTCGTCGTGCTCTCCCTGAGCCTGGCGATCATGCAGGGCAAGCGCGGCGGCACGGTGATGGAGGACGTCAAGCCGAAGCCCGCCGCCGAGAAGAGCCAGGAGAAGGCGCCGGCCACGGAGCAGAAGGCCGAGCCGCAGCAGGAGGAAAAGGCCGCGCCCGAAGCGCCCGCCGCCGCGGAGCAGACCGGCGAGGCCGCCCCCGCTGCGGAGCAGCCCGCCCAGGCCCCTGCGGACGCGCCGCAGCCGGCCGGGCCGGACGCCCCGGCGGGTGGCCAGTAGGGCTTGCGGGATCGGGGGAAGGTTCGTAGAATGCAGCTTGCGCGTGCCGAAGTGGCGGAACTGGTAGACGCGCACGGTTGAGGGCCGTGTGGGGCGACCCGTGCCGGTTCGAGTCCGGCCTTCGGCACCACCTCAAACGATCCGGGCCGCGGCGACGCGGCCCGGTGTCTTGTATGGGTCCCCCGGTCCCCCGGTGACCGCCCCCCGCCTCCGGACGCCGCCAGGGCGGGTGTCCCCTCCCGCGGTCCCACGCCCGCATCCCGAGTACCAGATCCCGGAGTCCTTCCCGGCCGGCCCCTCCCGCCGTCGCACGGTGCCGGCCGCGGGAGGTCTTCCTCAGTTCTCGCCGGGGCGGACGTTTGACAATTCGGTGAATCGGGTTCTAGAATAGCCGCAGGTTCTCCCGGGGGCGGTGTCGGGTGTGCGGGAACCGGGGAAGGGGGATCGAATGCAGCGGTTGGTTCTTGGAGTGCTCATGGTTGCTGTCCTCGTGGCGTGGGCAACGCCTGCGGCGGCGCAGCAGCGGCTCGTGTACGACTTCACCTCGTTCAGCGTCAGACCGGTGGTGACTGACAACGGTCCGCCGGTGCTGGTGGACTTCCAGTGCACGGCGTGGACGAGTTTCTCTTCGTACTACCCGTCCGCGAACGGCGACCAAGTGATGATGTACGCCTCCATCTACAACACGTCGACCAGCGTGTACAGCTCTGCGACCGTCCTCCGTACCGCCACCGGCAACTTCATGCACACTTTCAGCTTCACGCTGCCGGCCGACGGGGTCTACGCCTACTGGGCGCAGGCCTACTACAACTGGATGGGTTCCATCACCTACAACACCACAGCCTCGGGCACATTCAATACGGTCAGCCGCGCCGGGATCCCGGCGGCGGGGTCCGTGGGGCTCGGTCTGCTCGGAATCCTCTTGGCCGGTGCCGGCGTCTTCCTGCTCCGCCGCGCCTGAGCCCGTCTCAAACGAACGATCACGAGGCCCCCGGTAACGGGGGCCTCCTCTGTTGTGGTCTTCCCGGAAGGCCGTGACGCCTGGTGCCGCCCGTCCCGGGCCTGGAGGCGTTTCCAACCGCCGTCGGTTACCCCGCACTCGGCACCGCCGGGCGTGGCGGGGTGGCCTGACCAGGGGCTCTCGGAGAGGGAGTCCGCCGACTTACCGTAGGAGGGGGCGGGATCGGACACCGGGGCGACGATGGGCGATGCGGTGCTCCCGAGGTCATCGAGGGCCGAGCGGCGCCTCCGTCCCGGCCTCGGGGCTGCGGAGAACCCGGCCTCGAGAGACGCCGACGTCACCCGGATCGCTCAGTGCACGGCCGCTGCGCTCTGGCAGCGGGCGCGGAGGCGGCGAGCGAAGAGCCGCGATCCTTTCCGGACGAGGTCGAGAAGCTCCGGAACCCTCTCCTCCGGAATCCACGCCGAGTCGAGGCGGGCCGTCCGTTCGATCACCAGTGCGCCGTCTTCCCGCCACGTCACGGCGGCACGGACGGCCCCCACGGCGTTCTCGACACCCTCGGACCGTCCGGCAGGAAGACACCACCCATCGGGCAGATGCAGGATCCAGCGGTGGGTCGTCTGGCCACAGTCGACGACAACGGGTCCACCGCCGGTCGGGACCTCCATCCTGGCCGGGAGCCGGCCAGGTTTCGAAACCCCCATCACATGGGTGTCACCACGCGTCCGGGCGAAGCCCCGGCGCTCGATCCGGGCACGGACCTCGACGGTGGGGACCTCATCGGGGATCTCGTGGAGGGTCAGCCCCCTCACGGAGAAACCACGCAGCTCCGACCGGAGCTCGCGTGCGAACCTGTTCTCGATCAGGGCCTGCGGTGATGAGTCCAAGGCCACCAGCCAGGGCACCGCATCCTCCCCGCGGATCTCGATCTGGATCGATCCGGCAAGCGTGCCGGATCCGTCCACGGAGCCTTCCACCGTGATCGAGCGGGTCTCGCTCGACGGAGCGGGCGGGATTTCGATCAGCCGGCTTCCCTCTCCGGCTGCATACAGCGCGGGCCGGTCCTGGAGAGGCGGAGGGAGCCACCCGATCCCCCCGTGAACAACGGTCGGGTCGATGAGAAGCAGGCCGTCCACGACCGGGTCGCCGGCCCGCGCACCGGCGGCCGCCGCATCCACCGCCGTGATCGTGTGGTTGAACCAGAACGGCGAAGGAAACGTTTCGTCGAACCGGCCGGCCTTCCCCGCGTGGATCAGCACCATCTCCGCCCGGAGACCGATGGATTCGAGCATCGCCCGAAGGAGGGCAGCCTTGTCCTTGCAGTCCCCCCAACCCCGCTCGAGCACCTCGTCCGGCGGTGAGGGCCTCCACGCCCCGTGGCCGATCTCCACGGCGACGTACCGGATACCGTGCCGGACGAACGAGGCGATCGCGGCGACCCGCTCCCGTGATGAACGAGCGCCCCGGCAGACCTCCCTCGTCCTTGCGGCGATTCCCGGGCCCGGGGGAGGCAGGGACGCGACGAGGCCGGAGAACCACGTTCCGACGCGTTGCCAGCTCCCGCTCCCATCCCATGCCAGCCGTAACGCCGGCCGCGACAGGCTCGACGGCGGCGCAAGCCGCGGAGGATCCCAGGCGGGGATCTCGCTTCCCCGGAAGAGGAGCGTGCCTTCCTCCTGCGTCATGGTGACCAGTCCGGGAGCGCCCGTGACCTTCCAGCGAAGCCGCGGGGCCCGATCGACGGCGATCGCCAGCTCCTCCTGTGGTGTGTCCTTCTGGAGGGGGACCACGGCCACCGGGTAGGGTGGGGTCGAGCACGTGGTCACCTCGAGGTGGAGCCGCTGCCCCACCTCCAGCGGCGGGAACGGGACGATCTCCATCCGGCTGGTGCTGTACATCGAGGTCCCCGGAGACTCCAGCGTCCTCAGCTCCCTGGGATGGATCCGGGACACAACCGTGCCCTGCCCGTTCCACACCTCGGCCGTACACCGTTGCAGCTCCGTCGACGGGTCCATGGTGATGACGTATTCGCTCCACGATTCGAGGTCTCCCGGTTCCTCGAGTCGAATCGTGAGCACCTCCTGGACACAGTACCCGTCGTCCTGGATCTCCACGTGGACCTTCCGGCTCGCGATTGTCGCTCCGGCGCCGGGCCGGACAACGGCCAGGAACACGAACACCGTAGCGAGCCGTCTCACCGGTCCGGTTCCTCCCGGACAAGGACGAGCTCCTCCTCGTCGTTGGCCGTCAGCTTCTCGTACAGGTCGTGTACCTGCACGTAGTCCGAGGCGTTCGGATAGTCCCTCCGCCGGATCAACCGGGACGTCGCGATCTCGATGGTCCGCCTCTCCGGGTCCGTCCAGACCGTACCGGAGACCCGTCCTGCACCGTTGGCAAAGTTCACGAACCGTGGCGCGACATCGACGGCCCACCCCTCGGGCCAGCTGACATGGAGTTCGACCGACTGGGCGAACGGATATTGCAACAGGACCGGGGTCAACCGTTTCGAGGGCGGGAGGGTGAACGGGTTGTCCGAACGGGTCAGCGGCACGGTGACCGGCAGTTCGATCTCGTCGAACGCCTCATCCTCGTCGGCCGGCCCGATGGTCCATCGCACCGTCACCGAACGGCCCTCCACATCCTCCTCGAGCTCGACGCCGTCCGCCGAGAGCCCTCCCATGTGATCCTCGAGCCATTCGGTCCACCTCGTCAGCCTCTCGGTCCTCGTGTCCCTCCAGCGAAGCCGAGACCAGGCGGAGTGCCCGGTCAACGTCAGCGTTCCGTTTCCTCTGATCCGACCCTTGTCGTCGATGTGCATGTGGAGCTTGGCGACGGTCGCGGATTGCCCGGCTGGGGTGACCGGCGTCGTGGCCCATCTCGGCTTGCCCTTGTCGAGAACCAGGCAGGGGACTCCCTCCAGCGACGGAGGAAGGGCGCCGAACGCCAACCTGCGATCGCACGGGTAGAGGAAGACCTCCTTCCCGCCCAGCTTCGCCACGACGAGGCTCCGGGTGAACTGGTAGGGGTTGGGGACCTCCCGGCGGACGTGTCCGAGGAAGACCGGACGGACCCAGGCGAGCGAGGCCGGCACCTTGGCCTTCCGGAGCATGAGCTGGAGTAGAAGGGCCTTCTCGGTGAAGTCCGCCCTGCCGGATTCGAAGACCTCGTTGCCCGTCTGTCTGCCCACTGAGATACCGCCGCCCGCTTCCGTGACGAGCTCGTCGCGCACGAAACGGTAGATCGCGCGCGCCCGGCCCTCGGGATCGTCCGCTCCCGCGGCGAGCTCCTTCGCCTTCGATTTGGCCTTGCCGGCTCGCCTCCGGAAGAACACGTACCCGTAGTCGCTGTTCCCGCGGATACGGTCGACTGCGGAGTCCCAGTCGGCCAGCAAGACCATCGAGAAGACACCGGAATCGAACAGATCGGGAAGCACGATGACCCAGCTCGAGAGGTCCTCCATCGGGTACCGGAGCGGTTCGTCCGGGATCGGGATGAGGTTGTCCATGAAGAATGTCACGGCCAGCCCTTTTGGCTTCTTCTCAATTCTGCTCTCGATCGTCCGGCCCCGGAGGAGCGTTCCGCCATAGGGCTTGAACCGGTACGAACTCGGGATGTAGTACACGATCTCGCTGTGAAGTACGGGAATCTCGGACTGGAAGTACCACGGTTCCGGATAAACGATCGAGTCGAAGAACACCTTGTACCGGTACTCGATGATGGACCCCACGGTGACCCGCGGCATGGCGACGGAGATCACCTCCCGCCTGTAGAACCCCGAATAGCTCTTTGAGAAGACGGCATCTTCCGGAAGATCGACGGTTCGTCCGTCCGGAAGGTGTGTCCGTCCCTCGACGTCCTTCACCCTGAAGTACGGCGTCGAGGGGATCGAGATCGAGCCGTACCCCACCCCGCTCTCTCGCAGGATCTTCACCCTGCGGTACACCTGGAGGTACGAGGACACCGAGCGCCGGCTGAAGACGATGGATCCCCGTTCGAAAAGCACGACAGCCGGAGCGTTTGGGTGATCTGCGATCTGCGTCAGGGTACGCTCGCTCTCCGGGATCCGTGGCCAGTCCCCGCAGAGCGCCACGGCGGGTATCGTCAGGGCCAGAACGGCCGAAACGAGAGAGCGGCATGTGCAAGGTCGGACCATCGCCTTTCCTCCACGCGGTTGCCTCGTGAACAGCCCAGGATCACGACCCATGTGCGATCTGAGGCCCCTGTTTCCGTCAGTCTATCCGACCCGCGGCACCAGTGCCAGTTGTCAGCGAACGCCACCGCCCGATGATGTCAGCGGACAGTAGCCGTCCGTTCCCGTTCCCTGCGGTTCTCCACAGGGCAAGTCCCATAGAAGCGAGCCGACCTGCGTACCGGATTGGGGCAAGGCCAATCCGCACGCAACACGCGCCACCGGTACCCGCCAGCGACGACCCAGGCTGCTGGACCCTGCCGGGACCGTAGCGGGCCCCGGTCCGCGGTTCACTGTCCACGCAGAAGGTCCTACAATGATCGCGATGGACACACGGCCCTCTCCCATCGTCGACCCGTCTGGGCAGGGCATGACCTCATACCGTCGTCGTCCTTTCAAGCCCAACAGGTCCCGGCAACGCGGGAGGAAGGCAGTGCCGCCGAGGGAAGGATGAGCACGTCACTTCTTTGGAAGAGGGACGCAACATGAACACATCTCAAGTCACCTGGATCACGAACTTCATTTGGGGTATCGCGGACGATGTCCTTCGCGACCTCTACGTCAGGGGGAAGTACCGCGATGTCATCCTGCCGATGACGGTGATCCGTCGTCTTGACGCGGTCCTCGAACCAACAAAGAAACAGGTCCTGGAGATGAAGGCTTCTCTCGATGACGCAGGTATCATCCAGCAGGATGCGGCGCTGCGCAAAGCGGCAGGTCAAGCCTTCTACAACACGTCGAAGTTCACGCTCCGCGATCTCCGCGCTCGGGCCAGTCGCCAGCAGCTCAAGGCGGATTTTCGGGACTACCTGGACGGCTTTTCTCCGAACGTTCAGGTGATTCTCGAGAACTTCGAGTTTCTCCACCAGGTACCACGTCTTTCCAAGGCCGATGCGCTCGGAACCCTGATCGAGAAGTTCCTCGATCCCAGGATCAATCTGGCGCCAACACCGGTCTATGACGAGGATGGTTCGATTCGCCTCCCAGCGTTGGACAACCACGGGATGGGGACGATCTTCGAGGAGCTTGTCCGTCGCTTCAACGAGGAGAACAACGAGGAGGCGGGCGAACACTGGACCCCTCGAGATGCCGTGAAGCTCATGGCGAGGTTGATCTTCGAACCGATCGCCGGGACGATCGAGTCAGGAACGTACCTCCTCTACGATGGCGCCTGTGGAACCGGCGGAATGTTGACGGTCGCCGAGGAAACCCTCCTGGATCTGGCCAGGCGGCGAGGGAAAAGGGTCTCAGTCCATCTCTTCGGCCAGGAGATCAACGCCGAGACCTACGCGATCTGTAAGGCGGATCTGTTGCTCAAAGGGGAGGGCCACAACGCGGACAACATCGTCGGCGGCCCGGAGTTTTCTACCCTTTCGAACGACGCCTTTCCCGCCCACGAATTTGATTTCATGCTCTCCAACCCCCCGTATGGCAAGAGCTGGAAGGGCGACCTGGAGCGCATGGGCGGCAAGTCGGGTATCAAGGACCCGCGCTTCATCGTGCAACACAGGGGCGAGGAGCTGTCGCTCGTCACCCGGTCGAGCGACGGACAAATGCTCTTCCTGGCCAACATGCTCTCCAAAATGAAGCGGAACACCAGGCTGGGAAGCCGGATCGCCGAGGTCCACAACGGCAGCTCGCTCTTCACCGGCGGTGCCGGCCAGGGCGAGAGCAACATCCGCCGCTGGATCATCGAGAACGACTGGCTCGAAGCCATCGTCGCCCTGCCGCTCAACATGTTCTACAACACCGGGATTGCCACCTACATCTGGGTGCTCACCAACCGCAAGCCCGAGCACCGGCGGGGCAAGGTGCAGCTCATCGACGCCACGCAGTGGTTCAAACCCCTGCGCAAGAACCTCGGCAAGAAGAACTGCGAGCTCTCGGAGGAGGACATCGAGCGGATCTGCCAAACTTTCCTTGCCTTCGAGGAGACCGAGCAGAGCAAGATCTTCCCCAACGAGGCATTCGGCTACTGGAAGGTGACCGTCGAGCGTCCGCTGCGTCTCAGGGGCATCGACCCCGGACGGTCGTACAAGGCGGCCGAGATCAAGAAGCTCAAGGAGACCCATGAGCGTGCCGAGGACGCGCCACCGGTGATCCGCAAGATCCACAAGCAAGGCACCGCGCCCGATCCCCTGCACGGCCGGTTCGCGACGACCATCAACGGCAAGCCCGCCGTCGTCGAGTACGAGCCCGACACCGAGCTGCGGGACACCGAGCAGGTACCGCTCCTCGAAGAGGGCGGCATCGACGCCTTCCTCACGCGGGAGGTCCTGCCCTACGCCCCCGACGCCTGGTACGACCCGGACAAGGTCAAGATCGGCTACGAGATCAGCTTCACCCGCTACTTCTACAAGCCCAAGCCCATGCGGAGCCTGGAGGAGATCCGTGCGGACATCCTAGCGGTGGAGAAGGAGATGGAGGGACTGATTGGGGAGATTGTCGGCGGAGGTGAGTCATGACCACCGAGGAGCTTCAAGAGTTTTTTAACGCGGGAGGCCAAATCCTCAAAACCCGCGACGATCAGTCTCCGGTTTTCCTGAAGAAAGATGACGGTCAATCCGAGGAACCTACCATAACGTTCAAGCTGTCGGAGGACTCGACGTGTTCCTGGGCGAAAGTTGACGAGGTCTTCGGACCGGAGAAGCTGCGTCCCAGGATTGAGCCATGGCTAACGGCGCTCGTTCAGTCGGAACATCTGTCGTCGCTGATCGGGTCCGGCTTAACTCATGCTGTGCATGCAATTGCGAATGAGGACTCACTCCCGGGGATGGACACGATCACTTTCGATACGCTGAACGAGGAGATCGCAGCGGAGGCGCAACGTATCGCCGAGCACGCTGGGCGCGACCGGGGAAACTTCGAGGACCAGATCCGCGCTGCCAACGAGCTGCTCCGTGGCTTGGAGATCATGGCTGCCACCAAGCCGAACGATGCCGAAGAGCACTCGCAGGTCAAAGCTCTGCGAAAGGCTTTGGAAAATGCCCTTCGCTCGTTCGCACATTCGATCCTCGAAGGAGAAAGAAACCTTTTCTTGGCCCCGGCAGACAAGCGCGAGTTGGCTTTCAACTATCTCGTCAGCTTCCTGATGAGCTTCGCCAGCCGATCCGGTACGCGCGAGCGTTTGCACATCTTCACGACGAATTATGATCGCTTCATCGAGGCGGGAGCCGATGTTGCCGGGCTACGGATGATCGACCGATTCGTGGGCACGTTGGCGCCGGTGTTTCGCTCGTCGAGGCTCGACGTTGACCTTCATTACAACCCGCCGGGAATCCGCGGCGAGCCGCGCTATCTCGAAGGTGTTGCTCGTTTCACGAAACTGCACGGGTCTGTGGACTGGGTGGACTGCGAGGGGGCGATTCGCCGGATTGGCCTCCCGTTTGGTGCTTCGGACACGAAGACGTTCCTTGAGCTCGCCGGTGCTGATGCCGAGGGCGCCCGACGATTGATGATCTATCCGAACGCAGCAAAGGACCGGGAAACCGCCGCCTATCCGTACGTCGAATTGTTTCGTGACTTTGCCGCAGCGATTTGCAGGCCGAACAGCACGGTGGTTTGCTACGGCTACAGCTTTGGCGACGAGCACATCAACCGGGCCATCGAGGATATGCTGACCATCCCGTCGGCCCACCTGGTTGTAATCTCGTATGGGGACCCACTCGGACGGATCATGAGGACGTACGATGCACTTGGGCGACACGCGCAGATCACGCTGCTGTTGGGCGATCATCTCGGGAACCTCAAGAGTCTGGTAGACCACTACCTTCCAAAGCCAGCAATCGACCGGACGACCTTCCGTATGGCGGAACTGCTCAGGGCTAGGTGGACTGCTGGTAACGGCCAGGAAGAAACGCCCGGCGGCAGTGACGCCGGAGTGGGGACGCCGACACCATGAGCCAGACTCCCTTCGAGCAGGTGGAGAGTCTGCGCATCGGCACGGTGGAATTCGTCTCGCCGGACGAGGTCAAGGTGGGACTCGATATCGCAGCGCCGGATTCTGTCGCGCTGAATACGGGCGGGCCTCGACCCTTCCCCCGGGTCAACGGCTACCTGCTCGTCCCCGTCGACGATGGCTTTCTTGTCGGCCAGACCGAGTGGATGACGATCGAGCGCTCGCCATTTCCGAAGCGGCGGGGCATGCAGGATTTCGGCCTGGTGGATCTGCCGTATCCGCTGCGCCGACTCAGCCTCAACCCATTGGGCACCCTACGAACGGCTCGTGACGGAAACGGTTACGTCTTTCGCCGGGGCGCCGATGCGCTGCCCTCGGTCGGTGCCGCCGTCGTACTGCCCACAGACCTGCAGCTCCGCTCGATCGTCGAATCCGGCGAAGGGCGCCGGGTCAAGATTGGTACGAGTCCGCTTGCCGGCGATGCCCGTGTATTTGTTGATCCGAACCGGCTGTTCGGGCGTCATCTCGCTGTTCTTGGCAATACCGGCAGTGGCAAGTCCTGCTCGGTTGCCGGACTGATCCGGTGGAGTGTGGAGCAGGCGAGGGAAACCTGCGGCGGCACGCCCAACGCTCGGTTTATTGTGCTCGACCCAAACGGCGAGTACTCCCGGGCTTTCTCTAATAACGATCCGACAATCCAAGCACGGATCTTCAAGGTGAACCCCGGCGAAGGCGAGAAGGCGCTCAAGGTTCCGTTGTGGTTCTGGAACAGCGCCGAGTGGTGCTCCTTCACGCAGGCGAGTGCGAAAACGCAGCGGCCGACTCTCATGCACGCGCTCCGTTTCGTTCGCGATGGCCACACAACGCCCACCGGAGATGCAAGCCACGAGATGCGCCGGTTCCTTCGCACACTCGTGACGACTATTCGGATCGAGCAAAACGCGGGCAGCCCTTGGGCGGCATTCCCGAAACCGAAGTCGTTTTTCGAGAAATTGGAAAAGTGGAAGATTGGGCTGGAAGATGAGTTGAGTTCTTTCGCTGGCGACCAGCAGGCTAGGCTGCAAGCACTCATCGACAAGCTCGAGGAGCTTTGCGCTCCGCGCCGCGGGCAATACCCACATTACGACTTTACTCGCCAGGAGGTTCAGGATCTCCTGACGACGACGAGCGAGGCATATTCTGTCTTCGGGGGCGCCGAGGCCGACATTCTTCCATCGGATGTGGACGCACCGCGCCCTTTCGAGGGAGCATCGCTACTTCGCAGTGTCGAGGCGGCTGCGGAGATGCTCAATGTATCCGAATACGTTGAAACGTTGCTGGTCAGGATTCGTTCGCTGCTCACTGACAGCCGGATGAAACCGATCCTGGGCGGTGTGTCCGACACCACGCTGGATGAATGGCTCACCGACTACATTGGAAGCAACAACGCTGAAAGCGGCTGCGTGTCGGTGATCGATCTGTCTCTGGTGCCGACCGAGGTCGTCCATGTCGTCACGGCTGTGATCGCCCGTATGACGTTCGAGGCCCTTCAGCGTTACGTCAAGCTCAACGGAGTGACGCTTCCAACGGTATTGGTGATGGAAGAGGCGCACACGTTCATCAAGCGCTACAAGGAGGATCTGGAGAACCAGGACGCGGCGACGATCTGTTGTCAGGTGTTCGAACGCATTGCCCGTGAAGGCAGGAAGTTCGGACTCGGCCTTGTTCTCTCGTCGCAACGACCGTCGGAGCTTTCGCCCACGGTTCTTTCTCAATGCAACACCTTTCTCCTCCACCGGATCAGCAACGACCGGGATCAGGATCTTGTCCGGCGCCTCGTACCGGACAACCTGAGAGGCCTGCTTCGGGAGCTCCCATCCTTACCTTCGCAGACTGCCATCCTGCTCGGCTGGGCATCAGAGCTTCCGGTCCTCGTCAGGATGAACGACCTCCCCAGGTCGCAGCAGCCTCGCTCGGACGACCCAGATTTCTGGGGTGTGTGGATCGGTGAGGATGAAGACGGACAGAAGATCTCAAGGGACGTGGACTGGGCACGGGTCGCCCACCACTGGCAGGAAGCGCCGGAGAGTGGAAGCGAGGGGGAGGCATGATCGCCGACCTCAAACCCTACCCCGCCTACAAGGACTCCGGCGTTGAGTGGCTGGGGGAGGTGCCGGCGCATTGGACTGTTACTACGCTCGGGCACATCGGTCAGATCTTCAAGGGAAACGGAGGAAGTAAGGAGGACGAAGTCTCGTCCGGGATTCCTTGTGTTCGCTACGGGGACCTCTACACAAAATACGAGTTCTTCATCAGGAAGACTGGAGCTTTCGTTTCGCCGGAACAAGCGTCAGCATACACCCCGATTCGGTACGGCGATGTGCTATTCGCCGCGAGTGGCGAGACGATAGAGGATATTGGCAGGTCGGCCGTAAATCTCATCGAGACTGACGCCTGTTGTGGCGGCGACATTCTGGTTCTTAGACCTGCGATCGAGGTGATCCCGCACTTCCTTGGTTTCGTGGCGGATGCGCCTGCCTCACGGCATCAGAAAGCGTGCGTGGGCCGAGGGTTCACGGTGGCGCACATCTACGGGTCGGAGCTGAAGCGCCTTGCGCTCCCCCTCCCCCCCCTTCCTGAGCAAGTCGCCATCGTCCGGTTCCTCGACTACGTGGACCAGCGGATCCGGCGCTCCATCCGGGCCAGGAAGCGGCGGATCGAGCTGCTGGAGGAGTACAAGCAGGCGCTCATCCACGAGGCCGTCACCGGCCGGATCGATGTCCGCACCGGCAAGCCCTACCCCGCCTACAAGGACTCGGGGGTCGAGTGGCTGGGCGAGGTGCCGGAGCATTGGGAGGTGGTTCAATTGGCGCGGTGCATTGACCGCATCGACCAAGGTTGGAGTCCCGTTGCCGCAGAAGGTAAGATTGATGAAATTCAGTGGGTTGTGCTCACTCTTTCCGCCGTAAGACGCGGACGATTCGATTCAGGTGCTGTCAAGCCGATTCCTACTGGTTCCTCGATACCTCCCGGAATAGAACTGTCCAACGGGGATCTGCTTATCACACGTTCAAACACCCTTGACCGCGTTGGCGATGTTTGCATCGCAGAAGGTGTGCGCCCCCGTACAATTCTGTGCGACTTAGTTTATCGACTGAGGTTACGAAATATACTCATCGATGCGCGCTTCCTAATGGAGTTGCTCTTGTCGCGGGTTGGTCGGAACCAGATCGAGCAGAGCGCTCAGGGATCGAGCGGAACAATGCCAAAGATATCCCAACAAAGGATGCGGAGTTGGCGGATACCACTTCCCACACTGGTCGAACAACAATCCGTGGCTGCGTGGTTGGATGATAATCTTGGGACGATAGACACCGCTATCACCGCCACCCAGCGGGAGATCACCCTCCTCAACGAGCTCCGCACCCGCCTGATCTCTGATGTGGTCACGGGCAAGCTTGACGTGCGCGAGGTAGCGGCACGGTTGCCGGAGGAGGACGAGGAACCCGAGCCGCTGGATGGAATCGAAGACGATCTCGTTGCGGAGAAACCGGCCGATGGCCCCAATCGCGACTCCGAGGAGGCAAGGGCATGAAGGAGCGGGCGTTGGTGGCGCTCATCGACCGGCTGCGTGCCCTGCCGGTGGAGACGGAGTGGTTCGAGTTCAAGCGCAGGCGATACAACCCGCAGGAGATCGGTGAATATCTCTCGGCCCTTGCCAACTCCGCCTGCCTGGCGGGCCAGCCCCGCGGTTATCTCATCTTCGGCATCGACGATGCGAGCCACGATGTGGTCGGAACCCGATTCGATCCGTTTGGGGTCAAGGGCAAGGGGAACCAGGATCTGCTCCCGTGGCTGTCGGCAGGTCTGCGACCCAACACCGGTATCGAAACCCACGTGGTCGGTCATCCGGATGGCCGTGTCGTGCTGTTCGAGGTCGGGCCGGCGAACGGCGAGCCTGTCAGGTTCTATGGGACAGCGTACATTCGTGTGGGTTCGAGCAAGACCATGCTACACAACCACCCCGAGAAGGAACGCGCCATCTGGACCCGTGGAAGCGACTGGTCTGCCGAGGTTTGTTCGGCGGCCTCACTGGATGATCTCGATCCTGAGGCGATCGCCACAGCGCGCAACCAGTTCATTGTCAAGCACCCGGCGCAGGCGAAGGAGGTCGCCGCCTGGGACGATCGGACCTTTCTCAACAAGGCGCGGGTGCTCCGGCAGGGCGAAGTCACGCATACCGCCCTCGTCCTGCTCGGCCGTCCCGAGTCTGCGACCCTGCTATCGCCTGCAGTGGCGAAGATCTCGTGGATCTTGAAGGATGCCGAGGACCGGGAGCTCGATTACGAGCACATCGGTCCACCGTTCCTGCTGGCGGGCGACAGGGTGATGCAGCGCATCCGTAATCTCGTGGTGCGGGCACTCCCGAGCGGTACGCTCTTTCCCCAGGAGATTACACAATACGATCCCTGGGTGATTCGCGAGGCGCTCCACAACGCCATTGCACACCAGGACTATCGTCGGCATGCGCGCATCACACTCGTGGAGTTTCCCGATCGCGTGCTCGTGACCAACGTGGGAGAGTTCCTGCCGGGAGATGTTGAGATAGTGATACGGCAGGATGCACCGCAGGCCATCTACCGCAACCCGTTCCTGGCCGACGCTATGGTCGAGCTGAACCTGATCGACACGCAGGGCGGTGGCATCAAGCGGATGTTCGAGACGCAGCGGCGCCGTTCGTTTCCGTTGCCGGACTACGACCTGAGCACACCCGGCATGGTGAGCGTGAGTCTTGCAGGCCGGATTCTGGACGAACGGTACACGCGTCTCCTGATGGAGCGAACCGACCTGGATCTCATGCAGGTGATGCTCCTCGACAGGGTACAGAAGGGGCAACGAATCGCTCGCGACGACCACCGCCGCCTGAAGGCGGCTGGTTTGGTCGAAGGGCGTTATCCTCGCCTCATCGTGGCCGGAATCGTTGCGAAGGCGGCTGGCGAAGCCGGCCGTCACATCCGTGAAAAGGGGTTCGACAAGCAGTATTACCTTGACCTGATCCTTGCCCTGGTTCGGGAGCATGAACCGGTGAATCGGAAGGATGTGGACCAGCTTCTCTTGCCGAAGTTGCCGGATCGCCTGACTGGGGAGCAGAAACGCCGAAAGGTCCATAACCTGATGCAGGAACTCCGCCGGGCGGGGAAGATTGAGAACCGGGGAACTCGTGCACAACCGGCGTGGTACATCAAGGACGCGGGCGATGCCTGAGCATACAGAGCAAAGAATGCTGGCCAGTACAGTCCTGAATATCTTGGGCTGCAACTGCCGGATGAGCTGTAACTCCCTTCGTGGGGGGCAATTTCCTCCTTTGTTGGATTGGGGCGAAATATCCTTCTCTAACAAAGGGCCTAACAAAGGAGCAGGAAGAAGCAATGACCGAAAGAGCGGGTCTGAGAGGGTTGCTGGGTTACTTGATGGATACGTGATCCCGAAGGGCTGGCCTCGTGGATGTGCTCCTGTAACTCATTGGTGTTGTGAGGTTCTTGAGGTTGTCATGGTAATTGATGGGTACTTGATCGAAGGAGGCGGAAGGGGGAGGCGATGACCACCGATACTTCGGAACGTGGCCTCGAACGGCTGATCTGTGTGGCGCTGACCGGGTGGGCCTGTGATCCCGGGGCGGATGGTGCCCACGACCGCCTGGCGGCCTACGGAGCGGGGTGGATCGGCGGCCATGCTGATGACTACGACCGCGAGTTCTGTGTGGACCTTGTCCAGCTTTCCGCGTTCCTGCGAGAGACACAGCCCGAGGTGGCCGAGGCGCTGGCGCTTTCCGAGGATGGGCCGGTTCGGAGGAAGTTCCTGGCACGGCTCCAGAGAGAGATCAGTAAGCGGGGTACCATCGATGTGCTGCGCCACGGCGTCCAGCACGGGCCACACCGCCTGGACCTCTTCTATGGCACGCCCTCTCCGGGCAACCCCACAGCATCCGAACGCTTTGCCGCCAACCGCTTCAGTGTGACCCGCCAGCTCCGCTACTCACGGGACGAGGCTCGCCGGGCCCTGGATCTGGTCCTGTTCATCAACGGTCTGCCGGTGGCGACCTTCGAGCTGAAGAACAGCCTGACCAAGCAGACGGTGCAGGATGCGGTCGAACAGTACAGGCGTGACCGTGACCCTCGCGAGAAGCTCTTCGAGTTCGGTCGTTGTGTCGTTCACTTTGCGGTGGATGACTACGATGTCCGGTTCTGCACTCACTTGCAGGGTAAGGCCTCCTGGTTCCTGCCTTTCAACAAGGGATGGAACGATGGTGCAGGCAATCCGCCGAACCCTGACGGGCTGAAGACCGACTACCTGTGGAGGAAGATCCTCACCCGTGAGAGCCTGACCGACATTCTCGAAAACTTCGCCCAGATCGTGGAGGAGAAGGACCCGAAGACCGGGAAGAAGCGCCGCAAGCAGATCTGGCCCCGGTATCACCAGCTCGACGTGGTGCGCAAGCTCCTCGCCGATGTGCGCGAATACGGTGCCGGACGGCGCTACCTCATCCAGCATTCCGCCGGCAGCGGCAAGTCGAACTCCATCGCGTGGCTCGCCCACCAGCTCATTGGGCTCACGCGGGAGGAGGAAGTGATCTTCGACTCGATCATCGTCGTCACCGATCGCCGCATCCTCGATCGGCAGATCAGAGACACCATCAAGCAGTTCGCCCAGGTGGGCGCGACGGTGGGACACGCCGAACGATCGGGTGACCTGCGCCGCTTCCTGGCCGAGGGGAAGAAGATCATTGTCTCGACGGTGCAGAAGTTTCCGTTCATCCTCGACGAGATCGGGACCGAGCACCGGGGCCGCCGCTTCGCCATCATCATCGACGAGGCACACTCGAGCCAGGGCGGACGGACCACGGCCAAGATGCACCAGGCGCTGGCCGGCGCGGGCGTCGGCGACGAGGAGGAGACCTTCGAGGATCGAATCAACAGGCTGATCGAGGCCAAGAAGCTCCTGCCCAACGCCAGTTACTTCGCCTTCACGGCCACGCCGAAGAACAAGACCCTGGAGCTCTTCGGCGAGCCGGTGCCGCAAGCCGACGGCACCGTCAGGCACCGGCCATTCCACAGTTACACCATGAAACAGGCGATCGAGGAGGGTTTCATCCTCGACGTTCTGCGCAACTTCACGCCGGTGGAGAGCTTCTACAAGCTGGTCAAGAAGATCGAGGACGACCCCGAGTTCGACACGCGGAAGGCGAAAAAGAAGCTCCGCCGCTACGTGGAGGGGCATCAGCACGCAATTCGGCTCAAGGCCGAGATCATGGTGGACCACTTCCACGAACAGGTGATCGCCAGGAACAAGATCGGTGGTCAGGCACGTGCCATGGTGGTGACCGGTGGAATCGATCGCGCCATCCAGTACTACCATGCGATCCGCGAGTACCTCGCTGAGCGGAAGAGTCCCTACAGTGCCATCGTTGCTTTCTCGGGCGAGCACGAGTACGGCGGACAGACGGTGACCGAGGCCTCGCTGAACGGTTTTCCGTCGAACCAGATCGCTGACCGGATCCGTGAGGACCCGTATCGTTTCCTCGTCTGTGCCGACAAGTTTCAGACCGGTTACGACGAGCCGCTCCTCCATACGATGTATGTGGACAAGCCGCTTTCTGGGGTCAAGGCAGTACAGACCCTTTCACGGCTCAACCGTGCACACCCGAAGAAGCACGACGTGTTCGTACTTGACTTCCAGAACGATGCCGACACCATCCGCGAGGCCTTCGAGCCCTACTACCGCACGACGATCCTGGCCGACGAGACCGATCCGGACAAGCTCCACGACCTCAAGGCCGACCTGGATGGGGCGCAGATTTACTCGCCGGAGCAGGTGGAGAAGCTGGTGCGGCTTTACCTGGATGGGGCGGATCGTGACCGCCTTGATCCGATCCTGGATGCCTGCGTGGCCACGTACCAGCAGGAACTCGATGAGAATGGCCAAGTGGACTTCAAGGGCAAGGCCAAGGCATTTCTGCGGACCTACGGTTTCCTCTCCCAGGTGCTGCCCTACACGAACGCCGAGTGGGAGAAACTCTCGATCTTTCTGACCTTTCTCGTGCCCAAGCTCCCTGCACCCCGAGAGGAGGATCTTTCCCGGGGTATCCTGGAAGCGATCGATATGGACAGCTACCGGGTGGAAAAACGGTCGGCCATGCCGATTCAATTGGCCGACGAGGAGACCGAGATCGGACCAATTCCGGTCAGCGGAGGAGGACACAAGCCAGAACCGGAGCTCGACCGTCTCTCCAACATCATCAAGGAGTTCAACGAGCAGTTTGGGAATATTCCTTGGAGCGATGCCGATCGCGTTCATCGGTTGATTACGGAGGAGATTCCCGCACGTGTTGCCGCCGATGAGGCCTACAGGAATGCCCTCGAGAATTCCGATCGTCAGAACGCCCGGATCGAGCATGCCAGGGCGTTGGAGCGGGTCATGACTGCGCTGCTTCGTGACGATACCGAGCTCTTCAAACAGTTCATGGACAACGAAGGTTTCCGACGTTGGCTGACGGACAGGGTGTTTGATCTGACCTCAACGGATGTCAGCGGACGGCCTCGCGGTTCTCCTCGATCATCCGGACCGCGCGGTAGGCGTAGGTAAAGCCGGAGATCACGACGAGCACGAGGGAGACGAGGAAACAGGCGTTGGGGATCCATTCCGGGATCGGTGTGACGTTGGCGAACAGTACCACGGCGACGGTCACCACGTGCATGAACGTTGTCGCCTTGCCCCACTTGCTCGGTCGGAATGTACGGATGTCCTCGACGAGGAACAGGATCAGCGCCACCAGGACGATCAGGGCATCCCGGGACAGCGCGAGCAGGGTCAGCCACACTGGGATGGTCACGGACTGCCCCTGGGGGACCGTCAGCGCCACGTAGGCGGAGACCAAGAGGATCTTGTCCGCGATGGGATCGAGGTAGGTCCCGAACCGGGAGCACTGGTCGAACCAGCGTGCCACGGCGCCGTCCATGGCGTCGGTCAGCCCGGCCAGGACGAACACGGCGAGCGCCACGAGGTACTCGCCCTGGTTGACCGAGAGCAGGAAGAACGGAACCATCCCGAGACGGAGCAGGGTGATGAAGTTCGGCAACGTCAGCGGACGGAGCTTCTCTTGGACCTTCGTCCGGAGACGGCCCTTCGCCCCGCTCTCGCTCCCGGTCATCAGCGGCCGTCCTCGCGGTTCCGCTCCCAGAGCATGAGCAGGCCCTCCAGCGTCAGGTCCGGCTCCACGTGGCCGATCAACGCGCAGTGCCGGGCGATGACCGGCGCGAAGCCGCCCGTAGCGATGACCGGCGCGTCGCCGCCGAGTTCTGCGAGGATCCTCCGGGTGACCCCCTCCACGAGGCCCAGGTAGCCGTAGAAGATCCCGATCTGGATGCTGTCCACCGTCCCCTTGCCGATGGTCCGCGGAGGGGGCTCCATGGCGACCCGTGGCAGCTTGGCCGTCTTCGATGAAAGGGCGTCCGCGGTGACGCCCGGGCCGGGGGCGATGGCGCCGCCAAGGTACTCACCCTTCGCCGAGACCACCTCCCAGGTGACGGCGGTGCCGAAGTCCAGCACGAGGCAGGGGCCGCCGTACTTGGCGTAGGCCGCCACCGCGTCGCAGAGGCGGTCGGCACCCAGCTCCTGGGGCGCCTCGACCCGGAGCGGCATCCCGGTCCGGATTCCGGGTCTCACAAAGAACGGTTCGAGCCCGAGGTAGCGGCGGATCCCCTCGGCAAGGAGCGGGTCCAGGGGCGGTACGACAGAGGAAACGGCCGCCCCGGCCAGCACGTCCGGGGATACGCCGTGCCAGTCCAGCATCTGGCGCAGCCACAACCCGTTCTCGTCTGCCGTGCGCTCGGAGTGAGTTGCCAGCCGCCAGTCGGTGACCAGCTTCCGGTTCTCGAACAACCCCACCACGGTGTGGGTGTTGCCAACATCCAGCGCAAGAACGGTCTCGGTCACGGGTTGCCCCCCTTCGGCCCGCGTTCGCGGTAGAATCCGGTCCTCGACACGGTCCCTGGGAGGATTTCACATGCAGGTGCAGACCGTCAACGGTCCCAACGGTCCGGTGGGGTTCACGACCCGGGGCCGGGGGCCCGCCCTCGTCCTGATCGCTGGCCTGGGCGCCACCCACGCTGTATGGGGAGAGCTGCCGGCGATCCTCGCGCGGCGGTTCCGTGTGGTTGCCCTCGACAACCGTGGCGTCGGGGCTTCCCGCGCTGGCGCACCGTTCACGCTGGACCGCGCCGTGGAGGATCTCGCGGCGGTGCTCGACGTGCTCTCGATCCGGAAGACGGCCGTGCTCGGCGCCAGCATGGGCGGGACGATCGCGCTCACCGTGGCGGCTCGGCTCAGGGAGCGGATCACGGCGGTGGCGGCCGCCTCCTGCGCGGCCCGGCTCTCCGCCCACGGGCGGCGCAGCCTCGAGGTCCTCCGGACGCTGCTCGAGCACCTGCCCCCGGCGGCGTTCGGCCGTGCGCTGATGGCCATGGCGTTCGCCCCGCCGTTCGCGGAGCGGTCCCCCGCCTTCGTCGACGAAGCCGCCCGGCTCTACGGTCCGGCCCCCGACGACGTCCCGGGGACGCGGCGCCAGCTCGAGCACCTGCTCCGGGGGTGGAACCTCGTGCCGGAGCTCGGGGCCGTGACGGCGCCGTGCCTGCTGCTGGCCGGGCGGCGGGACCCGATCGTCGCTGTGGAGGACACAGTGGCGGTTGCGGATCACCTGCCAGCAGCGGAGATCGTCGCTCTGGAGGACGCCGCCCACTCCGTCCTGGCGGAGGGTGGCCAAGCGGTCCTGGACCGTGTCGTGGCGTTTCTGGCCTCTGGAAGAAACCCCGGTGCGTGATGCGCCGTATACTGACCGTGGCCGGGGAGCTCTCCGGCATTTCAACCCAAGGAGGATGCAGTCGATGCGCCATCGAACCATCTTGCGGACGTGTCTGGCCGTACTTCTGCTGGCGGCCGTGACGGCACCGCTGGGCGCCCAGGAGGCGAAGGTCCCGGTCCAGGAGTTCACCCTGGACAACGGGATGCACTTCCTGCTCGTCGAGCGGCACGACTCGCCGACGGTCTCCGCCGGCTGGGTCGCCCACGTCGGATCGGCCAACGAGACGTACGGTGTGACCGGAATCGCCCACCTGTTCGAGCACATGATGTTCAAGGGGACGACCCACATCGCCACGAAGGACTGGGCGAAGGAGAAGAAGCTCATCGAGCAGCTCGACGCGGTCCGGGCCGAGATGGAGAAGGAGTACTCGAAGCTCCGGGAGGCCAAGCGCCGTGGGGAGATCACGGGAAGCATCTACTCTCCGGACAACGAGACGCAACGTCTCAAGGAGCTCAAGGCCGAGATGAAGAAGCTCCAGGATGCCGAGCACGAGCTGATCGTCAAGGACGAGTTCGACAAGATCTACACCGAGAACGGCGGCTCCGGGCTCAACGCCTTCACCAACACGGACATGACGGTCTACTTCATCACGGTTCCGGCCAACAAGCTCGAGCTGTGGTTTTGGATGGAGTCCGACCGGTTGGGGAACCATGTCTTCCGGGAGTTCTACTCCGAGCGTGACGTGGTGCGGGAGGAACGCCGGATGCGGGTGGAGTCCGATCCCGTAGCCAAGTTCGAGGAGCAGTTCGACTCCATGTTCTGGACCTCGGTGCCGTACCACCATCCGGTGATCGGATGGCCCTCCGACGTGGAGTCGATCAGCCGTGACGAGGCCGAGGCGTTCTTCCACACCTACTACGCCCCGAACAACCTCACGGCGGTGATCGTCGGCGACGTGGATCCGACGAAGGCACGCAAGCTGGCCGAGCAGTACTTCGGCCGGATTCCCCGGGCGCCCCATGATCCGCCCGAGGTCATCACCGAGGAGATCGAGCAGCTCGAGGAGAAGCGGATGCGGGCCGAGGCAGAGACGAACCCGGCCGTGGAGCTGCGCTGGCACACGGTGCCGTTCGTCCACAAGGACGTCTACGCCCTCGAGGTCATGGCCGGGATCCTCTCCGGCCGGACCGGCAGGTTGTACAAGTCGCTGGTCGAGGAGAATAAGATCGCCACGGGCGAGCCGTACGCCTACGGCCGCCCGATGAAGTATGGGGGGTACTTCGAGATCGGCGCGGAGGTTGCCGACAACGCGACCCACGGAGTCGTGGAGCAGGCGCTGCTGGCCGAGATCGAGCGGCTCAAGGCCGAGCCCGTGGACGCCCACGAGCTCCAGAAGGTCAAGAACCAGGCGATGGCCGACTCGTTCCGGAAGCTGCAGTCGAACTTCTACCTGCTGCTCCAGCTCCTGGTCTACGATGCCATGGGCGACTGGCACTTCATCAACGAGGAGCCGGCGAGGATGCAGGCGGTGACGGCCGAGGACGTGCAGCGGGTGGCGAAGACGTACTTCACCCCCGAGGGGCTCAATGCCATGTGGTACTTCCGCAAGGAAGGGGCCACGGAGGAGGATCCGGAGCTGGCCAAGCTCTCGGGTCAGGCCAAGGCCATGGCCCGCCAGATGCTCGCCCAGATCGAGAAGGAGACCGATCCCAAGCGGCTCGGGCAGGCACTGCAGCAGCTCCAGGCGGGGCTGGCCTCGGGCCAGGTCCCCGAGGAGGCGAAGGCCGCCCTCGAGCTCGTCGTCCGCCGGATCGAGGAGCGGCTCGAGTCGCTCGAGTCCGGCGGCGGGAAGGAGAAGTAGGATGCGCCGCACCATCATCGCAACGCTCTGTGTCCTGGCGCTCGGCCTGACGGCGATGGCGGGGGAGATTCCGCCCCGGCCCGAGCAGCTGACGTTTCCGCCCCTGTCGTTCCAGCCGCCCGATCCCGGAACCATGCGGTTCGAGCTGGCCAACGGGATCCCCGTCTACGCGAGGCAGGACACCGCTCTGCCGCTGGTTACGGTGACCGTGTTGTTCCGGGGCGGGGCGTACCTCGACCCCGCCGGAAAGGAGGGGCTCGCCTCCTTGACTGCCGATGCCTGGCGTTCCGGTGGAGCGGGCGATCGCACCGCCCAGGAGCTCGACGAGGAACTCGACTTCCTCGCCGCGGACCTGTCCACCTCCATGGGGAGTGTCAGGGGCAGGGTCCGGCTCAACGTGCTCTCCAAGGACCTGGGCACGGCCATGGGAATCCTGATGGACGTCCTGACCCGGCCGCGGTTCCAGGACGACCGGTTCGTCAAGGCCAAGGATGACACGATCCAGGCCATGAAGGAGCGCAACGACCACACCGCGAGCATCGAGGCCCGCGAGTGGAACCGGCTGATCTATGGCGACGGCTACTGGCTCAACCATCTGCCGACGAAGGCCTCCATCGAGGCCATCTCGTCCGATGACTGCAAGGCGCTCGTGGCCCGGCTGGTTCGGGCCGGGAACATCGTGGTGGCCGTCTCCGGCGATTTCGAGAGGCCCGCCATGAAGGCGCTCCTCGACCGCACGCTGGGGACGCTGCCAAAGGCGGAGGGAAAACTTCCGCCGGTCCCGCAGCCCCACGCCGCTACGGAGCCCGGCGTCTACGTCGTCGACAAGCCCGACGTCAACCAGGGTCGGGTCTCCGTCGGCCATCTGGGCTACCGTCTCGGCTTTGCAGACGAGTTTCCCCTCAGGGTGATGAACGAGATCCTGGGCGGTGGCGGGTTCACGTCCCGGATCACCAAGCGGGTCCGGTCCGACGAGGGTCTGGCGTACAGCGCCGGTTCGTACATCAGCTTCCCGGTGACCTATCCGGGCGTCTTCAGGGCGCTGTTTCAATCCAAGTCACGTACGGTGCCAGGTGCGCTCAGGATCACCCTCGACCAGATCGACCTGATCCGGAAGGAGAAGGTCTCGGACTCCGAGCTGACCACGGCCAAGAACTCGTTCATCGAGACATACCCGCGCCGGTTCGAGTCGGCCGAGGCCACGGCCACGGTGTTCGCCATGGACGAGTTGCTCGGCCGTGACCACGACTACATCCTGAAATGGCGCGAGCATGTCCGCGCGGTGGACGCCGACTCGGTTCTCGCGGCAGCGAGGAACGACATCCACCCCGACCGGATGATCATCCTCGTGGTGGGCAACCTGGCCGAGATCATGAAGGGCCACCCGAAGTACGACGCGAAGCTGACGGACTTCGGGCCGATCCACAGGCTCCCGCTGAGGGATCCCCTGACCCTGGAGCCGCTGCCGGAGCAGTAGCGGAATCCTCCGGAAACACCCTGGCGCCCCGGTCCCGATGGCCGGGGCGCCTTCTCGTCGGCCGGGGTAGACTGCGGGTGGAGGTGCAGCGTGGATGGAGAGACGAGGGTGGCGGTGGTCTCGATCGAGGTCGCCGGGGGGGAGTTCGGCGTGGGCTGGCTGTACCGGGACGAACCGGACGCTCCGGGGGACAGCGGGTGGAGGGTCTTCTCCGGTGCCGAGGACGAGGCGTTCGTGGAGGAACCTTCGAACTTCGTCGAGATACCGCTCGGCGAGCTCGTCCGGCTCGACCCCGCCGTGGAGACGGTCCTCGCAGCAGAGGTCGGAAGTTGCTGGGAGTGGGACGAGGCTGCGCAGGGGTTCCGGCCGGTCCGGGACTTCGATCCGGGGAGGTGAGGGTGCGGGGGCGGCGACCGGGGCGCGTGTACTCGACGCTCCACGGGCGGACCTGTCCCCGATGCGGGTGGCCCGAGGCCCAGTGCCGGTGCTCCACGCCCGAGCCCGAGGCGGTTCCGGCCCGTCTCACCGTCCATCTCCGGATCGAGCGGGCCGGACGCCGCGGAAAGACCGTCACGGTGGTTGAGAGACTTCCCTCCAACCCCGACTTCCTCGGCAGTCTGCTGCGTGAGCTTCGCCGTGCGTGTGGGACGGGCGGAACCGTCCGGGAACGTTCGGTGGAGCTGCAGGGCGATCACAGGGAGCGGCTCCGGACGATCCTGGAGGAGAAGGGATGGGTGGTCCGGGGGTGAATCGCCTTCGGTTCTGCTGTAGGGTGGCACGGTGGAAGGGGAGAGAAGCGCCCTCGAGACGTTGATGGCCCGGGCAGTCCGGGAGAACTGGCCGCTGTCGGTGCTCCTGGAGCTGACGTACCGGTGCAACCTTCGCTGCGTCTACTGCTACAACGACCGGCAACGGATCCGTGAACACCTGCCGACGGCGGTCTGGCTGGACGTCCTGGAACAGATCGCAGGGATGGGCGTCCTCCATCTCGCCCTGTCCGGCGGGGAGCCTTTGATGCACCCCGGGTTCTTCACGATCCTCTCCGAGGCGAGGCGGCTGGGGTTCGCGACGCGTGTCAAGACCAGCGGTGATCTGTTGACGCGGGACGTGGCGCGGCGGATTGCCCGCGAGGGAGATCCGTTCCTCATGGAGCTCTCCCTCCATGGCGCGGACGCGGCCACGCACGACCGGCAGACACGTGTGCCGGGAAGCTTTGCAAGGCTCGTCGAGAACGCGCGCGCTGCAAGCGAGGAGGGGCTGCGGCTCCGTTTCGTCGTGACACTGACACGGTGGAACGAGGACCAGCTCGACGCGATGGAGTCTCTCGCCCGGGATGTGGGTATCGGTATCAGGTTTTCGACCGAGGTCACTCCCCGGGACGATGGTGACAGGGCTCCACTTGCCCTGACCGTGACCACGGAGGGGTACCGGCGGTACCGCCGGTGGGTTGCGGAGAGAAGGGACGGTGCCGGGGACGGGCTGGATCCCTCGGAGCCGGGCGCCGTGGACCGTGTGTGTGGCGCGGCCGCTACGGGGTTCGCCATCGACCCGGTGGGGAACGTGCTGCCGTGCATTCAGTGGCGCCAGCCGGCAGGAAACGTCCGGGAGAAACCGCTCGAAAGGATCTGGACGGACAGTCCCGTCCTCCGTCGGGCCCGGAAGGCGATCCGGGAGGCGGCGGACCGGATCGGGCCGGGTGAGGTCGCCTGCCGGTTCTGCCCCGCCATGGCATGGCTCCTCGAGGGTGATCCGGTGGCGGAATACCGTCCGGAGATCCACCCGCTCGGGGGGCTGGATCCACTTGCAGGGGAACGGTGAGCCCGCTATGATTTTTTGAACCCCGGGGTCCATGTCGGTTTCGATCCGAGGAGATCCCGCCGAGGGGATGGAGGGGGCTTTGATGGTCGAGTCGATGAAGCCGGACGGGAAGGAGCGGGCGACACCAGGGGGGAAGCGCCCGTACAGTGCGCCACGGGTCGTGCACTCCGAACAGGTGGAGACCCTTGCCGGAACGTGTGATACCAGTGGTGGAGGCAAGGGGACGGGGGATCCGACCTGTAACCTCCTGCGCTCCTGAACCACAAGGCGAGGGGCGCGCAATGAGGGAGGGCCATGGCGTGTGGCGGGCCGTTCTTCTCCCGGCTCTGCTCCTGGCCGTGGCCGCAACCGCAGGACCGCCCGGGGTCCGGGTGATCGACGATGGCGGAGAGGTGACCGTGGAGGTCCGCCTCGATCCAGCGGCCGTCTCTGCCGATTCGGTGCATATCGGCCTTCGGGGTTGGTCCTGCGGGCCGGGTCTCTCGGCGCCACCGCTCCCGCGGACCGATCTCATGCTTCCCCTGGAGATGGGGACGATCCTCCGGATCGAAGGGATCGCCGTCTCCGGGGAAGAGGTCGTCCTGGTGGGCGATCTCGGGGCGGGCGGGGAGGATCCGGCCACACCTCCGCCTCCCGGGGTACCCTGGGAGGCGTGGCGGCGGCTCCTGCGCGAGGAGCGGGTTCTGCGGTGGCGGTCGGCCCCGGAACATTCCGTGGCGCGGCTCCTGAAACCGGTCTGCCGCGGGGAACGGTGCTTCGCACGGCTCCGGCTCGAGCCGCTTGCCTGGGATCCGGAAACCGGGACGGTGACGGTGTTCAGCAGGATCTCCGTGGCGCTTCGCAGGATCGCAGATGGGGCCACGGGAAACCGCACGCTCGTTCCGCCGGACCCGCCGTACCGTGGGGCCGATCCAGGGTTTCCGCCGGTTGCGCTGACCGTTCGTGACCGGGAGGGGATCCTGCACCTGGAGTGGTCGGAGCTCACCACCCTGCTCGGGTGGAACGCCGGGGCGGTCGATTCCAGCCGGATCCAGGTCTGGGAGGACGGCGAACAGGTGGCCATCGACGTGTCCGACGGCCGGTGGGTCGAGTTGTTCGTCCGGCCGCGGACGGGAGAGAACGTGGCTGGGGAGTACCGGAAGGGCGACTGGACCGACGACCGGGTCTTCTGGTTCATCGTTGGTGACGGGTCGATCGCGTCGCGTCGTATCGGTGTCCGGGACGTGACGCCGGCCAGCGCGCCCCTCCTCGCCGAGTATCCGTTCTCCGTCCGGCTCCGGGACGAGACGGATTGTCGGTACTTCTCGGCCCACGTCCCCTCGGTGGACGACGAGGTGTTTCACTGGCGAACCGCCTCATGGAGCGAGTTCTATACCCCACCGCAAGTCCTGGACCGGCTCCCCCTGGATCTGCCTGGGCTGGCCGGGTCCTCCGTGACCCCGATCGCCCTGTCCGTCCGGCTCCTGGGCGCCGCCTCCCTGGCCGCGCTCTCCCCCCAGCACCGGCAGCTGTTCGAGCTCAGGGACGGAAGTGGCCAGACGATCGTCCAGATCACCGATCCTTCCTTCGACTTCGACGGGGACACGGTCCACGAGGACGTGTTCACGCTGGACACCGCGGACGTCGAAGCCAGCGACGGCATCCTCTACGCCACCGCGGCGGATCCTTCGGACCGGTGCGTCGGCGGCTGCCCCGCCGTCTCCTGGGACATCGCGTATGTGGACTGGATCGATGCGACCTACCCCAGGGAGCCCGTCGCGGTGGACGGAGCGTGTCCGGTCACGCCGGGGAGCGCGGGGGTGTTCCGGATCCGGGTGACGGGGCTCGGCGCGACCTCGGCGGCCGACGTGCGGGCGTGGGACGTGACCGATCCCCGTTCGCCGGTCCGGCTGACCGGCTGGGACTGGAACGCCGGGACGGCGGAGCTCGAAGACACTGCATCGGAGGGCTCCCGGTACCTCGTCGCGGACGAGACGGGCTGGGTCCGGGTCACCGCGGCAGACTTCAGGCCGGCGACGGTCCACGACTGGGCCTCGGGGCCGGCTGGCGGTGCGGACTGGGTCGCCATCGGACCACGGGCGCTCCTCTCCACGGCCGCCGTGACGGACCTCGAAGCGGTGCGCCGCGCGTCCGGACTTCGGACCGCCGTCGTCCCCGTGGAGGAGGTGTACGACGAGTTCTCCCACGGGGTGCCCACGCCGTGGGCGATCCGTTCCTTCGTCGCCTGGGCTGTGGCGAACTGGGACGGAGCGGCCCCCTCCCGGTTCCTGCTCGTCGGCGATGGGACGTTCGACACGAAGAACCAGGGGCGGCCCTGTGCGGAGAACTGTCACGACTCCGATCCGGACAACGACGTGTTCGAGCCGGCGGACAACCCCGCCGAGCCGATGCCGACCTGGCTGGAGGTGGTGCCCGGCGACACGACCGGACTCGGAGTGCTGGCCTCCGACGGGTGGTTCGGATGCGCGGACGGCGACGCCATGCCGGACGTCACCGTCGGACGTCTCCCCGCACGGGACGCGGCATCCCTCCGGCGGATGGTGGACCGGATCCTTGCCGTCGGGGGGACGGCGCCCGGTTCCGGCCCGTGGACGACGAGGCTCGAGTACGTGGCCGGGGCGACCGATGCCCCGGCACTCGAACCGGTGCTCGACGACCTCGAGGCCGCGCTCCCCGCCGCCTTCGACCGGGAGAAGCTGTATTTCGCCCGGGCGCCGTGGAACGGCGCCACGGCCGACGCCGATTCGAACGGGATCTCCGACATGGTCGACGCGATCAACGCCGGCCGCGTGCTGGTCGAGTGGCTCGGGCACAGCGGTTTCGGGGCGTTGATGGCGACAGGGAGCGCTACGGCGCTCGAGACGGCCGACCTGGCGTCGCCCGGGGCGAACCTGTCGGAGAACACCGCGCTCCTCGCCGCCGGGGCGTGTTACGTCGGGGCGTTCGACCACTTCACCGCGCAACCGACCCTTGGGGAGGCGCTGGTCGGGGCCGAGGAGGGCGGCGCGGCCGCCGTGATGGCGCACTCCACCTCCTCCTGGGTCTGGGCCGCGGACGAGATGCTGGAAGGGATCCAGGAGACGCTGACCGGGATGGACGCCCGATCGACGGCCGTGGGGGACGCCTGGCAGGAGGCGGTGGTGCGGCTGCTTGGCGCGGGGCACGACGTGGAGGCGGCGAGCCTCGTGCTCCTCGGAGATCCCGGGATGCGTCTTCCCGTCCCCGACCCCGAGGCGCCGGGCGCACCGTGGGTCGCCGACCAGCGCTGCTCGCGGCTCTGGCTCTCCTGGGCGCCGAGCCCGGACGCGGTGAGCTACACGCTGTACCGGTCCGCCGGCGGGGCGGCCTGGGAACCGGTTCTCGAGGGTGTCACGGCGGTGCCGGTGGAGGACCCGCTGACGCCTCCGGGGGCCACCGTCTCCTACCGTGTCACCGCCGTGGACGGGGCCGGGTTCGAGTCCGGGGGCAGCGGCGTGCTGACCGTGACCGTTCCAGGGGGAGGGGCGACGGTGGGCGACATCGACTGCTCCTGCTCGCTGGAAGCCGCGGACCTGGCCGCGTGGATCGCCGGCTGGTATGGGGGCGTCGATCCGTGCGGAACGGCCGACGTCGACGGCAACGGGACCGTCTCGACGGCGGATCTCGACGCCCTGGCTCGCGTATTCTTCTGAGCACGGTAGGGTGGTGCCGGGTCGTGGAGAGTGCGGTACACTCTCCGCGGGAGGGTCGGATGCCGCGCCACATGAAGGTCCGGGAACTGATGTCCACCGACCTGGTGACGCTGACGGAGGACGAGACGCTGGCCCACGCCGAGCGGTGCATGGCGCGGGGCCGGATCCGGCACCTTCCAGTGCTCCGTGACGGGAAACTCGTCGGACTCCTGACTCACCGGGACCTCCTGGCGGCGTCGTTCTCGATCTTCGCCGAGGTGAACCGGGACGAGCAGCGCCGGGTCTTCGCGACGATCCCGGTCAAGGAGCTGATGCACCGGGACGTGGTCACCATCGGCCCGGACGTCCCGGTCTCGGAGGCAGCCCGGGTCCTGCTGAAGAACAAGTTCGGCTGCCTCCCCGTCATCGAGGAGGACGGCACGCTCCTGGGACTCGTGACGGAGGCGGACTTCCTTCGTTTGACGGTCCGGCTGTTGCCATGACGGGGCTGGACTGGGTGATCCTCGTCCTCTGGCTGGGCGTGGCGCTCAGCGGTTTCTGGAAGGGGGCGATCCGGATCGTCTTCGGGGTCGGCGGGTTCATCGGGGGCGTCTGGCTTGCCCTCGCCGTCGGGCCCGGCCTCGAGGGGCGGCTCCACGGTGTCGTCCCCATGGACTGGCTGGCCGTGGTGCTGGCCCGTGCGCTGCCTCTCGTGGCCTGTGTGCTCCTCGCCGTGCTCGCCGGATGGGGGATCGAACGGACCCTCCGTGCCATGAAGCTCGGGTGGCTGAACCGGCTGGCGGGGGCGGCGCTGGCCGGGCTGCTGGCGGCGCTGCTGATGGGCGTGCTCCTGGCGACGGCTGCCGGGCTCTCCCCGGCGTGGGCGGGCTACTGCCGGCGGTCGGTGCTCGCCCCGCGGCTGATCGCACTGGTGGGGCTCGCCGGGACCGTCGCCCCGTCACCCGGATCCTCCTCGCCGAGCGGCCGGTAGAGGGTATCCCGGAGGACGGGGGTGCGCCCGGCCTCGCGGATCAGCGCCTCGAGCCGCGACCGCGGCATCCCGCGGCCCGCCGTGCCGCCCGCGGCCCGGGTGATCCGCTCGTCCACCACCGTGCCGTCCAGGTCGTCGGCGCCGAAGTGCTGGGCGACCTGGGCGATCTTCTCGCCCACCATGATCCAGTACGCCTTGACGTGGGGGATGGTGTCGAGCAGCAGCCGGGCCAGGGCGACGGTCTGGAGGTCGAGGCGGCCCCCCGTCGGCGGGAGGTGGGAGAAGGCCGTGTTGGCCGGGTGGAAGGCCAGGGGGATGAAGCACTGGAACCCGCCGGTCTCGTCCTGGAGCCCGCGCAGCGCCAGGAGGTGGTCCACGCGCTCCTCCGGCGTCTCCACGTGACCGTAGAGCATGGTGCAGTTGGTCCGGATCCCCATCCCGTGGACAGTCCGTGCCACCTCGAGCCACCGGTTCCCGTCGGTCTTGTGGTTGCAGATCTTCCGGCGCGCCCGCTCGGCGAAGATCTCCGCGCCGCCCCCCGGGCAGCTGTCGAGGCCGGCGTCCCGGAGCCTGGCGATCACCTCCTCGAGCGGGATCCGGTCGACCCGGGCGAAGAAGTCCAGCTCCACCATGGTCATCGCCTTGAGCTGGATCCACGGGAACCGGGCCTTGAGCTCCCGGAACAGCCGCTCGTAATAGGCCGTCGTCATGGACGGGTTGAGCCCGCCGACGATGTGGAGCTCCGAGACGGTCTCGTCCACGTCGCGCGCCGCGCGCTCCACCGCCTCCTCGACGGACCATTCCCACCCCTCCCCGCGCCGTGAGAGGGGGACGGCGAAGGCGCACAGGGCGCAGGTAGCCGCGCAGACGTTGGTCGGGTTGAGGTGGCGGTTGATGTTGTAGTACGTCCGGTCGCCGTGGAACCGCTCGCGGACGTGGTTGGCCAGCGCTCCCACACCCACCAGATCGGTGGTGGTGGCGAGGACGATCCCCTCGTCGCGCCCGAGCCGCCGCCCCGCCAGCACGGTCTCCCCGACGGGACGAAGGGCGGGATCCGTGACCAGGTTCAGAGGGTCCATGCCGTCGTGCCGCCCGGTCCCGGTGCCGGCCTCACCGCAGGTTGAGCGAGGAGAGGAACCGCTCGTTGGTCGGGAACTCCTTGAGCTTCTGGAGCAGCAGGAGCATCGCCTCCACCGGCGAGAGCGCCGAGAGGGCCCGCCGCATCAGGTACAGCTTCTCCACGAGCTCGGGCGGGTACAGCTTCTCCTCCTTGCGCGTGCCGGACAGCGGGATGTTGATCGTCGGGAAGACCCGCTTCTCGAACAGCTTCCGGTCGAGGACGATCTCCATGTTGCCCGTGCCCTTGAACTCCTGGAAGATCACCTCGTCCATCCGCGATCCCGTGTCCACGAGGCAGGTGGCGATGATGGTCAGGCTCCCGCCGTGCTCGACGTTACGGGCCGAGCCGAAGAACCGGCGCGGCTTCTCCATGGTCCGGGCGTCGATGCCGCCGGAGAGGATCCGGCCGGAGCCCTTCTGGGCGTTGTTGTACGCCCGGGACATCCGGGTCAGGGAGTCCATCAGGATCACCACGTCCTTCCCCAGCTCCACGAGCCGGCGGGATCGCTCGAGCACCATCTCCGTCAGCCGGATGTGGGACTCGATGGACTGGTCCGACGAGGATGCGAACACCTCGCCCCGGGCGATGCTCCGCTTCCAGTGGGTGACCTCCTCCGGCCGCTCGTCCACCAGGAGCACCGAGATGTCCACGTCCGGATGGTTGACCGCGATGGCGTTGGCGATCTGCTGGAGCAGGGTCGTCTTGCCCGCCTTGGGCGGCGCCACGATCAGGCACCGCTGGCCCTTTCCGATCGGGGCGATCAGCTCCGTCACCCGGGGCTCGAGGAGCTTCGGATCGGTCTCCAGGGAGAACCGCTCCTCCGGATCGATGCTGACGAGCTCCGAGAACGGGACGGCCCTGTCGCGGTACTCGTCGGGGGACATCCCCTCGATGGTCTGGATCTCGGCGACGCGCGGGCGGCCCGCCGTGTGCGCCATGGCAGTCAAGTGCAGCCCCGAGTCGAGGTGGAGCCGCTCCAGCATCTCTGAGGGCACCAGCGGATCGGTCTTCAAGGGGACGAAGTTGTTCGCCTGCGAGACGAGTACACCGTCCCCTTGCTCCTTCCGGAGGAGGAACCCCTCGACGGGGGCAAGCGGTCCCCGAGAGGCGCCCGAGCGGCGCTTGCTGCGCCGCCGCCTCCGCCGCTTCGACGAGGAGCGCCGGCCCTCGGCCTGCTCCTGGCCCTGATTCTGCTGCTGCCTGGCCTTGTTGTCGCCTTCGGTCATACCTCGTTCCACTCCACGAGCGCCTGGTGGGGCGTGGCGCCCAGACCCGGAATTGCCGCGAGCCGCAGATCGAGCCGCCGCTCAGCGATGGGTGCGGACCGGTTCCGGAAGTCCACGTCGTTGTCGGGAAACCCTCCCGCCTTCGTCCCGGCCCATCCTCACCTTACCGGCTCGAGCCTGGTTTTGCAAGATCGGCGCGCCGGAACCCGTTGCGCTGCCGGTCCGCGGCGCGGTGATCGAGGATCGGGCTGCCCCCCGGGACGGCTCGCCGGATACGCCGTACTACTCGCCGCCTTCGGCGTCGGTGACGGTTTGGGAGACCGGACGGTCGTAAGCCGTCCACCCGCCCTCTCCGGCCCTGACGGGCCTGCGACCCCCTCGGCAACGACCGTTCGCCGGTCTCCCCGTACCGTTCGGCGACTTACCCTTCCCCCTTCCCGCCCACCCCGTCGGGCCAAGCCGCCTGCGTTCGGCGTCCCGGCGGCCGTCCCGAGGCTTGCCCTCGCCTCCGTCGCCGGAGCGCCCCCGCCCCCACGCCGGCCCGTTCCTCGTGGGGCGCTCGACCGCTGGATGGCGGAGGGCTTCGTTGTGGGGACAGTCCCGATCGTGACGGGCCTGGTTCTCTGGAGCGCCAGCCGGAACATCGCTTCGCTCGTCCCTGGGCGGGTGGGGGAGTGGGGTACCAGGCGGGGGTGTCTCGTTTCGGCCAGCGGGTCGGTCGGGTTGGGGACAGTCCCGATCGTGAGGGGGCGGGGGTTTGGGGTCGCCAGCCGTGAGAAAGGGCCACTGTTTATCTCGACAAGTCCGACGGAAAGGTCCGGGGCGGAGCGGATCTGTGTCCGGGACCATCTGGATGGTTCCCGTGATGCCGAACCGGCGGCCCCTCCCTGCGGTGCGTACCCCGGGGCCGGCGTGGTACGCTGGAGGCGTGATCCCCGACAGGAACGTCCGCGGTATCGTCCGGGCAGTGGCGTGGTGCCTCGCGGTGTCAGGCGTCGCGGTCGCCGGTGAGCCGTGGGTCGTCACGGCGCCGGTGACGGTCACGGAGCCTGTGGAGCTCGGCGACGTGGTGGTGGCGGGGGAGGGGGTGCTGACGGTGGTGGACGTCGGGGAGCCCGGTGTCCGGTTCTCGGGGAACGTCGTTGCGGTGGACGGTGGGAGGGTGGTGTTCGAGCGTTCGGCGATCCGGTTCATGAGCGTCTACCACGGGCAGTACGCGCTCGTCGCCTGGCGCGGCGGCGAGGTGACGGTGCGCGGGTGCGACTACCGGGTGCCCAGCGGCGTGCAGCACGGGATCTTCGCCGGGGAGGACGGCCGCGTGACGCTCGAGGACGACGACTTCGGCTTCGTCCAGCTCGTTCCCACGGGGGACTCGGTGATGGAGGCCCGCCGGCTGGACGGGCTCTTCGAGGTGATCGTCCAGGACCGGGCGACGCTCGTCCTCGGCGACATCCCCCGTTCCGGGGGGGGCGGGGAGCTGTGGGTCTGGCCGGAGTTTCCCGAGGGCAGCGTGGCGCGGTACACGCCGCCCATGCCCGGGTTCGTCGACCACTGGCGGTTTCCGCCGGAGGGCAGCTCCGGGATCGCCCAGAGCATCACCCTGGACCGGTGCCGCGTAAAGCTGTGGCCGATGCTCGTCCGGGCCGGCTGCGAGCTCACACTTGCGGACATCCCGACCGACAACTGGGTCGTGGTGGGGTTCCACATGCCGGAGTCCCTGACGGTCACCGGCCTCCACAACCAGGGGCCGGAGACGACGGGCCTCCTGCCGCTCGCGGACCGGACCGTCCGGCTCGAGAATGCGAGCATCGACACGTGGAACCTGTACCCGGAGGGTGACGCCCGTATCGAGCTCGAGGGTTCGGTGGTCGGGGAGATCCTCGCGTTCGGGAGGTCTCGGGTCCGTGTGCTGGAGTCCACGATCGACGGGACCGGCGGGTTCCTCGGGGCCTCCGAACGTTCCACGATGCGGGTCGAGGGGTCGACGGTGACGTGCGACCTCCAGGCGACCGGGGACGCGTCGGTGACACTGACCGGCTGCACCATCGAACCCCCGGACGTCCCGGGGTTCGTGGTCCGGATCGGCGCCTACGACGAGGCCCGCCTGCTGCTCGCCCAGACCGTCGTCCGGGGTGTGGACGAGGGACGGGTGGTCACGGCGCTCTCGGGGAGGGCCGTGCTCGGCATCGCGGCGCTGACGCCGGTTCCGGCGACGGTCCCCGCCCCCGGGGAGACGGTGGCGCTCGAGGGCTGGGCGGCGCTGTACGCCATCGATCCGTCGGTCTCGGGAATCCGCTGGACGCTTGAGGGCCGGCCGGCCTGCGGCCTAGTGGAGCCCGTGCCGCTCGGCTCCGGCTCGGGGAACGTCGAGGGCGGCCCGCTGGGTTCGTGGGACGGAACCCGGGACGGCCGGCCGTGGCGGCTCGAGATGCGGCTGACCGACGGCCTGGGGCGGACGATGGAGGCCCGCTGGCCGGTGCCGGGAACCGACGCGGCGGCGTGCGCCCGGGAGGGGGGCGCGGGGCCGGCCGGCGCCGGACGGTGAGGGCCCGGCGGAGGAGGCAGCACGCGGCGAGCGGCCCGCCGCCGCGGCTGACCGCTCCCGCGTTCGCCGGTGGTTCCCGGACGCTCAGCGGAACAGGACCATTCCCTTGTTCATGGGATCGCAGTCGTCGTCCGGCGTCTCGCCGCACTGCTCGGAGTAGTCCGTTCGCGAGGTCTGCGCCAGGGAGAAGACCGCGTCGCCGGTCCGGTTGTCCACGGTGGAGACGGAGGCCAGCAGGGCGGTGGACTCCATGAACTGCCCCGTGCCGCACCGGAGTAAGGGACACTGTTTATCTTCGACTGTACCAAATGGATCGCCTCGATCGTGGAGAGGCGGGATTCCCTAGAGCGCCAACCGAAAAGAAAATGGGACGCTGTTTTTTCTTGAGAACCATCATCCCCCTCCATCCGGTTCATTCGATTCGGGGCGATGCGAGCCGAAGCCTGCTCTCTCCGGTCGGTCCGAAGAGGGTGCGGCATGGCGGCCCCGTTCGCGGCGCGGTCTTGATGCCGGGGGGACGGGGCGGTAGGGTGGCGGTCGGACCGTTGTGGAGGTGTGCGATGAGATTCTTCCGTTCGTTCGCGTCGATCGTCGTCGTGATGGCCGTAGCGTGGGGCGGTGTGATGGCCTCCGTACCCGAACCCTCCGGGACGCCCCACCCGTTGCTGCGGTTCCCGGACATCCACGGGGACACGGTGGTCTTCGTGCATGCCGAGGACGTCTGGACCGTGCCGGCGTCGGGAGGCGTGGCACGGCGGCTGACGCTGGACGAGGGAGAGGAGCGGTTCCCGAAGTTCTCGCCCGACGGCTCGATGATCGCCTTCACGGGTGAGTTCGACGGCAACCCCGACGTCTATGTCATGCGCGCCGACGGCTCGGACGTGCGGCGTCTGACGTACGACCCCGGGTTCGACGAGGTCGTCGGGTGGACCCCGGACGGCCGGATCCTGTTCAGCTCGGACCGCGAGGGTGCCATGCGCCGCCTGCGCCTGTTCACGGTCCGGCCCGACGGCTCGGGGATCGAGGTGCTCCCGCTGCACGAAGCGGCCCGCGGGGCGATCTCGCCCGACGGCCGCTGGCTCGCCTACAACCGGATCTCGAGGGAGAACCGCACATGGAAGGGGTACTACGGCGGGATGGCGCAGGACGTCTGGCTGTACGACCTGGAGACGGCGAAGGACCGCCGGCTGACCACCTGGCGCGGAACCGACCGGATCCCGCTCTGGGTCGGGGACCGGATCGTCTTCGCCTCCGACCGCGGCGGCCGCCTGGACCTGTGGGCGATGGATCCCGCCGGGGGCAAGCCCGAACAGCTGACGCACCACACGACCTGGGACGTCCACCGGCCCTCCACCGATGGCACGAGGATCGTCTACGAGGTCGCCGGGGAGATCTGGCTGCTCGATCCCGCCACGGGGACCTCGCACCGGATCCCCATCGAGGTGACTCCCGACCCCCGCGACGCCCGGCCGTACATGGCCGACCTCTCGGATTTCGTGACGGGGTTCGCCTGTGCGCCGGGCGGCGGCCGTGTCGCCGTCGTGGCCCGCGGGGAGCTGTTCACCCTGCCGAAGAAGCACGGCCCGGTCCGGAACCTGACCCGCTCCTCCGGGGCGCGGGACCGGGGCGCCGTCTGGTCGCCCGACGGCACGAGGCTCGCCTGGTTCTCCGACGCCTCGGGCGAGTACGAGGTCTGGGTCCGCGACGCGCTGGGGCGGGAGCCGGCCCGCCGCCTGACCCGGCACGAGAGCGGCTACCGGCACACCCTGCACTGGTCCCCGGACGGGAAGCGCCTGGCGTACACCGACTCGGACCTCATCCTGTGGGTCGTGGACGCAGCCACGGGCGAGGAGACGCGGGTCGACAAGGCCGAGTACCAGTCGATGGACGTCTCCCTCGACGCCAAGCAGATCTCGGAGTTCGACTGGTCGCCCGACGGCCGCTGGCTGGCCTACGCCAAGATGGGGCCCGAGATGGTGTTCCACCTGTGGCTGTACGACACCCGGACGGGCACGGCGCACCAGGTGACCGATGGCCTCTTCAGCGACTTCGACCCCGTCTTCTCCCGGGACGGGGCGTACCTCTTCTTCGTCTCCAACCGCCGGTTCGACCCGACGTTTTGCGACATCGAGTGGGAGATGGTGTTCAAACGGATCGCCGGGATCTACGCCCTGAGACTCCGGAAGGACGCCCCGCCGCTGTTCCCGCTGCGCGACGACGAGCCGGCCGGGGACGAGACCGGTGACGGGGACGGTGGCGAGACGTCCGGGGATACCGGCACCGCCGGGAAGGCCGTCGCCATCGACCTCGACGGGATCGGCGAGCGTGTGGAACCGTTCCCGCTGCCGCGCGGCAACTACCGGCACCTGGCGGCGGTGGAGGGTGGCCTGCTCTACCTCGACGCCGACGAGGGCGACTTCAACCGGTTCGAGTTCCGGACGCCGGGGCCGTTCGACCTCCACCGGTTCGACCTCGAGAGCCGGAAGGACGAGACGGTCGTCGAGGGGATCGGCGCCTACGACCTCGCCCCCGATGGGACGTGGCTCGCGTTCGCGAAGCGTGACGGGCTCTCGGTGCTCCGGGTCGGCCAGCCGGCGAAGCAGGCAGATGCCCTGGACCTCTCCGGGCTCCGGACGCGTCTCGATCCCCGCGCCGAGTGGCGGCAGGTGTTCGGCGAGGCATGGCGGATGGAGCGGGACTTCTTCTACGACCCCGCCATGCGCGGCCTGGACTGGGAGGCGATCGGCGCCCGGTACGCCACGCTGATCGAGGGCGCCTCCTGTCCGCAGGACCTGACCTACGTGGTCGGTGAGATGATCGCCGAGCTGGGAACGTCGCACACCTACGTCTACGGTGGCGACGTGCGCCGCTCACCCGAGCGGGTCTCCGTCGGGATGCTCGGTGCCGACTGGGAGCTCGACCCGGCATCCAACCGGTACCGGATCGCGCGGATCCTCCGGACGCCCTCGTGGCTGAGCGGTCGGGTTCCGCCGCTGGCCCGTCCGGGCGTGGACGTCCGGGAGGGCGACTACCTCCTGGCCGTCAACGGCGTGCCCGTGACCGGGGAGAGGGACGTCTACGCGGCGTTCCAGGGGCTCGCGGGGCGCCAGGCCGAGCTGACCGTCAACGGGACGCCCACCATGGACGGAGCTCGCGTCGTACGGGTGGTCCCGGCTGGTAGCGAGTCCCGGTTCCGCTACCTCGACTGGGTCGAACAGAACCGCGAGACCGTGGAACGGCTCTCGGGCGGCAGGGTGGGGTACATCCACCTCCCGGACACCTACCTGGGCTCGGCGACCATGTTCCCGGCGCAGTTCTACGGTCAGACGCAGAAGGAGGGGCTCGTCATCGACGGCCGGTTCAACGGCGGCGGGCTCGATCCGTACATCTTCCTCGAACGCCTGGCCCGCAAGCCGCTGTCGTACTGGACCCGGCGCAACTCCCACGACCAGGTGACGCCGTGGATGGTCACCCGGGCCCACCTCGTCATGATCACGGACCGTCATGCGGGATCCGGCGGCGACGAGCTGCCGATGGAGTTCCGGGAGCTCGGGCTGGGGCCCATCGTCGGGACCCGCACATGGGGCGGCCTCGTGGGAGTCTCGATGTTCATCGACCTGATCGACGGCGGCCAGCTGACGGCGCCGGACTACCGGGTCTACACGCCGGACGGCCGGTGGATCGTGGAGAACGAGGGGGTCGAGCCCGACGTGGAGGTGTGGCTCGACCCGGCCAGGATGGCGGCGGGCCACGACGACCAGCTCGAGAAGGCGGTCGAGCTCGTCATGGAGGCGATCCGCGAGGATCCCCGGCCGTGGCCCTCGCACCCGCCGATCCCCGCACCGGCCGACGACGTGCCGGCGCCGTGATGCACGCCGGGCGGTCCGGTATGCTGGGAGCCGTATGACGATCACCGGGCGCGCACGCTGGAAACGGGGTGGCCGGCCGCCGGGCCGGGCCGGAGCCCTCGCCATGGGGGGGCTGCTCCTGTTCGCCGTGTCCGCCGGTTCCGCGTTCGCCCAGGTCGAGTCCGTCGAGCGCGGGGGCGAGCAGGTGGAGACCGTGGCGAAGGCGAAGCAAGGCGGGGACTTCGTCGTCGCGCCGATCCCGATGCTGAACCCGACGCTCGGGCTCGGCCTGATCCTCGGGGCGGGGTACCTGTTCCACATCGATCCGGACTCGTACTCCTCGGTGATCGCCGCGGGCGGGATGTACGCCGACGGGGGTGATACGGCGCTGGCCGTCGGGGCCTCCATGAACTTCCACGGCAACGACTGGAAGATCCTCGGCGGGCTGGCCAGCTTCGACGTGGACGTCGACTACTACGGCATCGGCAACGGCGCCGGGGACCAGGACCGCTCCATCGGGCTCAACCAGTCGGGGTGGGCCGGCGGCGTCAAGGTCATGCGCCGCGTTGGGGGCGCCTGGTACCTCGGCCTGGGCTACGGGTACGCGAAGCTCGACTCGGTATTCGACCTCGGCGGTCTCCTGCCGCCCGAGTTTCCCGTGGAAATTCCGGGCATTCCCATCACATCCTCGGTGGCGGTCGTCGGCCTGATCACCGAGCGGGACAGCCGGGACAACCAGTTCAACCCGTACTGCGGCGCCTTCTTTCACGCCGCGCTGGCCACGGCGGACGAGGCCATTGGCTCCGACTTCTCGTTCAGCACGTTCCGCATCGAGTACAACCGGTACTGGGCTCTGAAGCCCGAACGGCTGATCCTCGCCGCCCGGGGCTCGGGGTGCGCCGTGCCCGGCGACGCGCCGTTCTACGCCCTGTGCAAGATCGGTGTGTTTCCAGATCTCCGGGGCTACGTCGCAGGCCGGTACCGGGACAAGACGATGCTTTCCGGCCAAGCGGAGATCCGCTGGCGGTTCGCACGGCGGTGGGGCGTCGTCGCCTTCGCCGGTGCCGGGGCCGTGGCTCCCGCGCTCTCCGACTACCGGATCAAGGATCTCCTCCCCAGCGCCGGCGTTGGCTTCCGGTTCATGCTCTCACCGGAGAACCGCCTCAACATCGGCATCGACTACGCCCTGGGCAATGGCTCCGACGGCATCTACTTCTACGTCGGCGAGTCGTTCTGACCACGGCGTCCGAGGGCCGGAAGAGGGAATCCTTGGTCCCGGCGGCAGTGAGCTGGCTCATCGTACGGTGAACCGGCGGCCGGCCCCCGCGCTTCGCGCGGGCTGCGCGCCTCGCCCGTGCGTCCCGGTGGGAGCGAGCTCCCCCCGGTTCGCCCGTGCGACGCGCTGGCGCCGCCTTCGGCGTCGCTGCCGGCCGCCTGGGCTTCGTTGGAGGGCGTTCGGGTCATCGACTTTGGATGAACGGGGCCGCGAGTCTCGCACCCCGGGACCGCCCCCGCCGCGGTCGCTTCGTCGTCACGACCGCCAGGTCAGTTCCTCCTCGCGCCCTTGCGGGAACGGCCCCGGGGCACGATCCGCGCGGCCCCTCCTCGTTACGGCGAGTGGCGGTCGCAGGCCGGGCGCCGCTTTTGCGGCGCCCCCGGGTCGCTGCGCTCCCCGGGGCCGTGGGGGCGTGTGCGCCCCGGCTCCTGCGGCTCGGGCTGCACCCCGTGGCGACGCACCTGGACGGCGTACTCGACGGCTTACCCTTCCCCCACCCACGCCCCCTCCCGGGCCAAGATGCCTGCGCTGACCGCCCGGGCACGCCTCCACGGGGCTTGCCCTCGCCTCCGTCGCCGGGCCGCCCCCGCCCCCACGCCGGCCCGTTCCTCGTGGGCGCTCGATCGGCTGGATGGCGGAGGGCTTCGTTGTGGGGACAGTCCCGATCGTGACGGCCCTGGGTTCTCTGGAGCGCCAGCCGGAACATCGCTTCGCTCGTCCCTGGGAGGATGGGTGAGTGGGGTACCAGGTGGGGCGGTCTCATTTCGGCCAGCGGGTCGGTCGGGTTGGAGGATAGTCCCGATCGTGAAGGCCAAAGGTTCTCCGGATCGCCAGCCGGAACATCGCTTCGCTCGTCCCTGGGTGGTCGGACGAAAAAGGGACACTGTTGATCTCTGCTGCTCCAAGCCCAGTCGCGATCGCGGAGGGCGTCCTTGGGGAGCCGGAACGTTGCTCCGCTCGTTCCTGGGCGGGCGGGTGTGCGGGGTACTCGGTGGGAGCACTTCGTTTCGGTCGAGGAATAGGGGACAGGGACAGTGTTTTCATTCGATCGGTGGGTGGCCCGATGGAGCGCGGGCTTTAGCCCGCATGGACCCTTCCCTGGCCGAGACGGACGATCGCCATGCGAGAAAGGGACAGTGTTGACTACTCGGCGGAGGATCAGGAGAAAGGGACAGTGTTTTCGAGCGGTGGAGCTCGAGGGGGGA
>JAMOVQ010000035.1 GCA_027067575.1 Thermoanaerobaculia bacterium | reverse complement strand
CCCCGGGGCCGTTCCCGCAAGGGCGCGAGGAGAAACTGACCTGGCGGTCGTGACGACGAAGCGACCGCGGCGGGGGCGGTCCCGGGGTGCGAGACTCGCGGCCCCGTTCATCCAAAGTCGATGACCCAAAGCCCTCCAACGAAGCCCAGGCGGCCGGCAGCGACGCCGAAGGCGGCGCCAGCGCGTCGCACGGGCGGCCCGGGGGGAGCTCGCTCCCACCGGGACGCACGGGCGAGGCGCGTCGCCCGCGCGAAGCGCGGGGGCCGGCCGCCGGTTCACCCCCCGGCCGAGCCGGCTCCTCACGGCTCCGCCTCGCTCTGGTATCGTGACGGACGTGAAGAGAAAGGGCTTCCTCCGGCCGAAGGAGCTCTGGGCCGAACAGCGCCGGCAGGCCCGGCGGGATCGCCGGCTGGCGCAGTACCGGCGCGGCCTGAGGGAGTTCGCCGTGGCGGCGTGCGATATCTCCAAGGAGCACAATGTGGGCACCCTCGTGCGGACGGCCCACGCCGCCGCCGCGCGGGAGGTCATCCTCACGGGCGAACGCGACTGGAACGCCTACGCAGCGCGGACCGCGGAGCTGTTCACGCGCGTGATCCACCTTTCCTGCGAAGAGGCGCTTCTCGCATACCTCCGGCAAGAGGGGTACGCCGTGGTCGCCGTCGAGCTCGACCCGCGCTCCGTGACACTGTTCGAGGCCATCTACCCGCCACGCCCCTGCTTCGTGCTCGGCGCCGAGCTCGGCGGACTCTCACAGGCGTTTCTCGATGCGGCCGATCTCATCGTCCAGATCCCCCAGTGGGGGCTGGTCCCGTCGCTCAACCTCGCAGTGGCCGGGTCGCTCGTGATCTACGACCACCTCGCCAAGCTGTACCGGGCAGGAAAGCTCGACAGGCCCACCGGTGGACTCCCACCGGAGGAGGACACCGGAGATCAGCGGAGCGGGTAGATCCCGTCGTCGCGGGCGGGCTCCCCGCTCTTTCCCGCCGTCTCCTCCATCTCCGCCTCGATCTCGTCCCCGAGCGCCTCCTCCACCGCCTCCGGATCCTCACCGGCCTCGAGCCGGCGGATCATCTCCTCCATGGCCGGCGTCACGGGCTCCCCCGTCAGATCGGCCATCCGCCTGACGAGCTGCGCCATCTGGCGCGGGTCGTTCTCGTCCATCCCCTCCATCTCCGACGCCAGTCGCATCATCTCGCGCTCAAGACCCGAGTCATCGAGATCTGGCCCCCCACCGTCACCTGGGAGATCCGCACCGTTTCTCCTCGCTACGGTCCCGACGCCGAACCGTGAGGGGACGCGGACCATCCGGCCTCCTCCACACCGGGGGCATGCCGGCACGGTCGTGGTGTCGATCCTGAACGAGTGGAAGCTGAACACGACGTTGCACGACTCACAGAGGAACTCGTAGATCGGCATCGTGCCCCTCCCCTCCAGAGGTCTCTCCCGTTCCCCACCTGTCGATCCGGAACTCCGAAAGCCGGAGCGCCCTCAGGCGATCCAGATCGGCCCGGAGCGCCACCGTCACGCTCTCTGGCCCAAACCGTCGGGCCACCATCGAACCGGACGTCAACGCCCTGTGGACCGCCCCGGAATCCTCGAGCGGGATCCTGACAAGCTCGAGATCGCCCCGTTCCAACAGCCGCTCGAGCATCTCGTTCCGGAGGCCGTCGAGTCCCTCCCCCGTCATCGCGGAGACCGGCACCCCGCGGACCGTACGGCAGACCCGGTCGGCCCGGGACCGCGGCATCCGGTCGATCTTGTTGACCACGACGAGAACATGCTCCCCCGTAACCCCCAGGTCGCCGAGAACGGCGTTCCCTACCTCGAGCTGGGCCTCCCACGAGGGGTGCGACCCGTCCACGACGTGCAGGACGAGATCGGCGGAAGCCGCCTCCTCCAGCGTCGAGCGGAACGGCGCCACGAGCTCGTGGGGCAACTTCCGGATGAACCCCACCGTGTCCGTGACGACCGCGACCAGCCCATCCCCGAGCTCGAGCTGCCTGGCCCGCGGATCGAGGGTCGCGAAGAGCCGGTCCTCGACCAGCACGTCGGTATTGGTCAGCCGTCTGAGAAGCGAGGACTTGCCCGCGTTGGTGTACCCGACGAGCGCCACCGTCGGGACGCCGCTTCGGCCCTTCCGCCGGAGCCGCCGCGTCCGCTCGATCTGGGCGAGCTGCCGCTTCAGCCGGGTGATCCGCCGTGACACCAGCCGCCTGTCGATCTCGATCTGCTTCTCGCCGACGCCGCGCGTGCCGATCCCGCCCGTCTGGCGGGAAAGGTGGAGCCACCGGCCCGCCAGCCTTGGCAGGAGGTAGCTCAGCTGCGCCAGCTCGACCTGGGTCTGGGCCTCCCGCGTCCGGGCGTGGGTTGCGAAGATGTCCAGGATCACGGCGGCCCGGTCGAGGACCTTGACGTTCTCCGGCAGCAGCGCCTCCACGTTCCGGAGCTGAGAGGGGGAGAGGTCGTCGTCGAACACCACCGTGGTCGCCCCGAGCTCGGCGCACCGGGTGCCAAGACGCTCGACGAAACCGCGCCCCACGAGCGTCGCCGGGTCCGGCGCATCCCGTTCCTGGACCGCCCGCTCCACGACCCGGGCCCCGGCCGTCTCCATCAGCCGCTCGAGCTCGTCCAGGTGGTCTTCCAGTCCGGCCCGGTCCGCCCGCCCGTGGAGGAGACCGACGAGCACCGCCTTCTCCGCCCTGTCACCACCGGCCGGCCAGTTCAGGGAAGGTCCTCCTGATGCAACCGCAACAGCACCCTTTCGCACGCCGTGAGCGTCTCCTCCACGTCCTTCTGCGAGTGCGCGTGGGAGAGGAACAGCGGCCGAAGCCCCTCCAGCGGGAGCAGGATCCCCTCCTCCCGGAGCCCGGCCGCCAGGCGCCGGTACGCCTCGGCGTCCGAGGCCACGGCGGAGGCTGCTCCGGTCACCGGCTCACGGCTCAGGTAGATGGAGAAGACCGATCCCACGGCGTTGATCACCATGGGCCTCCCGAACCGTTCGGCTAGTGCGAGCAGCCCATCCCTCAGCTGGGCCGTCCTCTCCTCGAGCCGCTCGTAGACCGCATCGTTCTTGAGCACCGAGAGCACGGCTTCCGCCGCAGCCAGCACCACCGGATGCACGGTCCCGCGGGAACCCGGCCAGACGGGAGCGGGAGGCTCGACCCCCTCACCGAACGCAACCACACCGATGGGGAACCCCCCGCCGAGCGCACCACCGTAGACGGCGATATCGGGCTCGATCCCGGCCCAGCCCGCCGCCCCGTCCCTGGCAAGCCGGAAGCCCGTCACACGCTCGTCGAGCACCATGAGCACGCCGTGCTCCGCACAGACGTCGACGATCCGCCGGAACAGCCCGTCCGGAGGAGGGATCACACCGCACGCAGTCAACAACGGATCGACGACCACCGCCGCCACCTTCGACGCGCCACCTACGATCGCCGCCTCGATCCGGTCCCCGTCCCAACCCTCGAGCTCCCGCGTCCCGTGTGGCGAACGCTCCCTGGTGGCGCACCCGGAACTGCCCTGGGCCGTCCCGCCCCGGAGGAAGAGAATCCGTTCCTTGCCCGAAAGCGCCACCACGGCCGCCAGAGCCGCATCCATCGCCTCGTCCCCGGAACGATGAAAGGTGAAGGCTCGGGCCCACGGGACGAACTGGCCGAGCACCTCCGCCAGCTCGACCTCCTGGGCCGTGTGGAAACCGTCCGGGATCCCAGTACCAAGGGTCTTCCGCGCGGCATCCAAAACGAACTGGTTGGCGTAGCCAAGCATGGCCGTCCCGTCGCAGCCGGTGTAGTCGATGTACCCGTGGTTGTCCACGTCGTACACCCTGGAACCCTCGGCCTTCTGAACGAGCGGCACGTTCCTCGCATGGCCGAGCAGTCCGGGGAGCATCCCCGCACGATCCAAGAGCTGATCCAGACGTTGACCCATATATCCCCTCAGGCAGTAGCCAACCACCTCACTCCGTCGTTTCCCCGCCCGCTTCCTCCTCCCCGTCACCGAAGAAGAAATAGTCGCGGCACCGTGCGCTACAGAACTCCCGGCCATATCCGCGGATGGCGCAGGACGGGCAAAAGAGAGTACGGCAGATCGCGCACTCGCGCAATGCATCCTCCATGGCCGGTTCCTGGCAACTCGGACACCACGTCTCGACCCGCTCCCGTCCCTCCGTCATACAGTGCAGTATAGCGGACCCCGGCCGCAACCGTTCGTACGACGAACGGAAATCCCGCGCCTCGAACGAACGTCAGGCGACGGTGACCTCGGGACAGAGGTAGACGTCCTGGATCGCGTTGAGGAGCGCCACGCCTTCCTCCATCGGCTTCTGGAACGCCTTGCGGCCCGAGATCAGCCCCATCCCGCCCGCGCGCTTGTTGATCACCGCCGTCGTGACCGCCTGGGCCAGGTCGTTGGAGCCCGATGGACCACCGGAGTTGATCAGTCCCGCACGGCCCATGTAGCAGTTGGCCACCTGCCAGCGCGTCCACTCGATCGGGTGGTCTGGGGCGAGCTTCTCGTACACCAGCTTGTGAGTCCGGCCGAAAGAGAGGTCCACGTAGCCGCCGTTGCACTCGGGCTGCTTCTGCTTGACGATGTCTGCCTCGATGGTCACGCCCAGGTGGTTCGCCTGGCCGGTCAGGTCGGCCGCGGTGTGGTAGTCCTTCCCGTCCTTCTTGAACGTGGAGTTCCTCAGGTAACACCACAGCACCGTGAACATCCCCAGCTCGTGCGCCCGCTGAAACGCCTCGGAGACCTCGATGATCTGCCGCCGCGCGTTTTCCGAGCCAAAGTAGATCGTCGCACCCACCCCCACGGCCCCCAGCTCGAACGCCTGCTCCACCGAGGCGAACATCGTCTGGTCGTGGATCGCCGGGTACGTCAGCAGCTCGTTGTGGTTGATCTTGACGATGAACGGGATCCTGTGAGCGTACTTCCGTGACACGGCTCCCAGCACGCCGAGGGTGGAAGCCACGCCGTTGCATCCGCCCTCGATGGCGAGCCTGACGATGTTCTCCGGATCGAAGTAGATCGGGTTGGGCGCAAACGATGCTGCACCTGAGTGCTCGATACCCTGGTCCACTGGAAGGATCGAGACGTACCCGGTCCCCGCCAGGCGGCCCGTTCCGAGAAGCCACTGAAGACTCCGCATCACGCCCGGCGACCGGTCCGAGACCGACACCACCCGGTCCACGAAGTCCGGTCCGGGAAGGTGCAGCATCGAACGGTCGATACCCTTCGCCGTGTAGTCGAGGTAGTCGGCCTTGTCGCCCAGAAGCTCACGGATCCTCTCGATCATGATGGTCACCTCCTTGTCCCTCTCCCGCGCGCATTGTACCCGGTTCCCCAGACACCGGCACCACCCTCCCGTTCCCGCCCGGGTTACCGAGCGAACGGATCTCCACGGCCTCCCCCTGCCAGACCGGTGTCGTCCACCGCTCGAGGAACGCCCACCAGCGCGCCTCGGCCTCCGGGTTCCGCCACCGGAGCACCGACGCCGGCGGCGCGTGGAGGCGCCGGATCTCGCCCCAGGCGATCAGCAGGTGGGTGAACCCTGCCCGCCCGAGAACCCGGGCGGCGTCCCGGGCCGTCCCCGCGGACTCCACTACCGCCTGGACGAGCTGGACGTCCCGGGCCGAGCTGGCGTGATACGGCCGGGGACAACCGAAGCTCCGCGCCTCGCCGACGAGCAGGATCCGGGCATCCCCCGGGAGCAGCCGGGCCGCTGCACGGTAGGCCGGCATCGGATCGTCGACGGTCACCGCATGGCGCCAACCATCCGCATCGTGCCACCACGCCGCCCACCCTGCGGTTCCGAAAGTGAACCCTGCCCACCGGGCCGCTCCCGCAAGACAGCCGAGGAAAAGCGCCACCGCCACCGCGCCGCGGATCACGGGACGCCGGACACTGGCCAGTGACGCCGCCGCACCGGCGCCAAGGATCGGCACCAGTGGCAGGGCGAAGCGGGGGAGCTGCGCCGTGGCGGCCCACCCCACGGCCCCCAGTCCGACAGCGCCGGCGGCCCAGACCACCGTCGGTTTCTGGCGGCGGACGGAGAGGGCCGTCGCCACCATAAGGGCGAAGGCGACCCAGACCCACGGACCCAGGCCCCGGTCAAGGCCGGGAAGCCGGGCCAGGCCCCGGAGCACCGCCACGGGACCGCCAGCGCCCGCCCTCATGGCGGCAAGGTACCGGGAGTTCGTGGCGGCGTCCCACCCGCGGCCTCCGATCAGGTTCCATGCCAGCGGGTAGACCGGGTTCCCGGTTATCAGGAGGTTCCGGACAAACCAGAAAGAACCTGCGGCTACCGCGATCCCGCCCGTGGCCCCGGCCCACCGCACCGCCCTCGGCCGTACCGCAACGAGGGCGGCGAGTACCGCCGCGGCGGGGACGGCCGCCGTGTACTTCGCTGCCAGCGCAAGACCGAGACCGAGCCCCGCCATCCACGGCCGGCCTGGCGCCCCGGTCCCGAGCTCTCCCGCAATCTCCGACGCCACCACCGTCACGCCGAGCACGACGAACCAGTCCGCCGCCGCAAGCCCCCCGACCCAGAGGCCGTGCCACACCGATACGGTGCACAGGGCCGCGAGCCAGGCCCACCGTCCGGCCCCGAGCCGCCCCGCCAGGCTCACGGCGGCCATGGCCGCCAGCGTCATCGCCGCCCAGTGGAGTCCGGCGGCCACGGACGGCAGACCAAGCCGCACCGGCCCGAGGTAGACCGCCGACGCCGCCAGCGGAAAGTTGCTGAACAGGTTGTGGGGAACCGGCGCCATGGAACCGTTGACGAGCCAGCTCCACGGCATCCCCAGGTGGTAGACGAGGCTGTCGTAGAACACCGGCGGCGCCAGCCAGACCGGTGCCCCGGCCACCGTCGCGACGAGAAGGATGCCGAGCGGTCCACGGCGTCCACCCCGGACCCAGCCGAGGAGGCCCACCGCAGGAACCGCCAGTGCCACGGCGGCCCCGGCCTCGGGCCCGGCAACGGTCCCCACGAGGGCCGCGGGCCACCACGTCATGTGGAACCCCACGACCCAGGCCTCCGGGAGCCCGCGGAGCCCCGCGAGCCGGCCCAGCCCCCCGATCCCTGCGACCAGCGCCAGGGTGAGGGTCAGGGCGGCGAGGAGGCTCCAGGCCACGATCCGCTCAGCGGCCCAGGGTGGCCACCATCACTGCCTTGATCGTGTGAACACGGTTCTCCGCCTCGTCGAACACCCGGGAGCGCGGGCCCTCGAACACGGCGTCCTCCACCTCGCGGATCTTCGGGTAACGCTGCGAGAGCTCCGTCTCCAGGTTGTGGAAGCTCGGCAGGCAGTGGAGGAAGATCGCCTCCCGGCGCCCCGTGGCCTCCATCATCGCCTCCGTCACCCGGTACGGCTCGAGGAGGGCGATCCGCTCCTCGATCTTCGACTCCTCGCCCATGGAGGCCCAGACGTCGGTGTAGACGGCGTGAGCGCCGCGGACGCCTTCCTCCACCGAGTCGGTGACGGTCACCTTCCCGCCGGTTCCAGCGGCGATCTCCCGCGCGGTCTCCACGAGCTCCGGCGCGGGGTGGAGATTCGCCGGCGCGACGATCCGCACGTCCATCCCGACCTTGGCGCACCCGACCATCAGGGAGTTCGCCATGTTGTTGCGCCCGTCGCCCACGTACGCCAGCGCCAGCCCCTCCAGCCGGCCGAACTCCTCCATCACCGTCAGGAGATCGGCCAGAACCTGCGTGGGATGCCATTCGTCGGTCAGGCCGTTCCACACCGGCACACCGGCGTACTCGGCCAGGATCTCCACGGTCCGGTGGGCGAAGCCACGGTACTGGATCCCGTCGAACATCCGCCCCAGCACCCGCGCCGTGTCCGCCACGGTCTCCTTCTTCCCGAGCTGGATGTCGCCCTTGCCCAGGTACTCCGCGTGGGCGCCCTCGTCCACCGCCGCCACGGTGAAGGCGCAGCGGGTTCGTGTAGACGGCTTCTCAAAGATCAGAGCGATGTTCTTCCCTTCGAGGGCCCGGCCGCTGACGCCCGCGCGCTTGTTCCGTTTCAGCGTCGCCGAGAGCTCGAGCAGGTCGCGGACCTCACCGGGGGTGAAATCCAGAAGTCTGAGGAAGTGACGTCCCTTGAGGTTGCCGGCCATGGTGCCTCCCGTCTCGCAGCAGGAATCGCCCGCCCGGCGGGCTGGCCGATGGTATCCCACGGACCGCCGCTGTCAAGCGGAGGGGACGACCCCCGTCAGGGCGTGCCGGCGGATCCCCCGGCACCCGAGGCGTGGAGCTCGAGCGTCACCGTCTCGCCGGGCGCTGCATCGAACTCGCGCCTGACCCCGGGAAGCCCGGGCGCCACGATCTCGACCACGTGCCGGCCCGGGGAGACCGCCAGCGGCTCCACGAGCTGCCGGAGCTCCCGCCCGGTCGCCAGGAACTCGCCGTCGAGGTACACCGCCGCGCCCGGCGGATCGACCCGGAGAACGAGCCGTCCCATCTCCGCCCTCGAGGAGTCCGCCTTCCGATCCGCGCCGCCCGCCGTCCCGGGAGCGAGGTCAGGCCGGAGCGACAGGTCCGGTCCCGTCCCGCGGGGCGGAGCCGTCCCGTTCCCCGGCCGCCCGGCCTGCCCGGACGCGGACTCCGGCGCCCCCTGCCCCTTCACCGGACCGTACAGCCTTGGCAACGGCTTCGGCCGGTGCGGCTTCTGCCAGAAGTGCTCCTTCTTGGTCCCCTTGACGCGCTTGAGCCGGAAGTCGATATCGTACCGGTAGCCGGCCTTGGCGACGATCTCCACGACCTGTGTCTCGTACCCGCCGAGGATGCAGGCAAGCCGGTACGTTCCCGGCCGGAGGTAGAGGTAATCGGGCACCCCGTCGAAGTCGTCGGCAATCCCGATGAACCGCCCGTCGAGCTCGAGCCGCGTCCACCACGGCCGCACGCCGATCCGAACAACCGCGACATCCGGCGCCGGGGGCGGGTGCGGGAGCCACGTCCAGCCCGTCCCGACCCAGATGCCGGGGATCGCCTGAATGCTGATCCCCACCGACACACCGGCTGCCGCGGATGCGGCCACAAGCAACACCACCAAGACGGCCAGACCAAACCCTCGTCGCATCGTTTCCCTCCCAGTGAAGGGAAGTGCAAGACTCCTGCCAACCGGTCGCACCGTCCAACGGCCCGTCCCCCGGCGACCCGTCCTCTCCAGGTGTCAGTCGACGAGGACGCGAGGCGTCTCCGGCGAGAGACGGGCGAGGAGCTCGTAGTTGATCGTCCCGGCCAGTTCAGCGAGCGTCTCGGCCGTTACCTCCGCATCACCCTGACGGCCGAGCAGCACCACCTCGTCTCCGACGCCGAGCCCCTCCACGTCGGTGACGTCCGCCATGGTGATGTTCATACACACCCGCCCCACCACCGGAACCGCCGCGCCGTTCGCCACGACCCTGGCCCGGTTGCCCATCGCCCGCGGGTACCCGTCCGCGTACCCCACGGGGAGCACCGCGAGCCGCGTGGGTCGGAGCGCCGTCCAGGTCCGGCCGTACCCCACCGTGCCGCCGGCCGGAACGTCCTGAATCTGGCCCACGAGCGCCTTCCAGGTCAGCGCCGGCCGCAGCGCGACCTCTTCGGAGCGTCCGTGCTCCAGGAGCCACGAGAGCCGCGTCTCACGGGACGGCCAGTGACCGTACAGCGAGATCCCGGTCCGGACGAGTGTGAAGTCCGCCTCGCGGAACAGGAGCGCCGCGGCCGAGCACGCCGCATGGACGAACGGGGGCTCCTCCCCGAGCTCGCGGCGGAGGACGCCGACGGCCTCCCGGAACCGCTCGAGCTGGGACAGGGCGAACTCGTGGTTGAGCGTGTCCTCGATGTTGGCGAAGTGTGTGGCGATCCCCACCACGTCCAGCCGCCGTGCAGCGGCCGCCCGGACGAGGTCGGGAACCCGCTCGGGCTTCACGCCCTGCCGGTGGGTTCCGGTCTCGATCTTGAGGTGGACCGGAAGGGCGACCCCTTCCCGGTCGCGGTACGCGGCGAGGGCGTCCAGCACCTCCACCGTGGAGACCAGGACGTGGACGTCCAGATCGAGGTCGAACAGCTCCCATTCCGGGACGAACCCCATCACGAGAACCGGCCCGGCAAACCCAGCCGAACGCACCGCCCGTGCCTCCGCGGCAGTGTGCACCGCCATCCAGTCCACGGTGCCTCCGACCGCTCTCACCACCTCGTCGAGACCGTGACCGTAGGCGTTCGCCTTCACGACGGCTGCGATCGCCGTCCCCGACCCGACCACCGACCGGAGGACTCCGACATTGTGGCGGAGGGCTCCCCCGGAGACATCGATCCAGTGCGTTCCCGTGCGTTTCACGGCGGCCAGTCTAGCACGGGAACGGCCTCCATCACGCCGTCCAGTCCGGGAATAGCGATCCCGATTCGACCCCAAGATCCCGTTGGATCGGAGCCGAAACCTGCCGAAGAAATACTCATTCAGGATCGGCGTTTGACACAGCGAAAAGAAACGAGTATTCTCTTCAAGATTCGATACGGAGGTGAACGATGGCATTTCAGCGATATGTTCCGAAAACCGCACCGAAAAAGACCGCGAAGAAGGAACCAGTCGCGGTGATCAAACCCACGGGATACATCTCCTTCGACGCGGCGGCGCTCGAGGAGCTCGGCATCGGTGAGGCGAGCCACGCCGTCCTCTATTTCGATCCGCAGAAGAAGCGGATCGGTGTCCATTTCGTCGGCGATGGCAACGAGGAAGGCGCACTCAAGGTGTCCCGACGCCGTTCCACGGTCGGCGTCAAGGCTCCCGGGTTCTTCGAGGAGTTCCGGTTCGTCCTGGAGAAGCCGGTCCGCTGTCCCGTCCGTCGTGATTCCAGGACGGGCTACGCCGTTGTGGACGCCCGCGCCCTCACCAGGCGGCGGGGCCGCAGAAAGGCCTGAGACCACACGACACAGAGACGCTCGATCCTTCGGGCCACGGAACGATCCGTGGCCCGTTCGCATGGTACCGTCCGTCCCCCATCTGCCACGGCCATGACAGCGTCGATGGAGCTCCCATCTGAGGAGGGGGAGGTCCGGGATCCTGGAGGACTCACGCCAGCCGGCGGATCGCACCGACGAGCTCCGGCAGCCCCTCCAGGAGGAGCCCCGGACCCGAGTGGGCCAGCACGTCGCCACCGGTGACGATCACCCGGGCGCCGGCGTCGAGCCAGTGCCCGACGCCTTCCTGCCTCAGACGTTCCCTGACCGCCGCCTCCGTGGCCCCGCTTCGGGGCTGCGCATCCCAGAGGATCAGCTCCGGCGGATCGATCCCGTCCCCCACCGGGCGGCCGGTCACGTACGCCCTCGGCTCGTCCCAGCCCGTCGGCGCCAGCCCCGTCCAGCGAAGCGTCCACGTGGCGAAGGCGCCCAGCCCCACCGTCACAGGCTCTCCGAGGTCGATCTCGACCCAGGTGCGGAGCGGTGGCAGCACGTCCCGCACGGCTCCGAGCGCCTCGTGGCAGCGTCTCGCGAGCGCCAGTGCTCGGTCCGGCTCACCGGTGACCGTGCCGACCACCGTGACGTTCTCGACGATCCCCCAAGGGGAGGACGGCAGCGGCACGAGGTAGACGGGCCACCCCTCCCCGGCGAGCTCCCGCGCAAGCGGTTCCTGGACGCCCCCCGTGGTCAGGACGAGGTCCGGCGCCAGCGCCTCCAGGCGGTCCCGCCGGCACTCGGTGTAGCCGCCCACCACCGGCAGTTGGCATACCCTCTCGGGCCGCCAGCACCACGCCGAACGGCCCACCAGCGCCTCGACTCCACGGATCCGAACCACGGCGTCGGTCAACGCGGGCGCGAGGGAGACGATCCGCTCAGGCCGCTCGGGCAATACCACCGTCCGCCCGAGCCCCGGGCACGGGACGGCTCTCAGGGCTCCGGCCACGACGCCGTCCCGAACAGTGTCCGGAAGCTCTCGAACGTCAGGCACCTCAGCTCATCTTCCTCCAGGGCGAGCTCCCTGGCCACCGCCCGGGCGACCTCGACGACGAACGCCGGCTCGTTCCGCTTCCCGCGATGAGGAACCGGTGCCAGGTAGGGACTGTCGGTCTCGACGAGCACGCTGCCAGGCTCCAGGCTGCGGACGAGCTCCCGGATGTTGTCCGCGCGGTTGAACGTCACCATGCCCGAGATCCCGACGAGCATCCCCAAGCCCGTGATCGCCCGGGCCTCCGCCGGCCCCTCGGTGAACGAGTGGCAGACCCCCTGGACGACACCCTCGCGGGGACGCAGCACATCCCACAGGTCGTCCCACGACTCCCGGTTGTGGAGTACCACCGGCAGGCCGGCGTCCCGCGCCAGATCCAGCTGCCATTCGAGCGCGGCGATCTGATCCTCCCGGGGCGAGTGCATGTAGTGGTAGTCCAGCCCGATTTCCCCGATGGCCACGACGCCTGGCAGGCCAGCCGCTCGTTGCACCCGCCGACGCATGGCGGCGTCGAGGGTCGACGTCTCGTGGGGATGGATCCCGACGGCCGCAACGATCCGCCCCGGATGCTCTGCGGCGAGAGCCACCACGGCCTCGAGGTCCTCGCCACCGGTCGCAGGAACCAGCACGCCGGCCACCCCAGCCATCACCGCCCGTTCCAGTGCCGGACCAACCTCCTCCGGTTCGAACATCGTCAGGTGGGCGTGGGAGTCGATCCACGGACACGGCGGCACCGTCATCGTCTTTCCCCTTCCCCTTCGAGCTCGCTCCAAGCCTCCACGGCCCGCCGGACGTGCGGGATCACGATGGAGCCGCCCACCACGAGACCGATGGCCAGCACCTCCTGAAACGCGTCCTCAGTGACACCCTCTTCACGGCATCGAATGACGTGGTAGGCGATGCAGTCGTCGCACCGCAGCACGAGGGAAGCAACGAGCCCCAGCATCTCCTTCGTCGCCGACGAAAGAGCGCCGTCCCGGTAGACCGCCGCATCGAGGCCGAAGAACCGCCGGACCTCGAGGTTCGCCCGCTCGAGCACCAGCGCGTTGAGGCGCTCCCGCTCCTTCCGAAACCGTTCCAGCGACTTGCTCATCGGACCCTCCCCGGGGACGAGCCTCCCCACCCGGATCATACCGGATGTCTCCCCTCCCCCGCGGAGCGGCCGTTGCGCAGCGTCCCTTTTCCGGCCAAGCGGAAGGGGTACGGGCAGGAACGGACAGCATCGTCTCGCCGACCGGCGGATCGTTCCCTCCAGCACGAGGCCCTCCACGATCGGGACTATCCCCAACCCGGCCAACCCGCTGGCCAAAACGAGACCGCCCCGCCTGGTACCCCACGCACCCACCTCCCCAGGGACGAGCGAAGCAACGTCTCGGCTGGCGCTCCAAAGAACCCTGGCCTTCACGATTGGGACTGTCCCCAACAACGGAGCCCTCCACCATCCAGCGCTCGAGCGCCCCACGAGGAACGGGCCGGCGTGGGGGCGGGGGCGGTCCGGCGACGGAGGCGAGGGCAAGCCCCGTGGAGGCGTGCCCGGGCGGCGAACGCAGACGGCTTGGCCCGAGAGGGTGGGTGGGCGGGGGAAGGGTAAGTCGTCGAGTACGCCGTCCGGGTGCGTCGCCACGGGGTGCGGCCCGAGCCGGAGGAGCCGGGGCGCACACGCCCCCACGGCCCCGGGGAGCGGAGCGACCCGGGGTGCGCCGCGCACGCGGCGCCCGGCCAGCGACCGCCACCCGCCGTGACGAGGAGGGGCCGCGCGGATCGTGCCCCGGGGCCGTTCCCGCAAGGGCGCGAGGAGAAACTGACCTGGCGGTCGTGACGACGAAGCGACCGCGGCGGGGG
>JAMOVQ010000034.1 GCA_027067575.1 Thermoanaerobaculia bacterium | reverse complement strand
TGGGCTTCCAGCGGCCGTCCACGATCGCGGCGAAGTTCGGGACGTCGGGGAAGCGGGAGAGCTGGGCGAGCACGGGTTCGTTCCGTGGGCCGCTTCCTGGGAGGGGCAGGCCGGGGAGGACGTGCCCCTGCCACTGGGCTCCGGCGTCGATGCCGGCGATGGCGAGGATCGTTCGGGGGATGTCCACGGCGCTGACCGGCTCCGCGATCCGCGACCCGTTGCCGCCGCCGGGGGGCCTGACGAACAGCGGGACGCGTAGCGTCTCGTCGAACAGCGTCCGTCCGTGGCCGACGTTGCCGTGGTCAGCGAACTCCTCGCCGTGATCCGCCGCGAAGACGATCCAGAACCGGTCGAGCTCCGGGAAGTCGTCGAGGAGCTTCCCGATCCAGCTGTCACACCATGCGATCTCCGAGTCGTACAGCGCCCGGACGAGGGAGAGGTACCGGTCCCGGTGAGCCCGGATCTCCGCGGGGATCTTCGGCCAGGTGGCGTGTGCCCGGCGCAGCATCTCCATCTCGTGTTTCGTGGCGTCGGGGGCCCAGCGCGGGAACCAGGGCCGGTGGGGAACGTAGGGCGCATGGGGGTCGAAGTAGTGGAGCCACAGGAACGTCCGACGTTCCGACAGCTCTCCGCCGGAGAGCCATTCCCGGGCCACGTCGTCGACGCGCTGGGCGGGCGCGAACCCGAGGCAGGCGAACCGGTCGAACCCGCGGCCGAACCCGTGCTCGGGGTCGAGGTGAGCGTTGGCGGTGATCCCCATCGTCCTGTACCCGTGATGGTGGAGGAGCTCGGGGAAGCAGGTGAGGGCCTTCGGGATCACCTCCTGGGCGAAGACCTGGCCGTGGCGGGTGACCCCGTGGATCACCCCGTGGCTGAACGGGGAGACGCCGGTCAGCCAGGAGACCACGGACGGAACCGTCCAGGAGCTCGTGCTGCGTGCGCCGTCGTACACCACCGCTCCGGCCGCGAGGTGCGTCAGTGTCGGCGCCGTCTCCCGTCCGGAGCCGTAGAACGGAAGGTGGTCCGCACGCAGCGTGTCGATGGTCAGCAACAGGATCGACGGCGCCGTCTCCGCCCCGGTGGCGTCCGAGGGTGGAGTGCCCACCGCATGGGGTGCCTCTCCCCCCCCGCCGCAGCCGCCGGCCGCGATGGCGGCGGTCAGGATCACCGCCTGGATCCACCGGTTCTCTCCGCGTTGGCCTGGTCTCATCGCACCTCCACGGTTCCAGGATGAGCCTACGCGCCGGAGTCCGGACCGTCAACGTTCCCCTATAATCACCGGGCCGATGCGCTCCCAGGATGCCCGTCCCGCAAGGGCCCGCCCTTTCCCCATCGCCGCTCCCGCAGCGGCGGGGATCACCGCAGCGGCGACGCTCCTCGTCCTGCTGCCCACGGTGTCCGCCCCCTGGCTCTGGGACGACCACGTCCATCTCTTCCTCGCCCGGAGGCTTCCGCTTTCCTGGAGCGCGAGCCACGGCCTCCTGGGCGTCTACTTCCGGCCGCTCGGGGAGGCGGTGCTGTGGCTTGTGGTGCGCCTTGCGGGGACGGCGCCGGCCGGCCCCCACCTGATCGGGGCAGCGCTGATCGCTGCCGTGACGGGGGGCGTGGCGCTCCTCGTCGGTCGCGAGACCGCCGACGGGACGGCCGGGCTCGCCGCCGGCCTGCTCCTGGCGGCCTGCCCCGTCACCGTGACCTCGGGGGCCTGGTTCTCCAACCTGTACGGGGTCCTGTCGGCCGGACTTGGTCTCGCCGCGCTGCTCGCCGTGCGCCGCCCGGCTCTCGCCGTGCTCCTGGCGCTGTTCGCGGCGGCCGCCAAGGAGGACGGGGTGCTCTGGCTGCCTGCGGTCCTGGTCCTGGCGGCGGGGACGGTCAGGCCGGTCCGGCGTCTGATCCCCGCCACCGTACTCGGAGGCGCCGGGCTGGCGGGGATGCTGGCCTGGCGGACGGCGGTGCTCGGCGGAACCGGCGGGATGGTCCAGCCACACCGGTTGCTGGCGGCGGTCCCCGGAGGTGCACCGGCCATCGCGATGGTCCTTCTCGTCCTGACGGTGGGGACGGCGCTCCTTCCCTCGGCGCTGGCCAGGGCGGCTCTGGCCGCCGGCGTTCCGGGGGGGCTGCTCGGCGTGGCGCTCCTTGCCACGGTCCCCCACGATCCCCACGGTCTCTGGATGCGCCTTCTCCTCCTGCCGGCCGCAGCCTCGGCGATCGTGTGGGGACGCGCACTCGCCGGTTCGCCGGCCCGGGTCCGGAGGGCGCTCCTTCTCGTGACTGCGGCCCTGATCGCCGCCGGCTCCGTGGCGTCCCTCCGCTGGGAGCGGCGCTGGAGAGTTGCAACGGACCGGAGCGACCGCCTCGTCCGGGCGACGGTCCGCTCGCTCCGTGAGCGGCCGGACCTCTCGGGACCGGTCCGGGTGGAGGGCGACGGCGGGGAGATCGCCCTGGCGGCCGCGGTGGGGCGGGTGGCGCCGGATCGGCTCGCCACGACCGTGCCGCTCCAGACGCGGGGCGTGAACCTCCTCGTCTGTCCGCAGGACCTCTGGCCGGACGTGCGAAGACGGCTCGATCTCGTTGGTATCCCGGGCAACCCGGGACGGTACGGGCGCTGGGTCGTCGGGCTGGGGTTCGTGGATCGCTCGGCCGGCTCCACACTGCCGTCCATCCGGCCGTTCGAGGAGGCTCCGTGACGCTCCGGGGACGGATCGCCGTGGTGGGCGCCGGGTTCGCCGGTTCGGTGGCCGCGTGGCGGCTCGCCGAGGCCGGGCTCGAGCCCGTGCTGTTCGATCGCCTTCCGGAGCCCGGGTCGGAGGCGGCGTGCGGTGGCGTCATGCTCCGTTCGCTCGGAGAGCATCTCGGCATGGGGGAGGTGGCGTCGCAGCCGGTGGACACCGTCCACATCCTTGGCGGCCGCAGGCCGCGGACGCTCCGGTTCCGGCGGCCCGTGTTCGTCTCGTTCGATCGCGGCGCGCTGGACCGGGATCTGGCGCTCCGGGCGGTTGCCGGAGGCGCCGACCTGCGGCCGGGCTGCCGGGTGACGGATTGGCATCCCCCAACGGGGGAGCTCGGGTGGACGGAAGACGGGCGGATGCACCGGGAACGGTTCCGGGCCATCGTGTTCGCCGACGGGCCCCGGACTCTGGCCGCGGCGGGCGGCCTCGGGGTGGAGCCGGGCTCACCCGAGGGCGGAGCGATGTACCGCGAGCTCCGGATCCCGGAAGGCGACCGGTCGTGGATCTCGTTCTCCTTCACGATGGCGGCGGACGATCCGGGCTACCACTGGGTGTTCCCGAAGGGGGGGCGGCTCCAGGTTGGGGTGGGACGCCTCCACGGGAGACGGCGGACGCCGCTCCGGACGCTGCTCGACCGGTTCATCGCCGGCGATCCGCGTCTCGCGACCCTTCCCGTGGCCGGCAGCCGGGGCGGGATCATCCCGTTC
>JAMOVQ010000033.1 GCA_027067575.1 Thermoanaerobaculia bacterium | reverse complement strand
CGTCGCTCGCTGCCGTTGTTCGCCGCGCTGTTCGCCTCGGCGTGGCTCGTGGCCCGGGCGGCGGGCCGGTTCGATGCGGTGGCCGTGCTCGCAGCGGGCGCGATGCCGTTGCTCGCATCGGTGGCCGTCGGGCGCCGTCGCGGGCGCCGCCGGACCGTCCTCGCCGTGTCCCTCGCGGGGATCGCGCTCGTGGCCGGGACCGCGTTCCTGTGCGATCCGCCGCTTGCGGTGGTGCTCGGCGGGGCGGCGGTGCTGCTCCTCCCCGTGCCGGTCCTCTACGCGCTGACCTTCCCGGCGGACGGGGAGGGTCGATGACGGTGGCGTTCGCCGTGATCGCCCTGGCCGCGGTGGCAGCCGTCGGCGTCTGGAGCCTCTCCGCCGTCCGGACGGCGGAGGACTACTTCGTCGCGTCGCGGCTGGCCGGGCCGGTCCTCGCGGGGCTCGGAGGCACGGCGGCCGGGATCTCGGCGTTCGTCTTCGTCGGCGGCCCCGGCCTGTTCGCCGCCGTCGGGGCCGCCAGCCTGTGGATCGTCCTCTCCGCCCCGCTGACCACGGCGCTCCAGTGCTGGGCCGTCGGGGAGCCCGTGGCGACCATGGCACGGGAGCGGGGGATCTTGACCGTCCCGGACCTCCTCGCCGCGCGTTTCGGCGAGGGGCCGGTGCAGCTCCTCGCGGCCCTGGCGATCGTCGCGGGGACGGTCTCCATGGTGGCCGTCCAGGCGCGGGCGGTGGCGGTCCTCGCGCCACGGGTGTTCGACGTCCCGGGGTGGGCCGCCGCGCTGGCCGTCACGCTGGCCACCGTGGCCTACACGGCGGCGGGGGGGATGCGCGCCGGCCTGCCGGTGGAGGCGGCCCAGGGAGTGCTGATGGGAGGCGCGGCGCTGGCGGTCACCGCCGCCGCCCTGGCCGCGGCGGGGGGGCCGGCCGCCGCGTGGCGCACCGTGGCCGCCGCCCGGCCGGAGCTGCTCGGAACCTGGGGAGCGGCGGACCCGGGCCGGTGCCTCGGCTGGTTCCTGCTGTTCGGCCTGGGGACCTGCGCCCAGCCGCACTACGTCCAGAAGTTCCTGATGCTCCGCGACAGGAAGGCGTTGCGGTGGCTCCCCCTCGTCGGCACAGTGGCGCTGGCGGCGGTGCTGGCCGTGTGGCTCGGGCTCGGGCTGGCCGGCTCGGCGCTCCGGGAAGCCGGGGCGATCCGGTTCGCGGCCCCCGACGAGCTGACGCCGGCGCTGATCCGGTCCGTGCTCCCCCCGTGGGCGGGGGTGGCCGCCGTGGCCGCCGTGGCCGCCGCGGTCATGTCCACGGCCACCTCGCTGCTCAACCTCGGGGCGGCCGCCCTCGTCCGCGACATCCCCGTGGGGCTGGGGCGGCGCCCCGGGGGCCTCGGACCCGCCCGAGCCGCGACGGTGGCCGTGGGCGGGGCGGCACTCCTGCTCGCGCTCGCGTGGAACCGGCCGCTGGCGCTTCTCGGCGTGCTCGGGTGGGGGACGTTCACCGCGGCGCTGTTCGCCCCGATCGTCCTCGGCCTCAACTGGCCGGGCGCCACGCGGCGCGGCGCGGTGGCCGCCCTGACGGCGGGTCCGGCCGTGCAGCTCGGGCTTGAGGCGATGGGGGATAGGGTCGCGGCGCTCGGGAGGTTCGAGCCCGGCCTGGCGGGGGCGGCCGTCGGTGTCGTCCTCCTGGTGGCGCTGTCGTGGAAGGGGGATGGCCGATGACGGAGTGGGACCGTTCCAGGATCCGCGAGCTCGAACGCCGGCTCCGGGCGTTCCGGGACACCTGCCGGGCGACGACCCTCGCCGAGGTCCAGCACGCGACCCGTTCGCCGTTCCACGTGCTGGTCTCGTGCATCGTCTCGCTGCGGACGAAGGATGCCGTCACGCGGGAGGCCTCGGGCCGCCTGCTCGCCATGGCGCCGGACCCCGCCGCCCTGGCGGCGCTGGAGGAGGACGCCATCGCCAGGGCGATCTATCCGGCGGGGTTCTACAACACCAAGGCGCGGCAGCTGCGGCGGATCGGGGCGATCCTGGCTGCGGAGCACGGCGGCGCGGTTCCGGCGGACCGGGAGGCGCTCCTGGCCCTGCCGGGCGTCGGCCGGAAGACGGCGAACCTCGTGCTCGGTCTCGGGTTCGGGATCCCGGCGATCTGCGTGGACACCCACGTCCACCGGATCTCCAACCGGCTCGGCCTCGTCGCGACCCGGACGCCCGAGGCCACCGAACGGGCGCTGGAAGCCGTGCTGCCACGGGACCTCTGGATCGACATCAACGACCTGCTGGTCACCTTCGGCCAGAACCGGTGCCACCCCACCTCGCCGCGCTGTTCCGGGTGCCCCCTGGACGACCTCTGCCCACGGCGGGGCGTGACACGGTTCCGGTAGGCGCAGGGGCGGGGAAGATGCCGGCGGGCGCCGGGGCTGCCGGTGGTAGACTCCTGCTCCCCGCCTGCGCGCGACGCCGGACGGGAGATTCCGGGGCCGTGGCGCCCCGCAAACGGAGCGGTAACGGATGGACGTGACCCACGTGATCGGAACGACCCACGAGGTCGGGCTCAAGGGCGGCAACCGCCGGTGGTTCGAGAAGCACCTGGTCCGGAACGTGCGCCGGGCGCTGGCGGACCTGCCGCTCCACTCGATCCGGCGGCCGTCGTGGCGGGTCCTCGTCCGGTTCTCGGAGCCGGTCCCGTTCCCCGAGGTCGCCCGCCGGCTGGGGACGGTGTTCGGGCTGCGGTCGATCCTCCCGGTCGTTCACGCAGGCCAGACGCTGGACGACGTCCGGGCCGCCCTCGAACCCAGGCTGGACGCGCTGCGCCCCGGAACGTTCGCCGTCCGGTGCCAGCGCTCGGACAAGAGCTTTCCGCTGACCTCGGTGGAGATCGAACGGGAGATCGGCGGGTTCGTCGGGGAGCGGACCGGCCGGAAGGTCGACCTCTCGAACCCCGACGTCACGATCCACCTGCTGCTGGACGAGAACGGGTTCTGGATCTGGATCGACGGGGTCGACGGGCCGGGCGGGCTGCCCGTGGGGACCGGCGGCCGGGCTGCGGTCCTGCTCTCGGGGGGGATCGACTCTCCCGTCGCCGCCCTGATGATGATGAAGCGGGGGATGCGCCTCGATCTCGTGCACTGCCACTCGGCGCCGCGCACGGACCCCGCGGGGCTCGAGAAGGTCGAGCTCCTCGCCGAGCTCCTCGCCCGTTACCAGGGACGGACCCGCCTCGCCATGGTTCCGCTCCTGCCGATCCAGGAGGCGATCGTCGCCGGATGTCCGGAGCCGCTCCGGCTGCTCCTCTACCGGCGGTTCATGGTCCGGCTCGCCGCCCGGCTCGCCCGGCGCTGGCGCTCGAAGGCTCTGGTGACCGGGGAGTCGCTCGGCCAGGTCGCCTCCCAGACGGTGGAGAACATGGCCGCCGTGGAGGCCGTCTCGCCGCTGCCGATGCTCCGGCCCCTTGTCGGCCTGGACAAGGAGGAGATCATCGACCGGGCGCGCCGGTTCGGCACCTACCCGATCTCCATCCTGCCCCACCTGGACTGCTGCTCCCTGTTCGTGCCGGAGCATCCGGAGACCCGGGCCACGGCGGAGCAGCTGGCCGGGGCCGAGGCGGCTCTGGACGTCGGGGGCCTCGTGGACACCGCCCTGGAGGCGACCCGGTTCGTGGCGGTCACCGAGCCCGCGTCGTGGAAGGAGATCCCGCTGCCGCCGGGCGTGGAGGCCGGGACGCCGTGAGCCGCAGGCGGTCCCGGCGCGAGCTGCTGACCGGCTGGCTGGGTGCCCTCCGCGAGGCGGGCGCCGCCCTCGGGAAACGGTCCCACAAGCCTCCGGACGAGCTCCTCCACCCGCCGGGCGCCGATCCCCCGGGCGAGCGGTTCCTCGCCGCCTGCACCGGGTGCGGCGACTGCGTCGCTGCCTGCCCCACCGGGTCCATCTTCACCATCGAGCGCGAGGACGGCCGGCCGCTGCCGGTCATCGATCCCTCGGTGAAGCCGTGCTACCTCTGCGACGGGCTGCCGTGCATCGCCGCCTGCGGCGAGGGCGCCCTGGAGGAGCCGGGCGGCCGCGACCGGGTCCGCATGGGGATCGCCGTGATCGATCCGCGGATCTGCGTGACGTTCCGCGACGAACGGTGCACCCTCTGCCACGCCGCCTGCCCGTTCCCCGACACGGCCATCATGCTCGTGGGGATGCGGCCCGTGGTGGCCTCGGGCGCCTGCACCGGCTGCGGCCTGTGCGAAGCCGTCTGCCCGACCACGCCCCGCGCCATCCGGATCGTGCCGGAGCGTGAGCTCGTCCCGGGCCTCCGCGTTCCCCGCCGCGACATCCCCGCCGGCTGACCAGCCCTCTCGTCCGCCCCTCGAAAAGGGACACTCCCTTTCTCTTGAGCCGGGGAAGGGCACTCCGTCTCCAGACCACATTTCGAGGCCCCGGTCTCGCAGTTCGACACCGTACATCCAGCTCGTGCCCTGCGGACCGGGTCGAAGGCCGGGGAAAGCGAACCCCTTCGCCGTCGCATGTCGCGAAGCTTCGCTAGCCGCCGCAGTCCTGGAAGACGGCCACCCGGACCTGGTTCTTGCCGGCCGCCTTGCCCCGGTACATCGCCTGGTCCGCCGCACGGAGCAGCCGGTTCTTCCGCAGGTCGATGCTCCCCTCCCTGGGGACGTGGTCGGGGTAGACCGCCACGCCGAGGGAACAGGTCATCACGCGGTTCCAGGCCACGGGGCCGTCGGACCAGGTGAACGAACCCTGGAGGAACCGGGCGCCGGCGAGCGCCTCCTGGATCCTTCCGGCAACGGCGACCGCCTCCTCGACGCCCAGGCCCGGCAGGATGATGACGAACTCGTCGCCGCCGTACCGCGCCAGCGTCGCCCCCTCCTCCCGGACCACTCGCCGGAGAAGGTACCCGAACTCCTTGAGCACCTGGGAACCGGCCAGGTGGCCGTGGGTGTCGTTGACGTCCTTGAAGTTGTCCATGTCGAGAAACAGGAGCGCCACCGGGGACCCGTCGGCATCGGCTCGGACGATGTCCTCCGTCAGCCGGTGGTGGAAGAACCGGTCGTTGTACAGCCCGGTCAGGTCGTCGAGGCGAGCCATCTCGTTGGCACGCTGGGCGTCCAGCAGGTTCTCGATCGAGACCGAGGTGTACCGGGCGAAGATCTTGAGGAGCTCGAGCTCCTTCTCCGTGTACGGCCCGCCGCCCCGCCGGTTGACCAGCTCGAGCACGCCGCAGACCGTCTCCTCGATCCGGATCGGGACGGCCACGAGACTGTCGGTCTCGAACCCGTGCTGCCGGTCGAAGCTCCGGAAGAAGAGCGGGTCGTGCTCCGGATCCGTCATCAGGTACGGCTCACCCGTCCGGTAGACGTGGCCCACGGCTCCACGGCTGGCCCGAAGGCTCTTCCCGAGCAGGTCTCCCGCCGAGGGCCCGAACACGGCGACGAAGGTCAGGTCGGTCTCCTCGGGAACGGGGCCTCGGTCCAGCGGCCGGTCCATCAGGATCGACCCGGCCGAGGACGGGACGAACTCGTTGGCCTTGGCGAGGATCTCCCTGAGAAACAGATCCACCTTGAGGCGAATCGGCACGAAGGCGGCGTACCGGCGCCGGTCGAAGAACGCCTCGATCTCGTCCTCGGGCAGGCTCAGAACCTCGGGACCCGGCATGGGCGCAGTGTATCACGAGGAAAGAAGCCGCCTCAGTCTCTCCTCGAGCTGCGCCACCGTCTCGGAATGGTCTGCCCGCCCCGGCGCGAACCGGACGGCCTCGAGCTCCCGCCGGAGCGCCTCGACCTCCCGGCGGAGCCGGGGATCCTCCCGGCGGGAGGAGTCGAGACCGTGCCACCACCCCTCCAGCGCACCCTGGAGCGCCCGGGCCCGCTCGGTCGGGTCCTGCCCGTTCGGCCGCGGCGGGATGACGCCGCCGCGCCGCCGCAGCAGCACGAACGCCACCACGCCGCCCACCACGGCCCCGACCGCTCCGACCACCAGCAGGAGGAGCGGGAGCGAGAGTGGAGGATTCCCTGCGGGAGCGGACCCGCCCGTCGGGGAAGACGCCCCGGCCGTCGCCCCCGCCGGAGCAGTGTGCGCTGGCGTGGCCACCGGTGCCGGCGTCGCCGGCGGCGGTTCGACCTCGAGGGTGAACGGCCCAAGCCTTGCGGTGCGGTACTGCCCGGTTCGGGGATCGAACACGGCAACGGGCACGGCGGACAGTTCGAACCGGCCCGGCCGGGACGGCAGCACCACGGCCTTCCACGTCCGTGACCCCTTGGGCCCCCGCGGGGTCACCCGGACCGAGGCGCTCTCCTCGGGCGGGTAGATCTCCAGGCCGTCCGGTGCCGGCCACGGGAACGGGGACCCAGCCAGCGGCAGGTTGCCCTGCCCCCGGAGCGTCACCGTCAGCATCGCCGAGGAACCCATCCGCACCGTGGCGGGGTCGAGCGACGCCTGGTACCGGAGGTTCCCCACGGCGTCGTGGAACCCCTCCGGAGGCGGAGGCAGCTCGTCCACCGTGATCCGGACGGGGCGGGTCGACCGTTCGACGACCTGGGGCAGCATGAGAAAGCCCCCCCCACGCATGCCGATCCGGGCCGAACAGGCCGGAAGCTCCAGGGTCCCCGCCGAGAGCGGAATGAGCACGTACCGGGCCACGCGGTACCGCATGTACCGCACCCCGTCCACCTCCACCGGCTCGCCGGAGAGCTCCCCCTTCCGGTCGATCCTCTGGCTCCACCACCCGGGGAACGCCGGGGCCTTCGACCACTCGAACCCCTCGACCACCGCGGTGGTGTCCAGCGCCACGGTCACGGCCAGCGGCTCCCCGCGGACCAGCTTGCGCCGTGCGGGCAGCATCCGCAGGACGATCCGGGCCGGTCGCGTGACGGCGGGCGGCTCCATCAGCCCGCCGAACGGATCGAACGGTGATCGCACCCTCCGGCGCGGCGGCGCCACGCTCCCCTCCACCACGGTGACCGTGATCGGCTCGGACTCGAGCGTCTTCCCATCCACCTCGACCTCGACGGGCCCAACGGTCGCCTTCCCCACGCCCTCGGCCTGGACGAGGTAGGTGTACGTCACCGACGACGACGCCACGCCGTTGACGAAGGAAAACTGCTGGCTGACCGAGGGCCCGCCGACGATCCGGAGGTTCTCCAGGGCGGGCGGTTCCGGCGCCGCGACCGGCCGCCCCCCTTCCACCGTGATCCGCAACCGCGCCACGTCCTCCACACCGAACCGCTCGGGGACGAGCTGCACCGTCAGCGACGGCTGCCCGGCCGAAGCCACGGCGGCGGCTACCAGGAGCACGACGGCGGCCGCGAGAAGGAGCCTCCCTCTCACCAGTCCTTCTCCACTCGCACGGGCGCCGGGGTCGGGCGGTTCATCGTCCGCTTCGCCTCCCGCTCGGCCCGTTCCAGCGCTCCGTAGATCGGCCGAGCGTCCGGCGTGGGCCGTGGCGTGGGCGCGGCCTGTGGCTTCTTCTTCTGCTGCTCCTGGTTCTTCCGCCCCTCCTGTTGCTGCTGCTTTTCCTGTTTCGAGTCCTTGTTCTGCTGCTTCTCCTGCTGCTGTTGCTGCTTCTGCTGCTGGAGCATCCTCAGGGCGATCTCGTAGTTGCGCTTGACGTCCGGGCTCGACGGGTCACCGAGCAGCGCCTGCCGCAGGAGCTTCACGGCGGCATCCGCCCGGCCCGCACGGAGTGCGGCCGTGCCCGCGTTGTACGCCGCCGACGCGGCGAGCTCCGGATCCTTCGCCGCGGCCCCGAGCAGCGGCAGCGCCCGTTCCAGATCGCCTTGCTCCGCGAGCGCCGTCCCGAGGTCGTACCGGCGGGCGGGGTTCTCCGGGTCGAGGGCGAGCGCCTGGCCGAACGCCGCGGCGGCGCCGCCGGGATCGCCGGCCGCCCACCGGTGGGCCCCTCTGCGCGCGAGGCGGCGGGCACCGCCTGGCAGGAGGCGCTGCCAAAGGGGCGGGCGTGATGCGGGTGCGGCGGTGCCGCTCGCCCCCGCACCCGGCTGCCGATCCTGCGCGGCGGCGGCGGGAGGGGCGGGCGGAACGGGTCCGGACGGGCTACCCTGCTCCGCCCTGGCCGGTGCGGCGAGGCCCACCGCGGCGACGAGCGCCAGGGTTGCAAGGCGGCGCCACGGCGGCAGGAGGAACCCGGCCGCCAGCAGGGCCGCCGCCACGCCGAGGAACAGGGGGAACCGTTCGATTCTCCGAACCGGCGCCTGTTCCTTCGCGCTGCGGGTCTGGATCCTCGCGATGGTCTCCGCCAGCCGGTGCACGGCGTCGCCGGCCGCGAGGTCGATGACCGCCCCCTTTCCCCCGGCCAGCCGGGCCAGGGTCCGCGGATCGGCCCGGGTGACGACGGGTTTCCCGTCGGGTCCCTTCAGGTACACGGTCCGCCCGTTCTGCTCCACCGGGATCACGCCGCCGCTCGCCGTCCCGGCCAGGAGGCCGATCACGGTGACACCGGCCTCCGAGAGCCGCTTCGCGGCGGCGTCCACGTCCCCCTGGAGGTTCTCCCCGTCGGTGGCCAGCACGAGGATCCGGCCCGTCCCCTCCGCCGGGAGGAGATCGAGCGCCTCGGACACCGCGCGCTGAAGGTTCGATCCGGGCAGGGCGACCATCCCCGGCTCCACGCCGTCGAGGAACGTCGCCACGGCGTCCAGGTCGATGGTCAGCGGCACGAGGGGGTAGGCGTCGCCGGAGAACACCACCACGCCGATCCGGTTCCCGTCCAGGAGCGGCAACACCCGGCGCAGCGTCCCCAGGACCACGGCCAGCCGCGAGGGGCGGAGGTCGGGGCACCGCATGGACGCCGAGACGTCGATGGCGAACACCACGTCCCGCGTGCGGACCTCGGCCTGCCGGGGCAGCTCGCCCCACATGGGCCGCGCCAGGGCGAGGACGAGCGCCGCGCCCGCAGCCGACCAGAGCAGCATCCGGATCAGCCCGGTGGCCGGGGCGCCGCCCATGGTCCGCCGCCACACGCCCGGGCTCGCCAGCCTCCGCTGAGCCGCCACCCGGGCGCGGTGGCGGAGCACCGCCCCCACGGCCAGCACCACCGGGACCACGAGCCCCGCGAGCATCGCCGGAGCGCCCCAGCTCACCACGGCGTCCTCCCCAGGGCTGCCTCCACGGCCAGCGCCAGCCCCAGCAACACCAGCGCCGCCAGCGCCCACGGCTCGAACCGCTCGCGGTAGTGGACGAGCCGGGTCGAGGTGAACTCGGTCCGCTCCAGCCGGTCGATGGTGGCGAACACCTTCCGCAGCGCCTCCGAGTCCCACGCCCGGAACGACTGCCCTCCGGTGGCTTGGGCGATCTGCTGGAGCAGCTCCGGGTTCGTCTCCACCTCCAGCCGGCGGATCCGGACCTCCTCGCGCCCGGTGAGCGGGTTTCGGACGTGGACCGGGATCGGCACACGCCCCCCCTTCCCGACGAGCACGGTGTGGACCACGATCCCCTCCCGCTTCGCCAGCTCCGCCGCCGTGTGGGGGTCGAGCTGTCCGGCGTTGTTGGCGCCGTCGGTGACGAGCACGATCACCTTCGACTTCGCCTTCGACCGCCGCAGCCGGTTGACGGCGACCCCCAGTCCCATCCCGATGGCCGTGCCGTCGGGGAGCTGCCCGATCCGGGCCCGGTCCAGGAACCGGATGGCCACGTCGTGGTCGAGGGTCAGGGGGCACAGGGTGACGGCGGCCCCGGCGAACACGACCAGGGCGATCCGGTCGGCGGGGCGGCGCCGGATGAACGAGCGGATGACCTCCTTGGCGACACCGAGCCGGTCGGTGGGCTTGAAGTCCAGCGCCGCCATGGAGCCCGACACGTCGAGCACGATGGCGATGTCCACCCCCTCGGACCGGACGAGCCTCCTGGAGAGCACCTCCTGTGGCCGCGCGAGCGCCACCGCCACCAGGGCCAGCGCCAGCGCGGCGGCGATCCCCGGCGCCACCGAGGCGAACGCGGCCAGTCCTCCCCGGCCAGCCGGGGGAAGGGGCAGCGGGTAGCGCTGGAGGCGGCGGCGGACGAGCCACACCGCCGCCACGGCCACGGCGAGGGCCACCAGGGCCAGCCACCACGGGTGCGCCAGCCGCATCAGGCCGCCTCCTCCCCCTCCGTCCCGTGACGGGCCTCCAGCGCGCGGCCCAGGTCCTCCGCCGAGGCCACGGCCCCGGCCAGCTCGGCCTGGGAGAGCTTCGCCCGGGCGAACCGGACACGGTCCGCCGTCTCCAGCGCACGGGTCAGGGCGTGCTGGAGCCCGTGCGGCCACCCGTGCCGGCGCGCCATCCGTTTGAGCTCGAAGGTCGTCATCTCCATCGCCGGTTCGCCGAGGCGGCGCTCGAGGTACCGCCGCACCGCCGCGGCCAGCCGGTCGCACGTCGCCGCCGCGGGCTCCTTCCCGAGGTCCCGCCGGATCGCCGCGAGCGCCCGCTCCAGCTCCTGGATCGGGGGGAGCTCTGGCGCGGCATCGCCGACACCTCCTGGCACCCGCTGGCGCCGCCGCCGGGCGATGACCCACGCCACGAACGCCAGCGGCAGGAGCAGCGCCAGGACCGGCGGGACCCACTCCCACGGCAGCCCCCGGACACCAACCGGGGCCCGCAGCGGGTCCGGCGTGGGAACCGCCGTGCCCGGCGGAAGCACCGAGGTCACCTCGACGGACGCCGACCCGGGCGGCGCCGAGACCGCGGTGCCCGCCGCGTCCCGCACGACGAGACCCGGAAGGGGCAGGGTTCCGGTCCGCAGGGGGACCAGTTCCATCGTCCAGCGGCCGGGCTCCACCATCCGGGGCTCCCCCGCCACGGCCCATGCGTCGTCCGCGCCGCCCGCGAGCTCCGGCGCCTTCCACGTGCGCGGCCCCGGCGGCGCCGTCACCGTCACCTCGATCCGGTCCCCCACGGCGAACGGGCCCCTGCCCGCCACGGAGACCTGGAGGCCGGCCCCCGACGCCGCTGCCGCGGCGAGGAGCACGGCCAGGGTGGCCATCACGGCGGGGGACAGCCGATCAGCTCGCACGGCGGCGCTCCCTCCTCCGCAGCAGCTCCTGGACCGCCGGCAGGTACTGGCCGTCGGTCCGGATGTCCACCACGTCCACCCGCCCCGGCACCGGCCCCGTCTCCCGCCGCACGGGACCGTGGAGGATCCCGCGGCCCCGGCCCTCGGCCGAGCGGACCGGCAACGGCACCGGGCTGCCCTCCTCGATCAGCGGATCGCTGACGCGGATCATCACCACCTCGTGGCGCGCCGCCACGGCCCGGAGGTCGCGCTCCGGCATGGGGCAGGCCGCATCCACCACGGCCACCACGACCCCGCGCCGGTGGAGGAGCCGCCCGGCGGCCTCGAGCGCCGCGGCGAACGCCGTCCCCTCCCCGGCGGGCTCGGCCACCAGCACCTCGCGCGCCACGCTGAGCCCGTGCCGCCACCCCCGCCGGGGGGGGATCAGCGCGCGGATCCCGTCGTCGAACAGCACCGCGCCCACCCTGTCGCGCCGGGCGGCAGCCAGGGAGAACAGCGAGGCCACCTCGGCGATGGTGTCGTGGACCGTCAGCGCCCCGCTGCCGAACCGCGTGGAGGCCGAGAGGTCGACGAGCAGGAGCACCGTCAGGTCGCGCTCCTCGCGGAACAGCTTGACGTGCAGCTCCCCGGACCGGGCCGTCACGTTCCAGTCGATGGTCCGCACGTCGTCGCCCCAGCGGTACTCCCGGACCTCCTCGAACTCGAGGCCGCGGCCGCGGAACGCGCTCCGGTACTGGCCCGAGAGCCCCGCCTCCATCGCCTGGCGCGCGCGCACCTCGAGCCGGCGCATCTCGCGCCGCAGCGCCCCGTTCGGCTCCTTCTCCGCGGCGGGGAGCACCGGGGCGCCGAGCCACCGGAGCAGCGAGCGCCTCACGGCACCTCCACCGCCAGCAGGATCCTCTGGACGATCTCCTCGACACCGACGCCCTCGGCCTCGGCCTCGTAGCTGAGCACGATCCGGTGCCGGAGGACGGCGGGGGCGAGCTCCTTGACGTCCTCCGGCGTCACGTACCCCCGCCCGCGCAGCAGCGCCAGAGCCCGCGCGCCCTGGGCCAGGGCGATGGTGGCGCGGGGCGAGGCGCCCCAGGAGACGAGCGGCACGAGGTCGCCCAGACCGACCTCCGCCGGCCGCCGGGTGGCGCCGACGAGGGACACGATGTAGGAGCGGATCCGCTCGTCCAGGTAGACCTGATCCGCCACCGCGCTCAGCCGCCCGAGCTCGGCCACGTCCATGACGGGCTCCGCCTCGGGGAACCGCTCGCCCAGGTGCATGTCGAGCACCCGCCGCTCCTCCTCGGGGGTGGGGTAGTCCACGAGCAGCTTGAGGAAGAACCGGTCGAGCTGGGCCTCCGGCAACGGGTAGGTCCCCTCCTGCTCGATCGGGTTCTGGGTCGCCAGGACGAGGAACGGATCGGGCAGCGGGTAGGTCGCGTCACCGATGGTCACCTGCCGTTCCTCCATCGCCTCCAGCAGTGCCGACTGGACCTTGGCCGGGGCGCGGTTGATCTCGTCCGCCAGCACGAGGTTGGCGAACACCGGGCCCTTCCGCGGGCGGAACACGCCGTCCTTGGGGTCGAAGACCAGCGTGCCCGTCACGTCCGCCGGCAGCAGGTCCGGGGTGAACTGGAGCCGCTGGAACGACCCCTCGACCGCCGTCGCCACCGTCCGGACCGCCAGCGTCTTGGCAAGGCCCGGCACGCCCTCGAGCAGCAGGTGCCCGCGCGAGAGCAACCCCACCAGAATCCCCTCCACCAGGCTCTCCTGCCCGACGATCACCCGGCCGACGGCCTGCTGGAGGGCCCCCAGTCGCTGCACCGCCTCGCTGACATCCACTCTCGACGTCGTCGGTTCCATGCATTCCCCCTTCCGGCCACGCCGGCCGCAACGGGATCTAGCAAGAGCCGTGCCCATCCGGGAGCGCGATGTCCCGGGCCGGAAGCCCGCCGGAACGGCCGCCCCCGCGCCGTTTCGGCGCCCCCGGGGGTCAGCCGTCGCCGCCGACCCGGTTGACGAGACGACCGATGGCCGGGGAGGCGACCTCCACCACGTCGCCCGGTGCGAGGAAGCGGGGCGGGTCGAACCCGCCCCCCACGCCCGCAGGGGTGCCGGTGGCGATGATGTCGCCGGGCAGGAGCGTCATCCCCGCCGACAGCGTCGCGATCAGCGTGGGGACGTCGAAGATCAGGTCGGACAGGCGCCCCTCCTGGCGGCGCTCCCCGTTGACCGCCGTGGTCAGCGTGATCTCCTCCACGGGGGGAAGCGCCGAGCGGTGGACGATCACCGGGCCGAGCGGCGCGGCGCCGTCCAGGCTCTTGCCCAGGAAGAACTGCCGGTGCCGGCGCTGGAGGTCCCGGGCCGTCACGTCGTTGATCAGGGTCAGCCCGAAGACGTGGTCCCACGCGGACTCCACGGGAATCCGGCGTCCTCCCCTGCCGAGGATGACCGCGATCTCGCCCTCGTAGTCCAGCTCCCGCGTCACGTCCCGGTGAGCCGGAATCGTCCCGCCTGGACCGATCACCGCCGTGGTCGCCTTGGTGAATACCACGGGCGCCTCGGGCGTATCACGGCCGATGGCGGTCCCCGCCACCTCGTTGACGTGGGCGCGGTAGTTCTTGCCGATGCAGACGATGTTTCGGATCGGCGCCACGGGGGGGAGCAACGGGGCCGACTCACCACCATCCCCGGCGAGCTCCTCCACGATCCGGACCACGCCGGCCTCCTCGTCGAGGACGCCGAGCCCCAGGCCGGCGTTCATGAGCCGGACCAGCCCTTCCTCGATCTCCCCGATCCTCTCGTCCGGAAGACCGAAGAGATCCTCGATCCCACGCAGCCGAAGCCTTCCCGAGGCAACCCCCGCAGCGGACGCCAGCAAGATCACGTTCCCCCCGACGACCCCGCCCGCCCTCGCCCGTCCCTCCCACAAGAACCTGCAAATCCGCATACCCCCTCCTCCACGCCATCCTACCCCCCCTCCCTCGA
>JAMOVQ010000032.1 GCA_027067575.1 Thermoanaerobaculia bacterium | reverse complement strand
CGACGAAGCGGCCGCGGCGGGGGCGGTCCCGGGGTGCGAGACTCGCGGCCCCGTTCATCCAAAGTCGATGACCCGAACGCCCTCCAACGAAGCCCAGGCGGCCGGCAGCGACGCCGCAGGCGGCGCCGGCGGATCGCCCGGGCGGTCCGGGGGGAGCTCGCTCCCACCGGGGTGCGCGGGCGAGGCGCGCAGCCCGCGCGAAGCGCGGGGACCGGCCGCCGGTTCGCCCTGCGGACTGCGGCGGAGGGCCGCGGCTCCCCTATCATGAGGCCGTGTGGATGGACCGCCCCGCCTTCGAGGCCCTCGTGGGCCGTGCCATGGACTCGCTCCCCGCCGAGTTCGCGAGACTGCTCGAGAACATCGTCGTCCAGGTGCGCGACGAACCGGACCCCGGGACGATCCGGTCGCTAGGGCTCGACCCGGCCGAGTCGACACTGTTCGGCCTCTATACCGGCGTCCCGCTCGAGCACCGGGGCGGGTACTACGGCAACGTCCTGCCCGATGTCGTGACCATCTACCGTGGCCCGCTCCTCCGGGCGTTCCGCGAGCCGGAGGCGCTCGAGCGGCAGGTCCGCCTGACGCTCCTCCACGAGATCGGGCACCACTTCGGCTTCACGGACGCGGAGATGGCCGCGTGGGAGGAGAGGGCGTAGCCTGCCCGCGGACGGAGCCGCCTCGGCCCCCCACCCCTGGTTCCACCACACCGGCCCACCCGGGCCCCCGCGGATCGGCCGCGGCCTCGACCGTTCCGTCGGCGAACCGGCGGACGGCGTGCACCTCGCCGAGGGAGGCTGTGGTCCGGATCGTCCACCCCCGGTCCGAGAGCGCCGCCGCAGTCTCGGGCGAGAGGGCGTCCGGTTCTGCATCGATCCGGTCCGGGAGCCACTGGTGGTGGATCCTCGGCCGGTCGACCGCCGCCTGGAGCGGGTCCCCGTCCACGAGCAGGGCGAGGAGCACCTGGAGGACCGCCGTTGGGATCCGGGAACCGCCCGGCGACCCGAGGGCCACGACCTCCGCATCCCGCCACGCCACGGTGGGGCTCATGGACGAGAGCATCCGCCGCCCGGGCGCCACGGCGTTGGCCGCGCCCTGGACGAGCCCGTACATGTTGGGCCGCCCCGGCGCCATGGCGAAGTCGTCCATCTCGTTGTTGAGCAGGAACCCGCCCCCCGGCACCGTGACACCCGAGCCGAACGTCCCGTTGAGGGTGGTGGTGAGGGCCACCGTGTTGCCGTCGGCATCCACAACCGACAGGTGGGTCGTGTCCGGAGGTTCCGGTACCGGGGAGCCCGGCCACGGGACGATCTCCCCGGAGGGCACGGCCCTCCGGAGGTCGATCGATGCCACGCGGCGCCGGATCCACGCGGGGGACAGGAGCTCGGCCGGCCCCACCTCGGTGCTCTCGGGATCGCCGAGCCGGTAACGGTCGGCGTAGACGCGCTTCCATACGGCCGCGAGGATGTGTGCCCGGTCCGCACCGGCCCGCGGCAGACCGGCCCACCCGAGCGGCTCGAGCATCGCGGCGCTCTCCGCCAGGATCGAACCGCCCGAGGACGGCAGGGGCATGGAGGCCACGCGCCACCCTGCCAGGGTGAACCGAACGGGTTCCCGCCAGACGGGCCGGTAGGCGGTGAGGTCCGCCGCTCGCAGCACGCCGCCGTACCGGCGCGAGACCAGTTCCACGGCCCGGGCCACGGGCCCACGGACGATGGCGTCCGGACCGTGTGCACCGTACGCTTCAAGCACCGCGGTGAGCTCCGGGTTCCGCATCGTGGAACCCGCGCGCGGGGGGTGTCCGCCCGGGAGCAGCCACCTCGCGCTCTCCGGGAACCGTTCGAGGAGTTCGCGGTGGCGTGTCACATCCCGTTCCAGCCGCCGGGGAACCACGAACCCGTCCCGTGCCAACTTCAGGGCGGGCCGGACCACCCGTCGCCACGGAAGCCGACCGAACCGCCGGTGGAGCTCCCACAGCCCCGCCGGGGAACCCGGCACGCCCGCCGCCAGCGGCCCCACGCGGGACCGTTCCGGCACAGGGTTTCCATTTTCGTCGAGGTAGAGCCCCGGATGCACTCCGGCCGGTGCGACCTCCCGGAAGTCCAGGGTGACGGTCTCCGTGCCGAACCGGACCACCGCGAACCCACCGCCCCCGAGGTTGCCGGCCTGGGGGTGGACCACGGCCAACGCCAACGCCACGGCCACCGCCGCATCGGCCGCGTTCCCCCCGGCCAGGAGAACATCGAGACCCGCCGCCGTCGCCTGCCGCTCCGCCGAGGCCACCGCCCCTCCCCGGCCCGACACCGCGGGCGGGTACGCCGCGCCCGCCGGAAGGAGACCCAGCAGCAGGACGGCCACACCGGCCGCCATCGCGGGGAAGCGTCTCCGGCCCGGGGAACTGATCGTCATCGGTGCCAGTCTACCCCGCCCCCCCCGCCTCCGCCACGGAAGACGCCCCCCGGGCCGGGCACTGGTACAATGGCCGGGTGACCCTTGCATTCGTGTACCTGCTGGTCTTCCTTCTGGGGTTCACCCTGGCGCTTGTCGGGGGGCTGGTCCGGAGGATCCTCCACCCCGCCCAGCTGTGCGATCACGTGACGCTGCCCTCCCACGAGCACTGGGCGTCGCTTGACACCCCGCGCGCCGACTTCGTCATCTCGCTCCTGACCGGGTTCGGGCTGACCGCGCTGGTTCTCCACGGCACGATGGATCTCGATCCACTTCGGGAGGTTGGAATCGCCGTGGTGCTCGGCACCCTCCTCTCTCTGGTGATCCGGAGCTGGCTGTGCCACGCCGCGAAGCCGATGGACCCGGGATGCTGCCTCCATGGTCGGGCTCTCGTGATTCGCAGGATTCCCGAGAACGGCTTCGGCCAGGTCGAGGTCGATGCCTGTGGCTGCGTGGTCAAGCTCGCGGCCAGGTCGGCCTCGGGCCGGCCCATCGAGGAAGGCCGCATCGTTCAGGTTGTCGATCGCAACGAGTCGGTGCTCGTGGTGACCGCCGAGGAGACGCCGGGTGGCTGAGCGTCCCGCGCTGGTCCTTGCCAGCGCCTCCCCACGCCGGCGTCGGTTGCTCGACCGGATCGGCCTCCCCCACCGGGTCGAGCCCGCCGGCATCGACGAGCTCCCGCGCCCCGGCGAGCGCCCGGAGGCGTTCGCCCGGCGCGCCGCGAAGGACAAGGCCAGGGCCGTGGCCGGACGCCTCCCCGGTATGCTGGTGCTTGCCGCGGACACGGTGGTGGACCTCGACGGGACGATCCTGGGGAAGCCCTCCTCCCCGGAGGAGGCCACGACGATGCTGGAGGCCCTCTCGGGGCGGTCCCACCACGTCCACACGGCGATGGCCCTCGCCATGGGCGGGGCGATCGAGACCCTCTCGGATACGGCTCTCGTACGGTTCCAGCTCCTCGGCCGGGCGCGCATCGACTGGTACGTCGGCACGGGCGAGCCGATGGATAAGGCGGGCGCTTACGCCGTCCAGGGCATCGGCGGGCTGTTCGTCGACTCCGTCGAGGGCTCGCCGCACACGGTGGTCGGCCTGCCGATCCACCGGCTGGAGGCGCTGTTCGCCAGGCTCGGGATCGACCTCTGGAATCTCCTCGCGCCCCGGCCGCTCTGAGCGGCTTCGGCCCTTGGAGCTCCACACCGGGATGGTTCGTCAGTCCCCGTGCTTGACGGCCTCGCCCAGCTCCTTCAGCGAGAAGACGTTGAAGATGTGGTGCCCGTTGAAGTCGAGGATCCGGACGTCCTCGGTCTGGGCAAGGTCCGCGGCGATGACCTCGAACGGCACGCCGTAGAGCCTGCGGACGTGGTCCAGCGGAACCTCGTACGCGATGAACTTCTCGATCCCCTTGTGCGCCAGTTTCTCCGTCAGCCGGGGATCGTCGATCGCCGGAAAGGTCGTCAGCACGAGGATCGGTCCGGTCCCAGTGAACACGAGGTACGATCGCATCGGCACCTCCCTTCGCCACCTCCCAATGTGGGGCGCCCCGGCCCCGGGGTCAATCGCCGTCCCGGTTCCCGAACGCCTTGGCGAGCCCGCGGACGATCGCCCTGGAGAACCGCTCCCGCCACTCCGCGGTCAGGAGCAGGCGCCGGTCCTCGTCGTTGGCCAGGTTGCAGCACTCCACGAGCACGGCGTTCTGGGCCAGTGTGTACCGCAGCACCGCCGGCACCCACCGCCGCTTCCCCCGAAGCACCGAACCCCGGATCGGGCTGTACGGGTGGACCTCGAGCGATTCCTCCCGGAGGGTGGCGATCAGGATCCCGGCGAGCCGCCGCGACGAGGCCTCGGAACGCGTGACGAACGACCGCCCCAGCCGGACCTCGGGATGATCCCGGTACTCCCGGTACCGGCCCAGCCCCCGGGTCCGCGCCCGGTACGACCGCGGCCTCAGATGCCGTGAGGGAACGTAGGCCATCGCCCCCCGCACCGACGGGTGGAGGGAGTCTGCGTGCAGCGAGATGAAGACGATCCGCGAGGCTGGCACCCCCTTCTTGCGGAGACGGTGCACGATGTCGTTGGTCAGGTACCACCGGAGGTGAACGCCGAGCACCGGATTGTCCAGGGCGTACCGCGGATGGGTCAGCAAGACCTGGTCGCGGTCGGGTTTGAGCACGTCCCGCGCCACCACCGCATGGCCCCGGCTCCGGTCGAGGATCGTCGGCCACACCTTCGCCCGCGTGTGCCGTTCGAGATCGTGCTTGATCCGGCAGAGGAGATCGTAGGCGTAGACGGACTCCCACACGCCCTTGCGGGTGGCCCCGGAGTCGACCCCTCCGTGGCCCGCATCGAGGATGACGTGAACCCCGGACAGGTCCGCGGCATGGACCGCCTGGACGAACTGTTCGAGCCGCTCCTGGTCCCGCTCCCAGGCGATGCGCCGCGGGTTTCCCGGCGGGAGGTAACGCGGCAGCAGCAGGTCGAGCGGGATCTTGACCGGGTACCCGATCGGAATCGCCGAGACGTCACGGATCCCGGAACGGCGCGCGATCTCCTTGGCCGTCGCGTTGACGTCCGCAGCGTGGAGCTGGCCCGTGAACCGGACGACCACGGCCGAGTACAGCGCCTCGCCGCGCCTGAGCCGGTAGACGGCGTACTCGCCTTCGGCGTCCTTTCCGTAGGTGAGGGTCGTCCCTGCGGCGTGCAACGTTCCCGGCGCACCTTCGCCGGCCGTTCCAGGCGTCGCAGGGGGAACCGCTGCCGGCGAGGGCGTGGGCCGCCGCGGCGTCCGGGTGGGTGCGGGTGTGGGGCGCGGCGTGGGCCCGGTGGCGGGAACGGAGCGGAAGACCGGAAGCAGCAGCGCCTCCGGTACGAGCACCGGCCGGCCGCGCCTCGGGGCGCGGCGCGGCGACTCGGGGTTGGCCCGCCGCAGCGCCGGCACGGTCCTCTCGGAGCCCGTGAACAGGGCCGCAACGAACTTCCAGCTTTCCGACCCTTCTCCGAACGGCGCGAGCACCCAGTGGCGCCATCCCAGCCGAACCCGGGAATCCGCCGGAAACAGCGCCCGGACCGCGTCGAGCCGGAGATCGGCCCGGAGCATCGTGAGGGGCACGTCCACGGGCCGGCCACGCTGCGGCGCCGGGAGCGCCGGATTGGAGGCGGCGAGCCTTCTGGCCAGCCCGCCGTCACCGCAGTACCGCCGTGCCATGCGGTACCAGCCATCCCCCTTCCGTGGCCGGACCTGGAGGACCGGCGTCGAGCCGCGACGCCACAGCAAGGTACCGGCGTCCAGACGAATCTCCAGGCTGCTCGGTGCCCCCTGCCGTGGCAGGGCCGTTACCGGGGAGAGAACCGTGCAGACGAGGAGTGCGAGAGCGAGGGCCGGACGGTACCTCCACGTCCGCCGCCGGTCTCCCCTCCCGGAGCGAAGGCCGGTTCCCAGCGTCCCGGTGCCGGCGTGCGGGGTATACTCGAACGGCTCCAAAGGGCACGACGATGGTACCACGAACCCCGACCTGCACTGACTGCGACCGCCTCCTCGACGGGCTTCCCCCCGGCCTCGCCCGGCGGATCGTCGACCTGGCGGATGCCGTCCGGATGGACCCGAGCCCCGAGGACCGGCTACACCGCGCCATGGAATCCCTTGCGACCCTCCTCGACATCGACCGGGTCTCCCTGATGCTGCAGTTTGGAGAGTCCGTACTCAGGGTGGCCGCCTCGTCGGACCCCGTGGAGACAGGCGACCTCGTCCTCTCCCTCGAACGGTACCCCGAGCTGGAGGCCGTGCTCCACTCTGGTGAGGGGCTCGTCATCCCCGACGTGGTCTCCTCCACGCTCCTCTCGGCCCAGCTCGACGCCATTCGCCGTGCGGGCGTGATCTCCCTTGCGGCGGTCCCGTTCCGGGACGGCACCACGGCCGGTGTGCTCAGGGCCATCTCCCGGTCGCGGAAACTGACGGAGGCCGACCTGGCGCTCCTCGAGGCCGCGGGCCACCTGCTTGAACACGCCACCGCTGAGGCTCTTCCCCCGGAGCCCGAAGAGACAGGATGGCTCGACCTCCTCCTCCGGATTTCCGACGGCGTTCTCGTCACCGGCCCGGACGGCGTGGTCCGCCGCGCCATCGGCGCATGGACGCACCTGGGGATCGAGCCCGCAGCGCTGATCGGCCGGAGCCTGGACGAGCTCGCCGAGCCCGGCTTCGAGACCGCAGCCCGGGATCAGGTGATGCTGGCGATCCAGGGGGGCAGGCGAACGGCGCCGACACGGCTTCGCTTCCGGACGGGGAACGGATCCGGGATCGAGCTCGAGGCGTGGGCCGTGCGGCGGACCGCCGCACGGGGGATCCTGCTGGCGGTCCGGCGGACGGCCGGGCACCCGGACGCGGGGGTCGTGGAGCTCGTGGAGGCGCTCCCCGTTCCCGCAGTGCTCGTGACGCCGGACGGGACGATCCGGACCGCCAGCCACATTCTCGCCGCACGGCTGGGCCAGGACGGAGCGTCCTTTCGCGGGCGTCCCGAGGGCGCCCTGTTCAGCAGGCGGGATGACGGCTGTGTACGGCTGCCTGACGGTGGATCAGCCACTCCGGCCAGGGGGCGTCTCGGCGACGGATCGAGAATCATCGTGTTGCACGAACACCAGGCGGACCTGAAACCCACGCCGCTCGAAGAACGTCTCCGCAGGACCATCGCCCGGAACCTGGACGAACTCGAGGCCATGAGCCGCCGGCTCGAGTCGATGGACGTGGAACGGGCACGGTTCCTCGCCTGGTCCGCCCACGAGCTGAAGACGCCGCTGACCGTGATCCAGAGCCACCTGGAGATCCTCATCGAGGACCTCTCCGGCGGCCTGTCAGGCGAACAGCTCGAGTTCCTCCGGATCGCCCACGAGTCGGCGCTCCACATGCGGCGGATGGTACTCGACCTGACCGACCTGGCAGCGCTCCAGAGCGGGAAGATGCCGCTGGAGATCGAGCGCGTGGCGCTCGACACGGTGATCGGGTCGGTGATCCGGGAGATGGAACCCGTCGCCCGGTCTGCCGGCGTCGCCCTCGAGGCGGACTGCCCGCCGCTGGCGGTCCGGGCCGATGCGGGCAGGGTGGAGCAGGTGCTCAGAAACCTGCTCGACAACGCGATCCGTTTCACCCCGGAGGGTGGCAGCGTCACTCTGACCGCGGTGGCCGAGAATGAGCCCGGACAGGTGGCCATCGCTGTGGCGGACACGGGGATCGGGATTCCGCCGGACGAGCTGGAGACGGTGTTCGAGCCGTTCGTCCAGATCAGCCGCCCGCCCGAAGGCCGCCAGCGTGGGTCCGGTCTCGGTCTGTTCGTCTGCCGCCGGATCGCCCTGGCGCTCGGTGGCCGGATCGAGGCGGGCCTGCGCCCGGGAGGCGGAACGGTGTTCACCTTCCGTCTGCCGCTATGGCCCGGAGAGGACGGCGAGCCGTGAGCCGGCCGGACACCGGCGCCCTGCTCCGGAGCCGCCTCCTGAGATCGGTCTGGCGGGCCGCAGACTGGCCCGGTCTTTGGGCCGTCGGAGGGGCCGTGCGCGACCGGCTGCTGGGCCTCCCGTGGCGTGACCTCGACCTGGCCGCCACGGGAACACTGGAGGAGACCCGGAGGCTCGTGGAGCGGCTCGCCGCGCTCCTCGGCGGACGGCCCCACGCCATCGGGCGTGCGCCCCGTGCCGTGTGGCGGATCGACGGCGGCCGGTTGAAGGTCGAGATTTGGCCTCTCGCAGACCTGACGCCGGAGGAGGACGCCCTCCGGCGCGACTACACCGTCAACGCCGTCGTCTGGAGGCTCCCCGGCGGGCCGGCCATCGATCCTGCGGGGGGGCTCGACGACCTCGCCTCTCGCCGCCTCAGGGCCGTCTCCCGGGCGAACCTCGAGGACGATCCGGTCCGCCTTCTTCGCGGGGCCCGCCTCACGGCCTCCCTGCCCGGCTTCCGGCTCGAGCGCACGACGCTGGCGTGGATCCGGGCGGCATGTCCCCTGCTCCGGAACGCCCCCCGCGAACGGCTCGGCGACGAGCTCGCCACCCTGCTGGAGAGTCCCGGCGCCCCCCGGGCCTGGCGCCTCGCCGTCGCTACCGGCGTCCTCAGGGAGACCGCTCCAGGCGCCGTACCATCCGGACGGTTCCGCGACGGTTCGGCGGCGCTCGAACGGCTCACCGACCCGCGGAAGCATCCGGTCCCCGGAGCCCTCCGGACCGGCGGACGGGCGGCTCGGCTCGGCGTGCTCCTGCGGGCCTGGGGGATCCCGGACCGGCAGTCGCTGGCGGCCTACGCCTGGGAACGCCCCCTCCGCGAGGCGGCGTACCGGGCCGCGCAGCTCGCAGATGGCGCCCGCCGTGCGGCGTACGGCCTTCCACGGGATCGGCGGCGGCTGATCCACGAGGCTGGGGAGGCGGCCCCGGCCGTTCTGGCTCTGGCCGCCGCGCTGGGTCCCGGTGACCCAGGACCGTGGCGGCGGTTCTGGCGGCTCTGGCGCCGCCGCGGTGCCGAGCTCACCGCTCCTCGTCCCCTGCTGAGCGCCGCCCGCATCGCCCGCCTGCTGGAGCTCGAGCCCGGACCGGAGCTCGGGGCGGTGATCCGGAAGCTGCTGGAAGCCCAGGTCGACGGGCGCGTCCGCGACGAGGCCGGAGCAGAACGGTTCGTTCTCGGTCTCCGCTGACGGGGCGGTCAGCTCCCCGGTTTCGCCCACTCCCCGCCGTCGCCGTTCGACCACTCGGGCATCAGCGGTCCCGTGCGTTCCAGGTCGGGCCAGACCACGTCCCGCACCGGCCCGGGCACCTTCGCGGACCGCTCGATCCGTCCGAGGCCCGTCGCCATGATCCAGAGCCCGCCACCGGCCCCGCCCACAGCGAGCCACCGGCCGTCCGGCGAGGCCGCCATCCGTCCCGGCGCCGCGGGCACGTCGCGCCGCCCCTTCTCTTGGACCGAGAGGCCGTTCTTGGCCGTCCGCCGGATCCGGAACCGGAGGACCTCACCCCCGTTCGTACCGGCGACGCCGACGAGCAGGTGGCCCCGCCCGTCGAAGGCGAGCCCCGTGGGCCGGCCGTCGCACCGGACGGCCCCCTCGACGTTCAGGAGCGTCCCGCTCCGCAGCTCCACGAGCCCCGCACCCGGCCTCGCCACGGCCACGAGCCCGGTCTCCTCGAACAGGATCATCTCGTCCGGCTCGCCCTCCACCGCCGTCCGGACCTCCTCGCGCCCCGACAGGAGGTCCACCTTCACCAGGGAGGCGCCCTCCGCCGGACGGTCCAGGACGTACAGCGTCAGGCCGTCGTGGCTCACCCTGACCCGCCACGGACGCTCGAGCGGGACCTCCCAGTCCCTGAGCACGAGCCGGTCCGGATAGGCCGCGATCAGCACCCGGCCCCGCACGGCCACGACGTACCGCTCGTCCTCCACGCCGAAGACGGGCATCATCACACCGTCGAACCGCTCCTGCACCCCTCCCGTCACGAGATCGATGGCCGTCGTCCGTCCGCGCCGCGTGTCCGGAGCGTAGAGCACGCCCCCCGGCGCGGGGTACAGCCATCCCACCGGCCCCGTCGGGACCGAGACGACCCGCCCGTCCGCGGGATCGACGATCGCCACGCCCTCCCCGCAGGAGACCGCGATCCGCCCCCCGGGCCCCTTCCCCCACGCCCCCGCCGGGCCAGCCATCAGAAGGGCCACCCCCACCAACACGAGCCGTCTCATGCACCCACTCTACCCCACTCCCCATCCCAGCATCCCTGTCTTTGTTCGTCGGCCGGCTCCGGGTGCTATCATCCCCATGCACTGCGTGCGGGGGAGGGGTCCATGGCGAAGACCGAGCGGTACGTCCCAAAGCACAAGGTCCGGTTCGTCACGGCGGCGGCGCTGTTCGACGGCCACGACGCCGCCATCAACATCATCCGGCGGCTCCTCCAGGCCCACGGCGCCGAGGTCATTCACCTGGGACACAACCGGTCCGTGGCGGAGATCGTGGACGCGGCGATCCAGGAGGACGCCCAGGCGATCTCCGTGTCGTCCTACCAGGGCGGCCACATGGAGTTCTTCACCTACATGATCGACCTCCTCCGGGAGCGCGGCGCGGGCCACGTCAAGGTGTTCGGCGGCGGCGGCGGCGTCATCGTGCCCCGGGAGATCCGGGAGCTCGAGGCGTACGGCGTGGCGAAGATCTTCTCACCGGAGGACGGCCGGCGGCTCGGTCTCGACGGGATGATCGACGTCATGATCGAGGCGGCGGACTTCGACCCGGCCGACCTCGGCGGCGTGGACCCCGAGCGGCTCGCGCCGGACCGCTGGCGCGAGCTGGCCCGCGCCATCACCCTGGTGGAGGCCGGCCGGCCGGTCGAGATCCCCGAGACGGAGGGCGGTGCGCCGGTCCTCGGCATCACCGGCACCGGCGGCGCGGGCAAGTCTTCCCTGACCGATGAGATCGTCCGCCGGTTCCTCGTGGACTTCCCCGGCCGTACCGTGGCGGTGCTCTCCGTCGATCCCACCAAGCGCAAGACCGGCGGCGCGCTGCTGGGCGACCGGATCCGGATGAACGTGCTGGGCTCGCCCGACGTCTCCATGCGCTCCCTGGCCACCCGCCAGGCCCACCGCGCGCTGTCGGAGAACATCGAGCGGTCCATCGCCCTCTGCCGGGCCGCCGGGTTCGACCTGATCGTCGTGGAGTCGTCGGGGATCGGCCAGGCGGACACCGAGATCGTGGACGTGGCCGACCTGTCGCTCTACGTCATGACCCCCGAGTACGGCGCACCCATGCAGCTCGAGAAGATCGACATGCTGGACTACGCCGACCTCGTGGCGATCAACAAGTTCGACCACCCACGGGCGCTGGACGCCCTGCGCGACGTCCGCAAGCAGTACCGCCGGTGCCACGGCCTGTTCGACGGCCCGCCCGACGAGGAACTGCCGGTGTACGCCACCATCGCCAGCCAGTTCCACGACCGGGGCGTGAACGCGCTGTACCGGGGGATCGTGGCGGCGCTGGAGCGGAAGGCCGGAGACCGGTGGACCCTGGAGACCACCCACGCCGAGCCGGCCGGACTGCCCGAGCGCCACCCGATCATCCCCGGCGAGCGGGCCGGATACCTGCGGGAGATCGCCCGGACCGTCCGTTCCTACAAGTCGTGGGCCCGCGAGCAGGTCCGCGTGGCCGACCAGCTGTGGCAGCTCGTGGGCGCCCGCGCGATCCTATGCGCACGCAACGGCTCCGGCGAGCCCGCCGAGCTGTGGGCGCTGTTCGAGGAGATCACGTCGGCGGAGGCCCGCCACGAGCCGCAACTCGCCGACCTCGACGCCGAGATCCGCCGGATCGCCCACGAGCTGGACGACGACGCCCGCCAGCTCCTGGCCGCCTGGCCCGAGATCCGCTCCGGCTACGCGGGCGACGACTTCGTCTACACCGTCCGGGGCAGGGAGATCCGCGTTCCCCTGACGACCACATCCCTCTCCGGATCGAAGATCCCCAAGGTCAAGCTGCCCGACTCGGACCGGTGGGGCGAAATCCTGGAGTACCTGCTGCTCGAGAACGTCCCCGGCGCGTTCCCGTACACGGCCGGAGTGTTCCCGCTCAAGCGGACGGGCGAGCTGCCCACCCGGATGTTCGCCGGCGAGGGCGGACCCGAGCGGACCAACCGGCGGTTCCACTACCTGGCCGATCCGCACCCGTTCTCGCGCCTCTCCACGGCGTTCGACTCGGTGACGCTGTACGGCGAGGACCCGGACACACGTCCCGACATCTACGGCAAGATCGGCGAGTCCGGCGTCTCCATCTGTACCGTCGAGGACATGGAGCGGCTGTTCGCCGGGTTCGACCTGGCCGACCCGTCCACGTCCGTGTCCATGACCATCAACGGCCCCGCGCCGATGATCCTCGCCATGTTCATGAACGCCGCGGCGAGGCAGCAGGCCCGCAGGCGGTTGATCGAGTCGGAGCGTCTCCAGGCCCCGCCCGAGGCGGCGCTCGAGCCCGTGGTGGACGGGAAGGACTGGGAGGCGCTCGAGGAGCTGCTCGAGCCCGGCGAGTGGGAGGAGATCCTGAACGCCACGGTCAAGGTCGTCCGGGGCACGGTCCAGGCGGACATCCTCAAGGAGGACCAGGCCCAGAACACCTGCATCTTCTCCACCGACTTCGCCCTCCGGATGATGGGCGACATCCAGACATGGTTCGTCGAGCACGGCGTCCGGAACTTCTACTCCGTGTCGATCTCCGGCTACCACATCGCCGAGGCAGGGGCCAACCCGATCAGTCAGTTGGCCTTCACCCTGGCCAACGGGTTCACCTACGTGGAGTACTACCTGGCCAGGGGCCTCCACATCGACGAGTTCGCCCACAACCTCTCGTTCTTCTTCTCCAACGGCATGGATCCCGAGTACACCGTCATCGGACGGGTAGCCCGCCGGATCTGGTCCACGGCGATCAGGAGGCGGTACGGCGGCAACGAGCGGTCCCAGAAGCTCAAGTACCACATCCAGACCTCGGGCCGCTCCCTCCACGCCATGGAGATCGACTTCAACGACATCCGCACGACCCTCCAGGCGCTCCTGGCGCTGGCCGACAACTGCAACTCCCTGCACACCAACGCCTACGACGAGGCGATCACCACGCCCACCGAGGAGTCGGTCCGGCGCGCCGTGGCGATCCAGCTGATCAACTCGCTGGAGTTCGGGCTGCTCAAGAACGAGAACCCGTGGCAGGGCTCCCACTTCGTCGAGTGGCTGACCGACATGGTCGAGGAAGCCGTCCTGGACGAGTTCGAGCGCCTGGCCGACCGCGGCGACGTCCTCGGCGCCATGGAGACCATGTACCAGCGGTCCAAGATCCAGGAGGAGTCGCTCCACTACGAGCGCCTCAAGCACACCGGCGAGCTGCCCATCGTCGGCGTCAACACCTTCACCAACCCCGACGCATCCCCGGAGGAGGCCGACAGCATCCAGCTCTCCCGCGCCACGAAGGAGGAGAAGGACGCCCGCCTCGCCCACCTCGCCGACTTCCACGCCCGCCACGCCGGGACCTGCCCCGGGGCCCTCGAACGGCTTCAGCACACCGCGCGCGAGGGCGGCAACCTGTTCGCCGAGCTCCTCCACACCGTCCGCCACTGCTCCCTGGGCCAGATCACCCACGCCCTCTACGCCGTCGGCGGCAAGTACCGCAGGAGCATGTGAAGGTCGCGCAGAACTTGCGGAACGCAAGTTCTCGGCGCGACCGTCATCCCGAGGAGCGGCCCCGCCGCGACATGAAAAGGGACATTGTTGTTCTTGTAAGGGACAGTGTTTTTCTCGATTTCCACCTATTCTCCCCATCGGGCACTCCGCTCATCCCTCTCACCGCTCCCTGATCCCCTCCCTCCACCCACCAGCCCCCTCCCCAGCCCGTCTCCAGACACACCTCTCCCGCAAGACCGTCCCGCTCCCACCTTGTCCGGCCCTCTCGCCCGCTTCAGAAGACGATCGCGTTCCTCCGCTGCTCCCTCAGCGACATCACCGCCCCCTCCAGGTGCCGGACCGGATGCTTCCGCCGCCGGTACCACCCCCGCTCCCTCATCAGCGCCAGCTGCTCCCGGATGAACCCCTCCGTCCCGATCACCACACCGTTGACGAAGAACCCCAGCCGTCTC
>JAMOVQ010000031.1 GCA_027067575.1 Thermoanaerobaculia bacterium | reverse complement strand
CCGCCCCCGCCGCGGCCGCTTCGTCGTCACGACCGCCAGGTCAGTTTCTCCTCGCGCCCTTGCGGGAACGGCCCCGGGGCACGATCCGCGCGGCCCCTCATCGCTCGGTTGGGAGGCGGTCGCAGGCCGGACGCCGCTTCGCGGCTCCCCCGGGTCGCTGCGCTCCCCGGGGCCGTGGGGGCGTGTGCGCCCCGGCTCCTGCGGCTCGGGCTGCACCCCGGGACGGCTCGCCCTCCCCTCCGTCGCCGGACCGCCCCCGCCCCCACGCCGGCCCGTTCCTCGTGGGGCGCTCGATCGCTGGCTGGCGAAGGACTCCGTTGAGGGGACAGTCCCGATCGTGAAGGGCCGGAGTTCTCTGAGGTGCCAGCCGGAACATCGCTTTGCTCGTTCCTGGGCGGATGGGTGAGTGGGGTACCAGGCGGGGCGGTCCCGTATTGGCCAGCGGGTCGGTCGGGTTGGGGACACTCCCGATGATCGTGGAGGGCCTGGTTCTCCGAGGCGCCAATCGGAACATCGCTTTGCTCGTCCCTGGGCGGGCAGATGGGTGGGGCACCATGTTGGAGTGCTTCGTTTCGGGCAATGGGAGGTGCTGATTGGGGACACTCCCGATCGTGGAGGTCAGGTTTCTCTCAAACGCGAGCCGGGACGTCGCTTCGCTCGTCCCTGGATGGGCGGATGAGCGGGGTACCGGCTTAGAGTAGGGACATTGTTTTTCATTCGATCGGTGCGTGGCCCCCTCGAGCGCGGGCTTCAGCCCGCATCGCGCTGGCCGAGAAAAAGGGACACTGTTGATCTCGTGTCGTACCGAAAGGATCGTCCGATCGTGGATGCCATGGGTTCTCGGGACCGCCAGCGGGGACGTCGCTTCGCTGGTCCCTGGGTTCGTGGGGGGCGCCAGCCGGGGACGCGCTTCCCTGGTCCACGAGCTCGGTCGGCGGGAGCGCTTCTCTGGCTGGGGGGCGCGATCCGTTCACCGGAGGCCATGGCGGAAGAGGTCGCCGTGGCGCGATGACGTCCGGGCCCCGGCATGGACCGGTGCCCGGACGGGGGAGGCGTGCGATCCGGTTGCACGGCGTCGTCTCGGGGTGGCGGCGTCTCGTGGGGGAGCGCGTTCAGACGCCGCGGGCGATCAGCCACGCCCAGTTGGCCAGGAGAGCGGTGAGGATCGCCCAGCGGATCCAGCGGGGGAGGGAAGGGCCGAAGACGGGCACCCTTCCCCCCAGGGCGAACCAGGCCGGGGCGATCAGTCCGCCGATCTCGAACAGGCCGATGAGGGTGGTGACGAGGGGGTTCCAGAGGAACGCCTCGACGAGGTGGCCCTGGAGCGCCGCCACGACGGCGCGGCTGGAGCCGCAGGTTGGGCACGGAACGCCCGTCAGCCGGTGGAAGGCGCAGCCCGGCGTACCCAGACCGACCCGGACCCACGCCCACGCCAGCAGCGGCGCCGCGACGGCCACGCCGAACCAGACCCACGCGAGCTGCCGGTCCGCCCGGCGTGGCTCGCGGGTGGCGATCATCCCTGGTTGGCCAGACCGATCAGGCCCGCGAGACCCACGCCGAAGACCAGCATGAGGAGGATGATGCACGTGCAGCAGAAGACGAGCGGCAGGAGGACCGCCGCTGCGGCCTTCCCCTCAGTGGTCTCGTGGGCCGCGGCGATCCCGAAGATCTGGAGAACGATCCCCCAGATCCCTGCGATGAGCCCACCGCAGAACGGGACGACCTGGGCGAGGGCCGAGGTCTGGGCGTAGGCCAGCACCTTGACCGTTGCCGTGAAGCTCCGGTTCGCCCCGCCGACGAGCATGAGCGCCAGGTGGACGAGCCCGGACCAGATGAACAGGCCGATGATGACGAGGATGGGGCCGACGACGATCATGCCCACCGCCATGCCCATGCTGCCTCCGAAGCTCGCCCCGTGGAACTGGTTGGCCATCATCCGGAGCATGGCCCCCCTGAAGACGAGGTTGTAGAGCTGGCTCGCCACGATCCCGATCCAGCCGAGGATCACGGCGTAGAGGAGGGGCCGCATCAGGTCACCCTCGGGATCCATCATCCGGAACGCCTCACGCGGACGGGTGACCAGCAGGCGGACCGTCTCCACGAACCCATCGGCGAACGAGACCGAGGGGTTCTCGAACGGGAGCCCCGGCCTCCCGGCGGGAGGCGGCGGACCGGCGGGCGGCCCCGCCGGGGGCGGGGGAGCGGTCGATCCGAGGGGTGGTGGCGGGGGTGGCATGGTTTCGTTCATCGCGTCTCTCCTTCTCCTACGGTTTCCTTCCCGATTCTACCGCGGCCGGTCTCGATCAGAGCCAGATCGGCGCCACGGCGTCGAGCAGGCGGCGGAGCGCCTCGCGGTCGGCCCGGAGGACCTCCGGCCGGCGGGGGATCGGTTCGTAGGGGTTCCCGGGGTCGTGCAGGGTTTCCGGCAGCTCGATCCCGAGCCGTTCGGACCACCGTGTGCGCCACGCCTCCGGGAGGCGTTCGGGAACCGGGAGGCCGAGGAGCACGAGGGCGAGGATCGCCCAGATCCTCGGCGTCGCCGCCAGCGAGTAGCCGCCGCCCAGGGTGAACAGCACCCGGCCGTGGGCGGTCCGGTCGACGATCCGGAGCAGGTCTCGGTAGATCGCCTCGTAGTCGCGGGTTGTCAGCATCAGGTCGGCCAGCGGGTCCGAGAAGTGGGCGTCGGCACCGGCCTGGACCACCACGGCGTCGGGACGGAACCAGGAGAGGGCCGCGTCGGCGATCTCCACGAGGACCTCGCGGTAGGTGTCCCCCTCAGTGAACGGCTCCAGCGGCAGGTTGAGGGTGAGGCCCCTCCCCATGCCGCGTCCCATCTCGTGCAGCCACCCCGTTCCGGGGAACAGGTACTCGCCGGTCTCGTGGAGCGAGAGGGTCAGGACGCGGTCGCTGCCGTAGAAGATTTCCTGCACGCCGTCGCCGTGGTGGACGTCGATGTCGATGTACGCCACGTGCCATCCGGCCGAGACCATCTCGTGGATCGCCAGGGCGAGGTCGTTGTACAGGCAGAACCCCGAGGCCATCGCCGGGCGGGCGTGGTGGAGCCCTCCCCCGAGCTGGAGCACGCGGCGGGTCTCGCCCTCGACGAGGAGCCGGGCGCCGAGCACCGTGCCGCCGGCGATGGCGCGGGCGCCCTCGGCCATTCCCGGCACGATGGGGTTGTCCGCCGTCCCCAGGCCCCACCGGCCCGGGTCGTCCAGGCTCTCGCCGCGGCTCGCGGCCTCCACGGCGTCGACGTACGCCTTCTCGTGGACGGCGAGGAGCGCCTCCGGGGGGAGCGGTTCCGGCCGGACGGGGTCCAGCTCCACCCCGAGCGCCTCGAGCAGCTCGAGCAGCATCCGGCCCCGGACCGGGCTGAACGGGTGCTCCGGGCCGAGGTCGTACCGGCCGTACTCCGGGGAGTGGATCACCCGGCACATGACGTGTGGGGCGGCCAGAGGACCTCGAACCCGGCGTCGCAGATCGCCCGGGCCAGCGGCCGGATCTCCATGGTGCCGACCC
>JAMOVQ010000030.1 GCA_027067575.1 Thermoanaerobaculia bacterium | reverse complement strand
GGCAAAGGCCTTATCAGGCAGCACCCATGGCTCGCGAGAGTGGGCGGCATACCCTGTCAAGCCATATCGGCGGGACACTGACAGCCATACCCACTCTCGCCCCTTTTCTGTTATAGGCCTTCCCTTTATCTGGTGCCATCGCTGGTCCTTTCTCCGGTACGTGGGTAAACGAGAGGAGACCGTGTCGTCGTTCTTGGGTTGCCAAACAGTTGTTTTCGCAGATTGTTGGGGAATGCTGTACCCCTACCGCTTCCTTCATGTGGTGAGTGGACGACTTGTGGCGTGTACGGTTCTGCTGGTTCTCATAGGGGTGTCTGATTGGACTCTCTTTGCTCCTCTTGGTTGACAGAGGGAATCGTTCACGGTAGAAACGAAGCAAGAGGTTCCGCCGACGGCACTTCCTGGGGAACCAGAGCGGATCGAGCACCGGAGGAACCGGAGGCCGGTGCGGATGCCGTGGCTTCCGGGATGGGTGGCGGAAGAGAGGACGAGAAAGTATCCGGCGGGTGGTGCCGGGTACGGATGAAAGTGGGATGGAGGGCTTCATGAAGAAGGTTTGGACCCTGGTGCTTGCGGTGGTGGGTGCTGCGATGTTCTCCGGGACGATCGCCGCGCAGAGCAACGATTACCCGCCGGACGTGCTGGAGAAGTACGCGGAATGCCAGGAGCGAACCGATCTGAAAGCAATACAGGATCTGCTCTGGTACCACCGGTACGTGGAGCGGATCGACGCCACCCAGTACGGTCTGCCGAAGGATGACTTCGACGATCTTCAGCTCCTGACCATCGAGGAGCGGCTCCAGTACAGGGCCGAGCGGAAGCAGGTGGAATCGCGCAACCCCGGTACCGTGCCCCAGGCGACCTCGGGGCCGGTACAGTACCCCCATTACCTTCGAGAGGCGTACGACCACTGGTATGAGGAGACCGGCAAGCGGCCCGACTGCTCGAAGATCCTGGAGGAGTATGCGAGGTCGGCCGGTGCCTCGCCTCCCGACGAGAAGACCCTCTCGAGTTCCTGGGCTTCTGACCGCGATCTGACAACCGCCGACAATTCCGACCGTGGCGAGGTCAACATCGCCATCAACCACGCCAGCGAGAACCAGATCATGGCCTCATCGTGTCCGGCAGGTGGCGGGGAGACCTCGGACCACATCGCGTCGACGTCGGACTGGGGCCAGAACTGGTTGAGCACGCAGGTTGGCAACAACAATGGGTCGAGCTGGGAATGCGACCCCGTCAGCTACTACTCCAGGTCCACCGGGGAGGTCTACCACTCGAAGATCGGGTGCAACACGGGCCAGTGTGGTGAGACGTACGTCATGATGCGCCACTCCTCGAACAACGGCTCGACCTGGTCGGACTGCGGCCGGCCGGGTTCCCAAACCTCCGAGGACCGGCAGTGGCACGTGGTGGACAACACCGAGCACTACGACTCTAACGGTGATGGCACGGCGGACGCCACCAACGCCTGTTACGGGAATATCTACATCACCTGGCACAACTCCAACCAGGAGAAGGTTGCGCGCTCCACTGACGACTGTGCCACGTGGAGCAACGTGACCAATCTGACAGGAACTTACCAGGCGATCACGCCGGACATCAACGTGGCCGCCGACGGGCATGTCTACGTGGTCTGGCAGAACCACGGCGATTCGACGTTCAAGATAGCCGGTTCCAGTGACTGTGGAGCCACGTGGACTGCTCCCTCGGCCAAGACCGTGGCCTCGCGGAACGGTGCCTGGTCCAACAAGCTGATCTCCCAGTGCCAGCGGGGGGTTGCAGCTCAGCCGTACGTCGACGTGGACCGGGCGCTGGGGTCACCGTTCTACGGCCGGGTCTACGTGATGATGGCCATGTTCAGCGGTGCATGTGGGACGGAGTCAGGGTGGTCCTGCGCAAACTGGGACGCCAACTGGAACAGTACGTGCAACTACGATCTGTTCCTCACCCACTCGGATGACGAGGGGGCAACGTTTTCCCAGCTGACCAACATCACGTCGGGCGATGGCAACAGGGTTGACAACTTCCTCGGGTACATGCGGGTGGATCCCGTGGACGGCTCGATCTGGGTCAGCTACCACCGCTCGAGCCTGAACCCGGGGAGTGCCGCCGATCGGCAGACGACGCATTACGTCGTCAAACGCTCGAAGGACGGCGGGCAGACGTGGGAAGAGATGGTGGTTGCCACAGAGGCCGGCAACGAGCGGACCGCCGGCGCATCGACGTTCGAGCGGGGCGACTACAACGGACTGGACGTCTACGACGGTGTGGCATGGCCGTTATGGATCGATCGCCGCGGCGGTGGGGGCGAGGAGAACATCATCGTCAGGAAGATCTGCTCGGAGCCCGCCCACTGGACCGAGCGGGGGACGAACCCCCAGTTGCCGCCGACCAACGTGACGAACAACGGCAACGGGACGGTGGACATCTCGTGGGCCGCGCCCGACGTCTACTGGGGTGATGGGAACGAGGACAACGCCCAGCGCAAGTACCAGCTCTGGGTGGACGGATCCTTGGACACGGACAACATCTCGTGGACCACGACCTCGATCTCCGACTTCGACCCCGGTGATTGCAACAGCCACACCTACTTCATCAGGGCGATCAACCAGTGCGGGATCTCCAAGGACTACGCCTCGACGTCCATCGCAGCGACGGGGTGCTGCACGGGCAACCCGACCAACGTGGACGTTACTCCGAACGGACCGCTGACGCTCTGCACGGGCACGGGGCAGACCCTGACAGCCAACACCACCGGGGGGACCACACCGTTCACCTACCAGTGGTACCGGGACGGCTCGGCAATCTCCGGTGCCACGTCGTCAACCTACTCCGCCAACGAGACGGGAACCCACACCTACAACTGCAAGGTGACGGGTTCCGGCTGTACGGAAGGGATCCAGGATGCGAACGACACGCAGATTACCTGGACGACCGAGCCGAGCTTCAACGGTCTTGACTCGGTGACCAACCCGGGAGCCTCGACCTGTCAACTCGATCTTTCCTGGACCGCGGCCTCGAGCCCCTGTGGATCGGTCAGTTACAGCATTTATCGCGACACGACATCGGGGTTTGCCCCGTCCTCGTCGAACCGGATCGCCACGGGTGTGACCACGACGAGTTATTCCGATACCGATAGCCTGGTTTCGGGGACCACGTACTACTACATCGTTCGTGCGGTGGACGTCTCCACGAGTACCGAGGAGAGCAACACGGTGGAGAAGTCCGGGGTGCCGACTGGACCGGGTTCGGGGACCACGACGTACAACAGCTCCGACGTACCCAAGAGCATTCCAGACAACAACTCGAACGGTGTGTCGTCGACGCTCAGCATCGCGGACACCGGATCGATCACCGACATCCTGGTCACGGTGGACATCTCCCACACCTGGATCGGAGACCTCATTGTCGAGCTGACCTCGCCCGCAGGGACCACGGTACGGCTCCACAACCGGACCGGGAGTGGCGCCGACGACATCAAGACGACCTATGATTCCCAGACAGCTCCCGATGGACCGGGTTCCATGTCCGACTTCGACGGTGAGGCGATGAACGGAACATGGACCGTGTTCATCTCGGATAACGCGAATGCCGATACTGGAACGCTGAATAGCTGGTCACTCCAGATCACGAAGCAGAACGACTGCACCACCGGTGGCAACTGCACCGATCCAGGGCAGCCTGTGATCGACTCGATCACCGACGACGATCCGTGTGACCAGAGCGGGGTAACGATCACGTACACGGCGGGGTCGGGTGCGTCGAGCCACGATCTGTACGTGGACGGCTCGCTGGCCGTCTCGAACTTCAGCTCGGGGTCGAGCTACGATCCTGGCGACACGAGCTCCCACTCCTACGTCATTCGGGCGCTGGACGGCACATGCTCCACAGACAGCGCCTCCCAGAGCGCCACGGACGAGGACAATACGCCGGGCCAGCCCGTCATCACTGGGATCTCGGACGTGTCCGGTTGTACCCAGGATGGGATCCAGGTCAGTTACACGGCGGGTTCCGGAGCGTCGAGCCACGACCTGCTGCGGGACGGCACGGTGGTGGTGACCGGGTATTCGTCCGGGGCGACGTACGATCCCGGTGACACGAGCTCCCACTCCTACGTCGTCCGGGCGGTCAGCGGGAGTTGCACCACGGACTCTTCCGCCCAGTCGGCCACCGACGCCGAGGGCAGTGCCCCGACGTTCGGCGGGATCGTCTCGGCGGCGGACGATGACGAGTGCCAGGACACCGGTGTGAACCTCACGTGGAACGCACCGTCCGACTGGGGCGACAACGGTGAGACGTCGGGCCGCGGGTTCCGGATCTACCGTGACTCGACTCTCGTCACCACGGCGGCGGCGACGGCCACCTCGTACACCGACACGGGCGGGACCAACGGCACGACGTATACCTACCGCGTGGAGGCCATCAACGGCTGCTCCCTGACCGCGGACGGCGGGAAGACGGCCCAGGCGATGGACCAGGTCTCGGCGCCGCCTACGTTTGGCGGGATCGTCTCGGCTGCTGACGTGGACAGCTGCGCCGACTCCGGGGTGGCGCTCTCCTGGAACGCGCCATCCGACTGGGGCGACAACGGCGTCTCCACGGGGAACCGGAAGTTCAATGTCTACCGTGACAGCACGCTGGTGACCAGTGTCGCGGCCACGGCGACGAACTACACGGACACGGGCGGGACCAACGGCACGACGTACACCTACCGTGTGGAAGCGGTCAACGGGTGCGGCAACGCTTCCGACGGCGGAGCGAACCAGTCCGCGGCCGACGAGGTCTACGGTGCGGTGTTCGCAGGGATCTCCTCGGCCACGGACATCTCCACCTGCGAGGCCTCGGGGATCCGGATCACGTGGCCTGCCGTCTCCGACTGGAACGACGGGGGTCAGAACACCGATCAACGCCAGTATCGGATCGAGCGCTCCACCAATGGTGGGGGGAGCTGGACTGTAGTTAGCAGCGGGCCGCCCAACGGACAGACGAGCTACACGTGGGACGATACGACCACAACTGCGGGAACGGCGTACACCTACCGGATCGTGGCCGTCAACGGCACTGGGTGTGCCAACGACGGGGGCGCCACGGCCCAGGCGACGGACGCCGAAAGCACGGCGCCGAGCTTTGGCGGTGTGACCGCTGCCACGGACCACGACTCGTGTGGAACGACCGGAATCGACGTCACCTGGTCTGCGGCGACTGACTGGGGCGACGGCGGTGCTGGATCCCGGCAGTACCAGATCTATCGGGATGGGAAGCTGGTGACATCGGTCTCCGAGGGCACAACTTCCTATCAGGATACGAGTGCGCCCGTGGGAACCTCGGTCAGCTACTCGGTCAGGGCGGTCAACGGGTGTGGGACGGCGGACGGCAACACGGCGACCGCTTCCGCAACCAACGTCGATGCCGGCACGGCGCCGACGTTCGGTGGGATCCAGAGCGTGTCGAACCCCTCGGATGGTTCGTGTGCGCTGGACCTCTCGTGGAACGCCGGTACGGCAGCGTGTGGGGCTGTCGGCTACAACGTCTACCGTGACACCACATCCGGGTTCACGCCATCGGCGGCGAACCGCATCGTGGCGGGGCTGACCTCTACGACGTACCGCGACTCCGGCCTGACGGGCGGCGCGACCTACTACTACGTGGTCCGCGCCGTGGATACCTCCAATGGCGCGGAGGACACGAACACTGTCGAGCAGTCCGGAACGGTGTCCGGCGGAGGGAGCACGACGCAGACGGTGTTTGCAGACGATTTCGAGGGATCTCCAACGCCAACTGGACACTCCTGGATCGGCGGAACGTTCTCCGATGACGGGAACGACGGCAACGACTGGGCAGTGACCGACCGGAAAGCACACAACGGGACGTACTCGGCCCACTTCGGGGACGGCGTCGACAACAGTGATGCGGTCTACACGATCGACGGAAACGACGCGATCATCGCGGGGTGCGACGGTTCCACTGGCGACTGTTCAAGCAGCGGGATGAACGGATTCGTCCTGCCATCGAACGCAACGTCGATCACCTTGTCGTTCTGGGAGTGGAGAAACTTCGAGAACAACTACGACGGCGCCATGCTGATGTACTCCACGACATCGGCCACGTCAGGGTACGGTCAGATCCCGGATACCGATCCTGGAAACGGGCCGTACATCTCGGCAATCTCGTACAACGGAACGCTCTCGGACTACTGTCCACCCTCGGGGACGACGAGCGGTGTGGAGACATGGACCGACAATATCGGGTCGTGGCAGCAGGTCACGGTGGATCTCAGCGACCTTGCCGGACAGACGATCTGGCTGGCGTGGCGGGCGATCTCCGACTGTTCGATCAACCGCGAGGGCTGGTACATCGATGAGGTCAAGATTGAGGCGGTGGTGCCCGGCGGGAGCTGCCAGTCGGTGTCGGAGGTTTCGGCACCGTCGAGTGCCCATCCGGCCGTCCTGGTGCGGGACGACGCCTCATCGACCGGGTACTACCTGTACTTCGAGGAGATCACGGGGGCGTCGAGCTACAACGTCTACGAGGGCTCCATCGGCAGCTTCTACAACCACACGGCGCTGGCCACCGGAGTGGCCACGACCAAGATCACCAGCGGGACCTGGAACGGGTACCTGCGGGCCGAGATCACCCCGACCACCACCGGCGATCACTACTACCTGGTCACCGAGGTGACCGGGGGAGTGGAAGGACCCACCGGTTCCGATTCGGACGGCAACAACCGCCCGTAGGCACCATCTCCGGCGAAACACGACGGGCGTCCCTCAACGGGACGCCCATTTTCATCGCTCAACATTACAAGGGACACGGTTTTCTCCGTTGCGGCCGTACAATGGGGCGGTGAGGATCATCACTACGCACCTGACGGCGGACTTCGATGCTTTCGCCGCGGCGGTGGTGGCTCGGCGATTGTTCCCGGAGCACGAGGTTCTGTTCCCGGGCTCGCTGGAGCTCGCGGTCCGGCGGTTCCTGGAGGAGTCCGGGTTCACTTTCGAGGAGCTCCGGCTGCGGGAGGCCCGTAAGGCCATGGTGGGACACGCCGTCGTCGTGGACACGCGGAACCCGAGCCGGCTCGGTGAGGTGTGGGGGCTGATCGAGGCGGCGAACGCGCCCGTGACCCTGATCGATCACCATCCTCCATCGGAGGGCGGGATCGAGTCCGAGGAGGACCTGTCCCGGTCCGCCGGCGCGACCTCCACCATCATCGTCTCGCTCCTGGACGAACGTGGGATCGAGCCGAGCCCCGAGGAGGCGTCGCTCCTCCTGATGGGGATCCACGAGGACACTGGTAGTCTTGCCTACGCCGAGACGACGCCGGAAGACCACCGGGCGGCCGCATGGCTCCTGGAGCGGGGCGCCTCGCTGGAGTGGGTCCGTCGGTGGGTTGCCAAGGGGCTCGAGCCGTCCCAGCTCGAGCTCCTCGGGCGGCTGGCCGAGGCGACGGAGGAGCGGGTCGTCAACGGGGTTCGTGTCGCCATCGCGGCGGTGGACGTGGACCGGTACCACGAGGAGGCCGCGTACGTGGTCCACCGGTGGGTGGAGACGTTCGACCATCCGGTCGGGATCGCGCTGATCCAGAATCCGCCCCAGACCAACGTCATCATCCGGTCCAGAGTCCCGGGGTTCGACGCCGGGAAGCTGGCGGCCCGGTTCGGGGGCGGGGGGCATCCGGCAGCCGCCTCGGCACGGGTGACCGGCGCCGTCACGGTAGAGTTGCGCGAGCGGTTGCTGGAGGCGCTGTCCGAGGAGCTGCCGCGGCTCGCCGTTGCCCGGGACGTGGCCGGCCGGCGGTTGTTCACCGTTCCGGCGTCGGAGACGGTTGCAGCCGTCAAGGAGCGGATGAACGAGCTCAAGGTCAACGCGCTCCCGGTCCGCGAGACGGGCAGCGGGGCGCTCGCCGGCGTGGTCACCCGCCAGATCCTCGACCGGGCGCTGGCGCACGGTCTGGCGGACCGGCCGGTGGCGGCGGTGATGCAGCCAGGCGTGCCCACCGTGGACGCGGAGACGCTGCTGGAAGAGCTCCGGGACCTCTTCCTCGAACGGTCGTACCGTTTCGTGGTGGTGGAGGAGGAAGGACGCCCCATCGGGGTCGTCACCCGGATGCAGCTGTTCCGGCACCTGTTCGACCACCAGCGCCGGGCCGGTCTCTCCCTGGACAACCGGATGGCCGGGGCGCGCCTCGTCAGCCAGGGGGTGACTCGGCTGCTCCGGGAGGTGCCACCGGAATGGGTCCGAGAGGTTCTCCCGGTGGTGCGGCGGGTCGCGGAGCGGCTCGACTCCCCGGTCTATCTCGTGGGTGGCATGGTGCGGGACCTGCTCCTGGGGCGGCCCAGCGAGGACGTGGACCTCGTGGTGGAGGGGGACGGGATCGTCTTCGCCGAGGCGCTGGCCGGGGAGACCGGTGGCAGGGCCCACCCCCACCCGCCTTTCTTGACCTCCATCGTGACGCTTCCCGACGGGAACCACCTGGACGTGGCCACCGCCCGGACCGAGTTCTACCGGACGCCGGCGGCACTGCCGGAAGTGGAGACCTCGCTGATCCGGCAGGACCTCTACCGGCGGGACTTCACCATCAACGCGCTGGCCGTGGTGCTCTCCGGCGACCGGTACGGTCAGCTCCTGGACTTCTTTGGCGGCCGGCGTGACCTGGAACGGGGGGAGATCCGGGTGCTGCACTCCCTCTCGTTCATCGACGACCCCACCCGCGCCATCCGGGCGGTGCGGTACGCGCGGCGGCTGGGGTTCGAGATCGCCCCGGACACCCGGCAGCTGATCGGAACCGCCATCGAGGAAGGTGTGTTCACGCGGCTCTCCGGGCAACGCCTCCGCCGCGAGCTCGAGCTGCTGCTGGCGGAGCCGCACCCGGCGGAATCGCTGGCGATGCTGGCGGAGCTCGGGCTGCTTGGCGCGCTCGACGCAGCGCTCGAGTGGAATCGAACGGCGCACTCGTACCTGCTCGATCTCGAAGGTCTGGTGGAGTGGTATACGCTCGGCGGCCTCGGGGCGGCCCCCGAGCCGTTGCCACTCTTCCTCGGAGGGCTGGCCGTCCGGTCCGGGGAGGATGCCGCCGGCAGGCTGGCGGCGCGTCTCGCAATGGCCGGCCGGGTGGCCCGTTCGTTCGCGGCGTTGCCGGCGGACACGGAGTTGTTCCTGGAGCTCTCCCGTGAGGGCGCGCCCGTCAGCCGGATCGCGGAGACCGTGGAACGGACGGGCCCGGTGCCGGCGCTGCTCGCCATGGCCCAACTGGAGGAGACCGCCCGCCGCCGGATGGCGGAGGCGATGGAGCGGGTCGCCCGGCTCGAGCTGCCCGTCCGCGGGCGGGACCTCGTGGAGGCCGGGCTGCCGCCTGGACCGCACATCGGCGCGGGACTCCGCGAGGCGCGGCGGGCGGTCCTCGACGGGCGGGTCTCCCCGGAGGATGCGGCGGCCGTTGCGCTGGAGGCCGCCCGGGCGGCCATGGAGGCGGAGGCCCCGGCCGGGGGATGAGCGTCCGGCCGTTCAGTCGATCCGGACCCGGACCGTGGTCCCGCGGTCCCGGCCGGTGATGACGTCGCCGGGGGGGAACGAGTCGAGCCGGTCGAGGACCGGGTGGAGGTCGAGGTCGCCGTTCTCGTCTACGGCAAGCCCGGCGAGCACCTCCACCGGCAGGACGATCCTCAGGTCCGCGGGGGCCTCCCCCTCACGGACGGCATGGATCCTGACCGTCTCGCCGGCGCGCCGGGCCCGGACCCGCACGCCCGACGCCTCGAGGGAGAGCGACTGACCGGGCTCCATCGCCGCGAGCATGGCCAGCACGGCGTTCCAGGCGGGGAGCCCTTCGGGAGAGGGCCCCAGGTGGACCATCCCCCTGTTCCACGCCCCGATCTCGAGGGCGCCCAGGGCGGCTCCAGCCAGGCTCGCGGGAACGTGGAGGGCCAGCGGCGCCTTCCCGCCCTCCCGTTCCACCCGGACGTCGATCCACCGGATGGGCGGTCCGGCAAGGGCCACAGGGGCGAAGAGGGCCGGGAGAAGGATCGCAAGAAGGAGGCGGGCACGGTGATTCGTCTTCATCCGCTCCATTGTGCCACCGCACGGTCCGGGACCGCCATCAGCCGGGTATCCGGGTGGTTCAGGCGCCGAGCTCCTGCTCGACCTGAGTGAGCCGCGTCTCCAGCGCCTCCAGGTCCTCCGCGGCCTCCGCCCACGCCTCCTCGAGGCCGGGCAGCGCCTCCCGCGCGGCGTTGACGGCATCCTGGACCTCCCGGAGCCGCACGGGGTCGCTCCAGACCTGCCGGTCCGCCATAGCCTCCTCCCCCTCCGCGATGGTGCGGTGGTTCGCCTCGATCTCGGCCTCGAGCCCGGCCACCCGCTTTCGCAGCCGCTCCACGTCGCGCCGCAGTTTCCGGGCCTCCTCGGCGAGGGGGCTGCGGCGGGAGCCCTCTCGTGGTTCGGGGGCCGCAGGCCCCGGCCGCGCGGGCCGGCCGGCGCCGGCGGCGGCCATGGCCGAGGCCACGTCGCGGTGCTCCTCCACCGTGCCGCCGGCCACCAGGAGCGCGCGGGTCGCCACGTGCTCGAGGAACCGCCGATCGTGGCTGACCACGAGAAGTGTGCCCGGGAACGCGGCCAGCGCCTGCTCCAGCGCCTCGCACGTGGGCAGGTCGAGGTGGTTCGTGGGCTCGTCGAGGAACAGGAGGTTCGGGCCGGAGGCCAGGATCCTGGCCAGCGTCAGGCGGCCCCGCTCCCCGCCGGAGAGGCCGGCGACCTCCAGCTCGGCGTCGTCGCCTGAGAACCCGAACCGGGCCAGCCAGGAGCGGACTTCCTGCGGGCTCCAGCGGGGCTGGACGGACCAGAGGGCGTCGAGGACGGTGCCCGTGACGGGAAGGTCCGCGAGCTCCTGGTCGTACCACCCCCAGGTGACGCCGTGCCCCAGGGTCACCCGGCCCTCCACCGGCGGCAGCTTCCCGGCGAGAGTCCGGAGCAGCGTCGTCTTCCCCTGGCCGTTCCCACCGAGGACGGCCACGCGGTCCCCGCGCCGGAGGGCGAGCGTCTCCGCCCGGACGACGGGGACGCCCCCGTACCCGGCGGCGAGGGCTTCGGCGGAGAGCACCACGTCGCCGCTGCGCGCCACCTCCCGCCAGACGAACGCCGGGGGCGGTTCGGCGGCGGCGGGTCGTTCGAGCCGATCGAGCCGCTCGAGCTCCTTGCGGCGGGCCTGGGCCTGGCGGGTCTTCTGGCCGGCGATGTTCTTGCGGATGAACGTCTCGGTCTTGCGGATGTGCTCCTGCTGCCGCTCCCACGCCCGGAGGTCCGCCGCCACGGCCTGCTCCTTCGCGCTCCGGTACGCCTCGTACCCGGCGGGCCACCGGCGCAGCCGGCCGTTCTCCACCTCCACGACGCGGTGGGCGATCCGGTCGATCAGCTCCCGGTCGTGGGTCGCCACGAGGAGGGCACCGGGGTGCTCCCGCAGGATCCCGGCCAGCGCTGCCGCCCCGAACAGGTCGAGGTGGTTCGTGGGCTCGTCGAGCAGCAGCAGGTCGCCGGGGGAGAGCAGGGCCCGGACGAGCGCCAGCCGCGTCCGCTGGCCGCCGGAGAGCTCCTCCACGGGACGGTCGAGGAACGTGCCGCCGAGCCCGAACGCCGCGAGGGTGGCGCGGGCCTCGGCCTCGGTCCGGTACAGTCCGCTCCCCTCCAGGGCGTCCTGGAGCTCCTGCAGCCGCTCGAGCAGCGCCTCCTCGTCGGGCCGTTCGGCCAGCGCCTCGGTGGTGCGGTCGAGCTCCGCCTCGAGGGCGTGGAGGTGCTCGAACGCCTGGAGGGCGTACTGGAGGACCGTCGTGCCTTCCGGGGCGTCGAAGTGCTGGTCGAGCCGGACCACCCGCGCCTCCCGGGCGAACCGCACGCGGCCCGCGTCGGGCTCGAGCTCCCCCGAGAGCAGACGCAGCAGCGTGGTCTTGCCGGAGCCGTTGCGCCCCACGAGGGCCAGGTGCTCCCCGGGGTTGTGCTGGAAGTCGAGGCCGTCGAGGATGACGGTTCCGCCGAGCCGGACGCGGACCCCCTCCAGCCGGTAGAGCATCTCAGGCGTCGCCCCGCGCGGCCTCGGGCGGGCCGAGCAGGAGGGGAGGCGCGGCGACCGGCTCGTCACCGAGGGCGAACGCCGTCCGCATCCGCGCGGCGAGGGCGTCGACGTCGGCCGGACGTGTGCCCACGAGGAGCCGGCCGAGCGGATCGCCGCGTTCGACGCGGTCCCCGATCCGGGCGAGCACCTCGACCCCGGCGCCGTGGGCCAGTGGCTCGCCGCGCCGCCGCCGCCCGGCCCCGATCTCCACGGCGATCCACCCCAGCGCCTCGCCGTCCACGGCCCGCACCCATCCCGCGGTCTCCGCCGTCACCTCGTGGACCGCCTCCGGCCGGGCAAGGAGGGATGGGTCCGGGTCCCCGCCGTGGGCGCGGACCATGAGGTCCCACCGCTCGCGGGCCGAGCCGTCGGCCAGCCGCGCCTCGAGGGTCCGACGGGCCGCCGCACGGTCGTGGCCGCGGAGCACCATGGCCTCCTCGGAGAGCGCCAGGGTCACCTCCAGGAGACGGTGATCGCCCCCGCCTTCGAGGACTGCCAGCGCCTCCCGGACCTCGCACGCCGTGCCGAGCATGGGGCCCAGCGGTTCTTCCATCGCCGTGATCAGCGCCGCGCAGGCGACGCCGGCGTCACGCGCCACGCCGCGGAGGGCCACGGCGAGCTCCACGGCGTCCTCGAGGGTCTTGCGGAACGCACCCGCACCGCACTTGACGTCGAGGACGAGGGTGCCCGCGCCGAGAGCGAGCTTCTTCGACATGATCGAGCCGACGATCAGCGGGAGCGACGGGACCGTGGCGGTGACGTCGCGCAGCGCGTACAGCGTCCGGTCGGCCGGCGCGATCCGCTCGCTCTGCCGGGAGATCGCCGCCCCGCACCAGTCGAGGGCTGCCAGCAGCCAGTCACGCTCGGTCCCGCACTCGAACTCAGGGATCGCCTCCAGCTTGTCCACCGTGCCCTGGCTGTGGCCGAGCCCCCGCCCGGCCATCATCGCCACGGGGACGCCCGCCGCGGCCAGGAGGGGCGCCAGGATCAGCGATACCGTGTCGCCCACGCCCCCTGTAGAGTGCTTGTCCACGGCCTCCGGCCGCAGCGAGGCGAGCTCCCACCGGTCTCCGGAGAGCAGCATCTCCTGGGTCAGGTCCGCCGTCTCCCGCGGGGTCATGCCGCGGCAGGTGATCGCCATCAGCATGGCGGCGAGCTGCTCCGGGGGCAGCGTCCCCTCGGCGGCGCCCCGGACGAACTCGGCGATCTCCTCCCGGTCGAGCGTCAGCCCGTCGCGCTTCCGGGCGATCGACTCGACGAACGACACGGTTCAGCCGAGCTCCTGGAGCTTCTGCCGGGCCTGTCTGGCGTACGGGGACTCGGGGAAGTCCTCCATCAGCTTCTGGAGGTACTCCTTCGCCTTGGATGGGTTGCCCTCTGCGATATGGACCTCGGCGAGCTCGTAGAGCGCCACGTCCCGGGGGAGACGGGGGTCCTTTCCGGTCACCATCGCTTCGAGCTGGGGGATGACTTCGGCCGCCTGACCGGAAGACACCTGGATCCCGATCAGGTCGAGCGTCGCCACGCGGACCGTCGGGCTGTCCTTCCGCTTCTGTGCCACCTTCGTCAGGAGCTGGCGGGCCTCGTCGATCTTCCCGTCCTCCGCGAGCAGGCGGGCCAGGACGACCCGCGCCTCGTCGGCCTGAGCCGTGCGGCCGTACCGGTCGATCACCTCCCGCAGGGCGGCCTCGGCATCCTCACGGTCTTCGGGCGTCTGCGCCGTGTCGAGCTGTTCCATGGCCTGTGCGAGCGCCTCCGACGCGGCCGCCGTGCGGTGGCCGGACCAGGCGGAGAGGCCCCACCAGAGGAGGAATACGGCAACCACCGCTGCCGCCGCGGCGGCGACGGGACGCCAGTTTTCCGAGAACCAGTGGATCATCTGGTCGACGATGGAGACGAACTCGTCCTGCTTGAGCTTCTTGCGGGTGACTCGACGCATCTGCGCTTCCTCCACGCCTCCCGGGGGACCGGGGACCGCCGCACTATACCAGGGATGCCACGGACGGTGAAGGCGGCGCAGCCCGTGGGGAACCGCCTTGCCATGGGGCGAACCGGCGGCCGGCCCCCGCGCTTCGCGCGGGCTGCGCGCCCCGCCCGTGCGACGCGCTGGCGCCGCCTGCGGCGTCGCTGCCGGCCGCCTGGGCTTCGTTGGGGGGCGTTCGGGTCATCGACTTTGGATGAACGGGGCCGCGAGTCTCGCACCCCGGGACCGCCCCCGCCGCGGCCGCTTCGTCGTCACGACCGCCAGGTCAGTTCCTCCTCGCGCCCTTGCGGGAACGG
>JAMOVQ010000029.1 GCA_027067575.1 Thermoanaerobaculia bacterium | reverse complement strand
GTCATACCCAGCCACCCGTGCAATCCCCCGAATACTCACTCCCTGCTCTCGCATCTAGACCATCGCTTCGATATCCTTCCTCAGGAGCCTGGCCATCCGTCACCCCCTGGTATTCATCACCCATAGGATGACGGACCCAGGCTCCTCTCAGTGCGGGAATCTGGATGTCCCCTCCACCCTCACCCTACGCCGTCCGCTGACACGGGTCAGTCACCGTGGCGGGGAAACCGGCGTTGCGCTCAGTGGGCCAGGCGGAGGAGTGCGGCGATCAGGGTGAGGAGGGTCAGGAACTGGACGCCCACGATCCAGCGGGTCTGGGTATCCATGCGCTGGATCAGCCGGGCCATCTCGCCCTTGAGCTCGGTGCGCTGCGCGTCCATGCGTGCGGAGAGCTCGCCGATGTCGGCCTTCAGCTCGGTGCGCAGCTCCGCGATGTCACCCTTCAGCTCGGTGCGCAGCTCGGCGATGTCGTTCTTGAGCTCGTCGCGCTGGGCGTCCATGCGTGCGGAGAGCTCATCACGCTGCGCGTCCATGCGTGCGGAGAGCTCGGCGATGTCGGCCTTGAGCTCGTCGCGCTGGGCGTCCATTCGCCTGGAGAGCTCCGCGATGTCAGCCTTGAGCTCGGTGCGCAGCTCCGCGATGTCGCCCTTGAGCTCGGTGCGCAGCTCGGCGGTGGCGTTTTCCATGTCGGAGAAGCGGTGATCCATGTGGCTCTGGAGCGCCGTCAACCGCTGCTGGACCTCGCGGATGTCGTCCTTCAACGAGAGGATGAACGGCTCCTGGCTCTCCTTCCAACCCTCCAGGAGAGCAACGCGCCGGTCGAGATCCGCAGTGGCCGCCTGTGTCATGAAGCCATGCTACCACAGGGCCGCCGTGGCGAACGGCACGAAAGGGATGGCGCCCCGATGGAGCACGGGTCTCGGCCCGCAGGGATCGGTGTTCGTATCAAGCCCGGTTCGAGCCACGAGAATGCGGGCGGAAGCCCGCGCTCCATCAGGCCGACCGGACGGAAGTGAGGCGAGACGGCGTTGGGGCCGGACGCTTGACTTGACCGGCCGTGCTCACTAGTCTCGGGTCCCCCGCAGGGGCAAGTGGAGGTTGGCAATGGCGATCGAGACAATCGGTGTGGTTGGCGCGGGTCAGATGGGCAACGGCATCGCCCACGTGGCGGCTGTCTCGGGGTACCGCGTGGTGCTGACGGACATCGAGGAGGAGATCCTCGAGCGGGCGATGGCGACCATCTCGAAGAACCTGGACCGTCAGATCAAGAAGGGGCTGATCGAGCCCGGCGAGAAGGACGAGATCCTCGGCCGGATCGAGACGGGAACGCACCTCGGCGACCACGCGAAGGCCCAGCTCGTGGTGGAGGCCGCCGTGGAGCGGTTCGACATCAAGTCGGAGATCTTCCGCCAGCTGGACGCTGTCTGCCCGCCGGAGACGATCCTCGCCTCCAACACCTCCTCGATCTCCATCACGAAGCTGGCCGCCGTGACCGAGCGTCCCGAGCGGTTCATCGGGATGCACTTCATGAACCCGGTGCCGGTGATGAAGCTCGTGGAGATGATCCGGGGCCTGGCCACCTCGGACGAGGTCTACGCCACCGTCGAGGCCGTTGCGAATCGGATGGGCAAGGTTCCGGTACCGTGCAACGACTTCCCGGGGTTCGTCTCCAACCGCGTCCTGATGCCCATGATCAACGAGGCGATCTACGCCGTGTACGAGGGCGTGGCGACGCCCGAGGCCGTGGACGAGATCATGAAGCTCGGCATGAACCACCCGATGGGCCCCCTGACGCTGGCGGACTTCATCGGCCTGGACACCTGTCTCTTCATCATGCGGATCCTCCACGAGGGCCTGGGCGACCCCAAGTACCGGCCGTGCCCGCTTCTGATCAAGATGGTGGACGCGGGGCGCCTCGGCCGGAAGACGGGCCGCGGCTTCTACGACTACGGAGAGCGGTGAGCTCCGTCCTCTGCCAGTTCTGTGGTGCGCCCAACCCGCCGGGGCACGAGCGGTGCCGGCGGTGCGGGAGCAGCCTGCTCGTGGTCTCCGGGGTCGTCGAGGATCCCGAGGAGCCGACGGAGGAGGTGTTCCTGGCGGCCCAGGAGGAGTACGAGGAGCACCTGTTCGAGCGGATCACGGCGCTCGAGGAGTCGAACCGGCAGCTGGCGCGGGCGCTGGGCTCGGCGATTGAGCGGATCGGCGACCTCGAGCACCGGCTGACCCTGGCGCTGGCCGGGGTGGAGAACCTGGGCACGCTGCTCGAGGAGCACGGCGTGCTGCCGTCGAGCGAGATCGCGGCCGGCTGGGAACGGCGGATCGACCGGGAGCTCCTCTCCCGGGACCTGTTCCGCCGGTTCGGCGAGCGCGCGGAGCGGATCCTCTCCAGGGCGGTCCACGACGGGACGGACACGCCCCGGTTCCGGCGCGGCCTCCGGGCCCTGGAGCTCGCCCTGGCCGCCCGGGACGCCGATCGCGCCGTCGAGGTCCTCGGATCGCTGCTCAGGCTCGCGCCCGGCAACGACGAGCTGTGGTCGTTCGCCGGCGAGGTGGCGTTCGAGACGGGCGACGCCGAGGGTGCACGGGCCGCCTTCGAGCGCGTTCTCGAGTTACGGGGACCCCACTTCGAGACGCTGGTCTACCTGGGGACCGTGCTGACGGACCTCGGTCTGTGGGACGCCGCGCGGGAGTCGCTGCTCGCCGCGGAGCGTCAGGAACCGGGATCGTTCCTCCCGGCGTTCTCCCTCGGCGCCCTCGAGCTGATGCGGGACCGGCCCGCCGACGCCCTCCCGTGGCTGGCACGGGCGCTCGAACGGGACGACATGGTGGAGGCGCGGTACCTCAAGGGCGTCTGCGAGCTGCGGCTCGGCCGGACGGGGCGTGCCATCGCGGAGCTCGAGCGCGCCGTGGCCGAGGTGCCCCAGTTCGAGGACGCCCTCTACCAGCTGGCGCTGGCGTACCTCCGGCGCGGCTGGACCCGCAAGGCGCTGGCTACGTTCCGCGACGTGCTCGACCTCGACCCCCAGCGGCTCGAGTACCAGCAGACCGTGCGGTTCCTGACCCTGGAGCCGAACCGGCCGCTCCCGCCCGAGGCTGCCAGGCTGGCGGCGCGGGCCGAGATGCTTCTCGAACGGGGCCGCCCGGAGGAGGCGCTGGACCTGTACGAGACCGCCGCGCGGCTGAACCCCGAGGAGCCGTCGCTGGCGGCCATCGCCGCCCTCCTCGCCTCGGCGCTCGGGGACGCCCGGCTGGCCGTCTCGGAGGCGCGCCGCGTCTTCCGGCTGGACCGGGACGGTGCCTCGCCGTTCGCGGCGGCCGGTGTCGTGGCCCTGCTCGAGGGGCTCCGGCAGGCGGGCCGGCTCCGTAGCGCCCGGCGCATCGCCGAGAGCGTGCTCCGGCGCGGTGCCGACCCCCTCGTCCGCGCCCTGGCTTCCTACGAGCTCGCCCTCGTCGAGGCGGAGCTCGGGGAGGACCTGGGACGGGCGTGGGAGCTCGCCCTGGAGGCACTGGACGCCGCACCCCGGGAGCTCCGGCATTTCCCGCTGGGGGCGCTGGGCGCCATCGCGCTGCGCCGGGGACGGTTCCGGGAGGCGGTGCGGTACCTGGAGCAGGCCACCACGGCCGCGCCCGAGCCGGGCCTGCTCCGGCAACTTGCGGCCGCCCGGCTGGAGACCGGTGACGTGTCCGGCGCGGAACGGGCGCTGGAGGCGGCCCAGGCGGGGGCCGGCACGGGTCTCGATCACGAGCTGCTGGGCCACGTCCGGCGGCTGGGACAGCTGAGAACGGTCAGCGGCGCGCGCCGGCGCGGCTGACGGGAGGAGTGGACGATGCGGTGGACGCGAACCTTCATCAGGACCCTCAGGCAGGACCCGGCGGACGCCGAGGTCGTCTCGCACCGGCTGATGGCGCGGGCCGGGATGATCTCGAAGCTCGCCGCGGGGATCTACAACTACCTTCCGCTCGGCTGGCGCTCGATTCGCAAGCTCGAGGCGATCATCCGCGAGGAGATGGAGCGCGCGGGCTCGACGGAGCTGCTGATGCCGGCCGTGCAGCCGGCCGAGCTGTGGCAGGAGTCGGGGCGCTGGTTCAAGTACGGACCGGAGCTCCTGCGGATCAAGGACCGTCACGACCGTGACTTCTGCTTCGGACCGACCCACGAGGAGGTCGTCACCGACATCGTCCGGCGCACCACCACCTCGTACCGCCAGCTTCCGGCCAACCTCTACCAGATCCAGACCAAGTTCCGGGACGAGATCCGGCCGCGGTTCGGCCTGATGCGCGGGCGCGAGTTCATCATGAAGGACGCCTACTCGTTCCACGCCTCGGCCGAGGACCTCGACGTGGCCTACCGCGCCATGGAGGCCGCGTACTGCCGGATCTTCGAGCGGTGCGGCCTCGAGTACACGAAGGTCGAGGCGGACACCGGCAACATCGGGGGCTCCGAGTCCCACGAGTTCATGGTGCTGGCTGGGACCGGGGAGGACGCCATCATCTCCTGCGCGTGCGGGTACGGCGCCAACGTGGAGAAGGCCGTCACGGGAACCCTGGAGAGCGCACCGGAGTGGCCGCTGGCCGTCCCGGAGGCCCCGGAGAAGGTGCACACGCCCGGCCTCAAGAGCGTCGAGGAGGTGGCCGGGTTCCTCGGTGTCGCCCCGGCGCACCTGATCAAGACCATGGTCTTCGAGACCGACGAGGCGTTCGTCGTGGCGCTGGTGCGGGGCGACCGGGAGGTCAACGAGGTCAAGCTGAAGAACGTGCTCGACTGCACCCACATCCAGCTGGCCTCGGAGGAGAAGATCGAGAAGGTCACGGGCGGCGCCATGGGGTTCTCCGGCCCCGTGGGGCTCGAGGGGATCCGGATCGTCGCGGACCCGACGGTGATGGCGCTGGCCGTGGCGGCCACCGGTGCGAACGAGCGGGATCATCACCTCGTGGGTGTCGTCCCCGGCCGGGACTTCGAGCCCGACGACGTGGCCGACATCGCCATGGCCGCGGCGGGCGACCCGTGCCCCCGGTGCGGGAAGCCGATGACCGAGAAGCGCGGAATCGAGGTCGGGCACATCTTCAAGCTCGGGACCAAGTACTCGGAGCCCATGCGCTGCACCTTCCTCGACGCCGACGGCGCCGAGCGGCCCATGATCATGGGGTGCTACGGCCTCGGCGTCGGCCGGACCGTCGCCGCCGCCGTGGAGCAGAACCACGACGACCACGGGATCGTCTGGCCGCTGCCGCTGGCGCCGTACGAGGTGGTGCTCGTCCTGCTCAACTCGGACAGGCCCGAGGTCGTGGAGGCTGCGGACGCGCTGTACGCGCGGATGCTCGAAGCCGGGATCGAGGTGCTGTACGACGACCGGTCCGAGCGGCCGGGAGTCAAGTTCAACGACATCGACCTGATCGGTTTTCCCGTCCGGGTCGTCGTGGGCAAGCGGGGTCTCGAGAACGGCCAGGTGGAAATGTCGCTCCGGCGCGACGGCGAGAAGCGCCCCGTGCCGCTGACCGACGCCGTCACCGCGGTGCAGGAGCTCCTGGACACCCTCCGCGCCGAGCTCGCCTGAGGCCCCCGTTCCCCCGGTTCCCGGTCCCGCCTCCGGCGGGGCCGTCGGCCCGCCCGTGCACTGGCACGCCTCATGCACTACATTCATACCGGAGGGCGCCGGCGCCCGGGGACGGTTGCTCCGGCGCCCCCGGGAACCTGCACGGACCGTCCCCCGCAGGCGTCGCTGTCGCCGCGGGGGGACGGGAGGGAGAAGCCGATGGCACAGAAACCATGGATCGCGATTCTGGTGCTCGCAGCCGTTGCGGGAACCGTCCCGGCCGCAAGAGCCGGGGGGACGGGGACGTTCTCCGGCACGGTCGAGGTGAACACCGTCGACGTGGACGTCATGGTGACGCGGGGCGGCCGTCCCGTGACCGGCCTGACGCGGGACGACTTCCTCGTGTTCGAGGACGGTGAGCCCCGGGAGATCACGAACTTCGCGCGGATCGAGGACGGAATCGTCCACCTCGCCGGGGGGGCGGCCCCGGAGGCGACGGTTCCCGACGCCCGTGACGTCCGGTTCCGCCGCCACGTCGCTCTCGTGTTCGACCTCAACTTCATCGAGAAGCCGAACGTCTACCGGGCCGTGAAGACGCTCCGGAAGTTCATCGGGGACCGCTCCAACGACGACGTGGACTGGTCCGTCGCCGTGGTGGGCAGCTCGGCGAGGATCCTCCTGCCGTTCACGAGCGACCGCGAGGCCGTCGGGAAGGCGCTGGATGCGGTGACCTCCCTGCCGACCTACCGCGCGCTGCACCAGATCGACCAGTCGCTCTTCACCGATCCGCTCCGGCTGGCGGTGACGAGCAACGAGCTGCCCTCCAACTCCCTCCTCGAGAGCCCGGGGAGCGACCCCCAGGGCCTGGCGAACTTCGCGACCCGGGAGCAGGCGTTCCGCAGTCTCCAGCCGTACATGATCCTGGCCCGCGGCCTGACGGACATCTTCCGGGCCTACGCGACGGTGGAGGGGAAGAAGGCGTGCCTGCTGGTGACCGGGAAGATGGTGCTCAACCCCGCCCCCGGCCGGGTGGCGACGGGCACCATCGACAGCTACCCGCCCCGCCCCCAGCACGGGATGGACCCGATCACGGCGTCGGTACTGGACCGTGTCAACGAGATCTGGGACACGGTGATCCGGATCGCCAACGCCTCCGGGTTCCGGATCTACGCCACCGACGCCATGGGGCTCGACGACCCGATGCTGTACCACGACGCGGCCTCCCGCTGGGCCGGGACGGCCCGCCCCAGCGACAGCGCCGCCGACTGGGAGAGCCTGCCCAGGATGCTCGCCGACGGGACCGGCGGCCGGTACCTCGTCACCAACACGATCCGCCCGATCCTCGAGACCGTGGACCGCGAGATGCGGACCTCCTACTCCCTGGCGTTCCAGCCACCCCACGGACACGACGGGAAGTACCACACGATCACGGTCAGGCTCGCCCACGGCGGCGGAACGGTCCGCTCCCGGCGCGGCTACTACGACTTCCCGCCGGAGGCCGTGCTGGCGGACCAGCTCAGGACCCCGGCCACCTTCCCGAAGACGGGCGGGGACCTTCCGCTGGTGGTCAAGGTGGACGCCAGCCGCCGGGGGAAGGAGCTCGAGGTCGCGGCCACGGCGGTCACGGGGATCGGGCACCTGGCGCTCGTCCCCGTGCCCTCAGGGTTCGCCGGTGACGTGGACGTCTGGCTGGCGATCTACGGGGCGGACGGCGAGGTCCGGTCCGTGGAGCGGAAGGAGCAGCGGTTCGAGATCCCGCGGGACGCCCTGGAGCAGGCGATGAAGCAACCGTTCCGCTACACGATGCGGTTCACGCTGCCGCCCGGGGAGTACACCGTGGCCATGGCCATCGCCGACCGGAACGGCGGCGGCACGGGGCTCGCCCACGCAGCCATCCACGAGTGACGCGGATCAGCGCGGGATCCTGAGGCGGGCCGGCGGCAACGCCGGTTCGCCGCTCTTCGGCCGGTTCCGCTCCGGGAGCCCTCCGCCGAGGACGACCGTGACCGTCGGACCCAGGTGGCCCGTCGGGGTGGGCAACGGCGTGGGCCGCGCACCCCCGCCCTCGACCCAGACCCAGGCCGCCAGGTTCGCCAGGTCCGTCATGGCGTGGGACAGGGCCACTCCGGTCACCCCGAACGCCACCGACCGGTCGTCGATCTCCCGCCACGACCGCAGCGTTCCGGTCCGGAAGAACTCCTCGCCGACGAACGGGTAGAGCCGGGAGCTCCGGGCCAGCGTGTCCCGAACGAACCGGTCGAGGTCGCCACGGTCGAGCAGCGCCGGATCCTGCCCGTAGTAGACGAGCCGGACCCTCCCCGCCACCGAGCGGCCGTACCGGAGCCACGGCGCGGCGTACCGCGGCTCCCTGGGGTCGGCGTCCGAGACCGCCAGCGGATCGTTGGCGTCACACACGAGGACCGCGAGGGTGCCGAGCTGCTCGACGAGGTCTGCCAGCGGCTCCGGACGGAGGAGCCCGTCGCGGCAACGGAGCGCCTGGCTGCGGAGCGCCTTCTCGAGGTTGCCGGGCGGCCCGACGCGCCAGGAAGGTGGCAGGGCGAGGCCCGCCCGGATCCCCGCGTCGTACCGCCGGTGGTGGAGACGCACCTGTCGGCCCAGGTCGCTGGGGAAGAACCCGACGGCACGCCAAGCCACCGTGCGGACCACCGTCCCGTCCCACCCTCCGAGCAGTCCCGCTACCAGGATCAGCGCACCGGCCCGAAGCCCCGGCCCAGCCGTTCGGGCGAGACGGCTCACGTCCCCCCGCTCTCCGCCTCTTCGGGCAGCAGCGCCTCGATCCTGGCCTCCAGATCCCGGAGAATGTTCGGGCCGAACCCCTGGTACACCCTCACGACCCTTCCCTCACCGTCCACGAGCACGCTGGTGGGAATGCTCCGGACTCCCAGTGCCCGGAGCGCGCTCTCCGAAATCCGGTAGAACGGCAGGGTGAGCTTCTGCATCCGGACGAACCGACGCGCCGGCTCCGGTCGCCGGTCCACGTTGACCGACGCCACCACCAGGCCCCGGCCGCTGAACCGGTTGTACACCTTCTCGAGCTCCGGCAGCTCGGCCCGGCACGGGGGACACCACGTCGCCCAGAAGTTGACGAGCACCGGACGACCCCGGAACGTCGAGAACTGCAGTGGATCACCACCCTCGAGCGGGATCAGTTGCAGGTCCGGAAACCGGCGGTCCTGGCCCCCGCCCGGGGCCGCGGCGCCGAGGGACGCGACCACGAAAAGGACCAGGCACGCGGCGAACGGCCATCGCCACATTCTCATGCGGTCATCCTACCGAAGCCCGCCACCATGAGCAACGGAGGATCTCAAGAGACGGCGCTCCTGCCCTTTGTGTGGGTGAGGGGTAGCGGAAAGGTCGGGGAAGGGGTGGAATCGACGGTGTTCCGGTGTTCGGAGGTGCGTTGAGAGAAACAGCGTCCCTTTAACATTGTCGTGGTAGATTGAAGGGTGATGGGGGATGGGATCGTTGGGCGGTGTCCCTCGTGCGGGGCCGAGGTCGGGCTGGAGCTGCGCGAGTGTCCGTACTGCGGGGCGTTGCTGCCGGTGGACGAGGAGACGCTCCGGGCGGCGACGGAGGCGTTCGTCCACGGGGTCGATCAGGACATCCGCCGCTTCATGCCGGCGCCTTCCCTCGTCGTGGCCTTTCTGACGTTCGCGGCGGCCACCGGAGCGTTGATCGGTGTGCGGCACATGGGATGGGGTTCCGGGATCGGTATCGCCCTTTCCCTGGCCATCGCGTTCTTCGGGTTCGGAGGGGCGGGGATGATGATGGAGCGCGCTGAGGAAAGGTTCTTTCGTGAGACGATCGTCCCGCGGATCGAGGCGTTCCGGAAGGACCACGGCATGTCGCCCGAGGAGTTCGTCAGGATCGCGGCCGAGGTCGTCGGCCGGAGCGGCAGCGGGCTCGCACAGTACCTCGACGACCTTCTGAGCTGATGACGGGGCACTCCGGGCGTCAGCGGGTGACGGCCTCGATCCGCTCGATGGCCTCCCCGGGGCCCAGCGCCACGAGCACGTCGCCGGGCTGAATCACCGTATCCGGGTCCGGGCTGAACAGTGTCCGGTCTCCACGCCGAAGCGCGATGACGATCAGCCCGAACCGTTTCCGGATCTGGGCCCCCGCGAGGGTCCGGTCGGCGAGCTCCGATCGGGGCGAGACACGGATCTCGGCGAGCTCGAGCTCCCCGCTCGTTCCCGGAAGGGAGGCGTCGAGGAAGTCTACAACCGTCGGCTTGATCGCGGTGTAGGCCAGGCGCATCCCGCCGATCCGGTACGGGTTGATGATCCGGTCCGCCCCAGCCATCCGCAGCCGCTCCTCGGCCCGTTCTTCAACGGCGCGGGCGATGATGGTCAGGTCCGGGTTGAGCTGCCGGGCCAGCAGCACGGTGAAGACGCCGTGGGCGTCGTCGGGCAAACAGACGATGATGGTTGCTGCGCGCTCGATTCCCGCGGCCTTCAGCGCCTCCTGGTGGCTTGCGTCTCCCTGGACGAACGGGATGCCCCCACCCTGGAGCTCCTGGCACGTCTCGAACTCCTGGTCGATGACGACGAACGGGGTCTTGCGCTGGCGGAACACCTCGGCCACCGCGTGGCCCATCCGGCCGTACCCGCAGACGATGATGTGCCGATCGAGCTTTCCGACCATCTTCAAGTCCTTCCTCAGACCGAGCAGCCGCTCGAGGTCCCCCTCGATGACGACCCTGGCGAACTCCGATGCCACGAAGAAAATCACCCCGACGCCGGCCAGCGCGAGCACGATGGTGAAGATTCGTCCCGCCTCGGTCAGCGGGAACACCTCGCCGAACCCGATGGTGGTGACGGTGATGACGGTCATGTACAGGGCGTCCAGCAGACGGGCGCCCTCGATCGCCATGTAGCCCGCGGTCCCCGCCACGATGACGGCTGCGCCCACCGCCAACGCCCGCCCCACGCGCTTGTACTCCGAAACATGCATCCCGTCCGCGGCCTCCGGGAAGAGTGTAGCACCGGGGCAGCGGCGGTGACCCGCGGGCGCCGGTATACTGCCGCCGCCGGCAGGCGAGGGAGGCGGACATGGCCGAGGCCGAGGGACGGCGGTACCCGTTCAAGGGGATCGAGGAAATCGACCGGGATGTGCTCGAGACGTTCCCGTACGAACATCCGGAGCGCGAGGCGGTGGTGACGATCGAGACGGAGGAGTTCTCGGCCGTGTGCCCGTACTCGGGTCTTCCGGACTCAGGGATGCTCCGCATCGCGTACGTGCCGTCGGACCGGTGCGTAGAGCTCAAGTCGTTCAAGTACTACCTGGTCAGCTTCCGGGACGTGGGGATCTACCAGGAGCACGCGGCGGCCGTGATCTTCGAAGACCTCCAGGCGCTTCTCGCGCCGCGGTGGATCCGGCTCGAGCTGGACTACCGGGTCCGCGGAGGGATCCGGACGGTGGTGACGCTGGAGAAGGGCGAGAGGCCCGTTGCCTGGGGACCGCCCGGCCGGTAGGATGGGGGACGCGAGGGACGAAAGTCGCGAACCGGTCCGGTGGCCCCGGACGATGGTGGGCTCCGGGGTGGGGGAGGAGGCTCATGACGGCTGACGGAAGAACGGGCGGGCACAGGGTCGTCCTGGACGAGGCGGCCTTCGGGCGGACCCTCGCCCGCATGGCGGCCGAGATCGTCGAGCGCGACGGTGGTGACGTCATGCTGGTGGGGATCCAGACGCGGGGCGCCCCGCTGGCGCGGCGCCTGGCGAGGCTGATCGCCGAGGCCACCGGCGCGTCGGTTCCCGTGGGGACCCTCGATATCACGCTGTACCGGGACGACGTGGGACCGTGGCGGCCGGCGCACCAGCAGCCGGTGCTCAAGCGGACCTCGCTTCCCGAGCCGATCGACGGGCGGGTCATCTACCTGGTGGACGACGTGCTGTTCACCGGGCGGACGGTCCGGGCCGCACTGGACACGCTGGTGGACTACGGCCGTCCGCGGGCCGTGCGCCTGGCCGTGCTGATCGACCGCGGTCACCGCGAGCTTCCCATCGCGGCGGACGTGGTGGGGCGCACCATCGAGACTTCCCGGGACGAGGACGTCCGCGTGGAGGTCGCCGAGGTGGACGGACGGGACCGCGTCTGGATCGGGAAGGAGGTCGAGCATGGCGGTTGAGACGGCGAAGGCCCTTTCCGGGAAGGATCTCGTCGGGATCGCACCGCTCGAACCCGGGGAGATCCGGCTGATCCTGGAGACGGCGGAACAGTTCCTGGAGATCGCACGCCGGCCGATCAAGAAGGTCCCGACGCTGCGCGGCCTGACGGTGGTCAACCTGTTCATGGAGCCGTCGACCCGCACCCGGTTCTCCTTCGAGGTTGCGGAGAAACGGCTGTCCGCGGACACCCTGAACTTCTCGGCCTCCACCTCGTCGGTGACCAAGGGCGAGACCCTGGTCGACACGGCCCGGAACCTGATGGCCATGGCGCCCGACTTCATCGTCATCCGCCACTCCCGCTCCGGGGCGCCGCACAGGCTCGCGAAGCTCGTCCCGGCCTCGATCGTCAACGCGGGCGACGGGATCAACGAGCACCCGACCCAGGCGCTGCTGGACGCCTTCACGATGATGCGCCGGTTCGGGGGGCTCGAGGGGCTGACGGTGACCATCGCCGGTGATATTCGGCACTCCCGGGTCGCCCGGTCCAACACGTTCCTCCTGACGAAGCTCGGCGCGAAGGTCCGGCTCGCGGCCCCGGCCTCCCTGCTGCCGCTGGGCGTGGAGGCGCTCGGCGCCGAGGTCCACACCCGGCTCGAGCCCGCCATCGAGGGGGCGGACGTGGTGATGATGCTCCGGATCCAGCAGGAGCGGCAGGACCGGCTCAACTTCCCGACGCAGCGCGAGTACTACGACTTCTTCGCCCTGACGCCGGAACGGCTTGAGCTGGCCGCGCCCCACGCCCTGGTGATGCACCCGGGGCCGATGAACCGGGGTGTGGAGATCGACTCGTCCGTGGCCGACGGACCGCGCTCCGTCATCCTCGAACAGGTGACCAACGGCGTCGCCATCCGCATGGCGATCCTCTACCTTCTCGCGGGAGGGCATCGTGAAGCTGCTGATTCGTAACGGCCGGGTGGTCGACCCCTCCCAGGGGCTCGACGAGGGGATGGACGTCCTGATCGAGGACGGCGAGATCGCGGCGATCGACGAGCGGCTTGAGGTCGAGGGCGAGCACGAGACGCTGGACGCGGCGGGGCTCGTGGTGGCCCCGGGCTTCATCGACCTCCACGTGCACCTCAGGGAGCCCGGGTACGAGTACAAGGAGACGATCGAGACGGGGTGCCGTGCCGCCGTGGCGGGCGGGTTCACCGCCGTCTGCCCCATGCCCAACACGAACCCGGTCAACGACAACCCCGCGGTGACCGGATCGATCCTGTCGCGGGCGGCCGAGGTCGGGCTCGCACGGGTCCACCCCGTGGGCGCGATCTCCCACGGGCTCGATGGCCAGGCGATGGCCGAGATCGGCGAGATGGTCCGTGCGGGGGCCGTCGCCTTCACCGACGACGGGAAGCCGGTGACCAACTCCCGCCTGATGCGGCGCGTGCTCGAGTACACGCGGAGCTTCGACGTCCCCGTGGTGGTCCACGAGGAGGACCTGGAGCTGTCGGCCGGCGGGGCGATGCACGAGGGGGAGGCCGCGACGCGCATCGGCCTTCCGGGGATCCCGGCCGCGGCCGAGGAGGTGATGATCGCGCGGGACATCATCCTCGTTGAGCTGACCGGCGGGCGGCTCCACATCCAGCACACCACCACGCGGGGGGGCGTGGACCTGGTCCGGATGGCCAAGCGGCGCAACCTCCCGGTCACCTGCGAGGTGACGCCCCACCACTTCACGCTGACCGACGAGGACGTGGCCGCCTCCAACTACGACCCGAACTGGAAGATGAACCCGCCGCTGAGGACGGCCGAGGATCGCGACGCGCTGCTCCAGGCGATCTACGACGGCACCGTGGACGTCATCGCGACGGACCATGCGCCGCACCACCAGGACGAGAAGGAGCTGGAGTTCACCGACGCGCCGTTCGGGATCGTCGGGCTCGAGACCGCCGTCAGCCTGGCGCTGGACCGCCTGGTGCACGCCAAGGTGATTGGACTGATGCAGCTCGTGCGGCTGATGTCCACCAACCCGGCGAGGGTGTTCGGGCTGCCGGGCGGCACGCTGGGGGTCGGCTCGCCCGCCGACCTGACGCTGCTCAACCTCGGCGCCCGGGTGACGGTGGACCCCTCGAGGTTCCACTCGAAGTCGCGCAACACACCGTTCGCCGGGATGACGCTGCGCGGCGCGCCCGCGGCCACCATCGTCGGCGGCCGGATCGTCTGGCGGGCCGAGGGGTAAGGGACCGTTTCCGCCAAACCGCCCGACGGCGCCGGCCGTGGGCGGCGCGGCCGGTGATGCGTCAGAACCCTTCGAGGACGGCGGTGACGAGATCCCGGGCCAGCTCGCGGGAGACCTCCTCGATCGCCTGGGTCTGGCGGTCGAAGTAGTCCACCGCGTCGATGTCCACCGGGTACGACGTCCGCCTCGAGAACCCCTTGTCCGCCCAGAGCGTCTTCGGCTTCTTGCCCCGGACGTCGTCGAGCTCCGCCGACACCGTCAGCGTCATCTGGTACTCGGTGGCGCGGCCGTGGGAGTCCACCGTCACCGGGGTGGACCGGACCGAGAGGATCCGGCCCCTGAGCACGATGTCGGCGTCCTTGGGGTCGTCCACGAGGACGTACCGGCGCCTGCGGACCCACTCGGCGGTCAGGGCCTCCGAGAGCCGCTGGTCCACGTCGGCCCAGCCCGTCGAGTTCTGGAAGACCTCCACGTGGAGC
>JAMOVQ010000028.1 GCA_027067575.1 Thermoanaerobaculia bacterium | reverse complement strand
GCCGTACTTCGACGCCAGGGCGGGGTCCGCCATGACGCGCTCGCGGAACGCCTTCTCCTCGCGCTCCTTCTTCGACCAGATCCTCGGGTTCCGGAGCCCCTCGAGCTCGCCGGTGATCGCCTTCTTGCCGTTGAGGAGGCCGAAGGTCAGCATGTCGGCCTGGCGCGCCTGCTCGGACCCCCGGGCCGAGTACTCGCGCAGCACCCCCAGCCACCGCTCCATGAACGCGAGCCGCGCGGGGTAGCCGTGGTCCCGGGTCATCCGGAGCTGGGCCATGGTGTGCAGCCGGTCGGTGGAGCCGGGGTTGCCCGAGACGAACACCAGCTCGCCGGCCGAGGCGCCCTCGGGGTCGATCCGCAGCCAGTCCGGGCTCGTGATCGGCTTGCCGTCCTCGTACACGCGGAACAGCGCCATGTCGAGGTCGTACCGGGGGTAGGTGAAGTTGTCCGGGTCGCCGCCGAAAAACGCCGCCTGGACCTCCGGCGCGAAGACGAGCCGGATGTCCTTGTACTTCCGGTAGCGGTACAGCCAGTACTCGCCCCCGTGGTAGAGCGACACCACGTCGGAGCGCAGGCCGGTCTTCTCCAGGCTCTCCTTCTCGATCGCCGCCATGGCGGCCTTGCGCGCCTTCAGCGCCTCCTCGTCGCTCATCCCGGGCTCGACGGCGCTGGTGACCCGCTCGGTCACGTCCTCCATGGAGACCAGGACGTTGAGCTCAAGGTCGGGGCACCGGAGCTCCTCGTCGAACGAGCGGGCCAGGAACCCGTCGCGGACGTAGTTCTTCTCGGGGGTCGAGACCTTCTGGAGCTGGCCCCGGGCCACATGGTGGTTGGTCAGCACGAGCCCGTTGGGGCTGACGAACGACCCGGACCCGCCGTCGTTGAACCGGACGGAGGCCAGACGGACGTGGTCGAGCCACGCCTGCGTCGGCGTGAAGCCGTACCGCTCCTTCAGCTGCTTCACCGGGGGGTTGTCGAAGGTCCACATCCCCTCGTCGGCCCGGGCGCCGGGTACGGACGCCAGGGACAGGACGAGAACGGACAGGGCGAGACGGCGGATCGTTCGGTGCATGGCTCCTCCTCCACACGAGAATCCCGTCCGCGCGGGCGGACGTCGGAGATCTGTACGCAACGGAGCCCCGGGGGTTTCCCGATCAGGCCGTGCGGGCGCGCCGGAGGTGCTCGATGACGGCCCGGCGGGCCTCCCGCAGCCCCCGGGAGACGCGGACCGGGTACGGCGGGTCGGCGGGCTCCAGACCCCGAAGCGTCGCCGGGAGCGCCTCGATCCCGGCGCGGGCCCGCTCACGGGCCGCGTCGAGCGGCTCGCGGGCGGCGTCGAGCCGCCGGCCCCCGCGCATCACGGGCACGAGGAGCGGCTCTCCCTCGATCCCGCCCTCTCCCTCCACCCCGATGGTGTCCCCGGCCATCGTCCCGTCCGCCGAGAACTCCCGCCACACCTGCTTGCGGCCGGGCCAGGTGTCCTTGTTCGCCGTCAGCTTGAGGCGGCCCCGCCCGTCGAGCTCGGCGAGCTTGTACGCGAGGTCGAGGGAGGGGGCGTCGGCCGAGGTCCCCATCCGCGTGCCCACGCCGAACGCGTCGATCGGCGCGTTGTCCGCCAGCAGCTCGGTGATCCTGTACTCGTCCAGGTTCCCGGAGGCGAAGATCCGAAGGTCGTGGAGACCGGCGTCGTCCAGCCGCTCCCGGGCGGCCATCGCCAGCCCGGCCAGGTCGCCGGAGTCCAGGCGGATCCCCTTCAGGCGGCAGCGCGGCCCCAGCTCCCTCGCCAGGGCGATCACCCGCTCGATCCCCTCCATCGTGTCGTAGGTGTCCACGAGGAGCACCGTCTCGGGGTAGACCTCGGCGAACCGGCGCATCGCCTCGAGCTCGTCGTCGTGGGCCTGGATGAAGCTGTGGGCCATGGTTCCCGTCACGGGGATCCCGAACTCCTTGCCCGCCAGCACGTTGGAGGTGGCGGCGATCCCGGCGATCCAGTACGCCCTGGCACCGGCGAGGCCGGCGTCCGCCCCGTGCATCCGCCTGAGGCCGAAGTCCACGACCCGCCGCCCGCGGGCAGCCAGCACGACCCGGGCCGCCTTGGAGGCGAGCATCGTCTGGACGTGGATCCGGTTCATGACGAGCGTCTCGACGAGCTGCGCCTGGGGCAGCGGCGCCGTGATCCGGAGGATCGGCTCCGGGGGGAAGACGACGGTCCCCTCGGGGACGGCGTCCACGTCCCCGGTGAACCGGAACGCCCCGAGGGAGTCGAGGAACGGCCGGTCGAACAGCCCCGTGGACTCGAGGTAGGCCAGGTCGTCCCCCGTGAACCGGAGGCCCTCCAGCAGCTCGAGCACGGTGCCGGCGCCCGCGGCGAGGAGGAAGTTCCGGAGCCGGGGCAGGCGCCGGACGAACAGGTCGAAGGTGGCCGTGCCGTCCATCCCCCACCGGTGGTACGCCTGCATCATCGTCAGCTCGTACAGATCGACCAGGAGGGCGCTCCCGGAGGCGCAGAGGGGGCTGTGGGAGCCGGTCACCGGGGCACCTCCGCGAGGACCGCCACGCCCGCGGCGCGGAGCGCCTCCAGAGCCGCCTCGCCGTCCCCGGGGTGGACCTCCACCGCCCGGGTGGCGGGCAGGACGAGCGCCACCTCGAAGCCGGCCTCCCGGGCGTCGAGGCAGGTGGCCCTGACGCAGTAGTCGAGGGCCAGGCCGCCCACCAGGAGCCGCCCGATCCCCCGTTCCTCCAGCGCCGCGGCCAGGCCCGTCCCCTCGAACGCCGAGTAGGCATCCCGGTCCCGGTCCGTCGCCTTGTGGACCATGGTGAACACGGGCGGCAGCGCGAGGCCGGGGTGGAGCTCGGCCCCGGCGGTCCCCCGGACGCAGTGGACCGGCCACGGTCCGCCCCGGGTCGAGAACGAGGCGTGGTCCTCGGGGTGCCAGTCCCGCGAGGCCGCCACGGGCCATCCTCGTGTCCCGGCCAGCTCCAGCAGAGCGTTGACCGCCGGGAGGATGGCGTCGCCTCCGGGAACGGGGAGCGCCCCCCCGGGGAAGAAATCGTTCTGGGCGTCCACGAGGAGCACTGCGGTCCGTGCCATGGCTCCGCCTCCGCCGTATACTCGTTCCATGCGAATCGTACCAGGAACGGCGGCGATGGTGACGGGCGCCTCCTCGGGGATCGGCCGGGCGGTGGCGGTGGCGCTCGGGGCGAGAGGGTGCCGGGTGGCGCTCGTCGCCCGGCGGAGGGACGCGCTGGAGGCGGTGGCCGGCGAGGTCGAGGCGGCGGGTGGGGAGGGGATCCCCGTGCCGGCCGATCTGGAGACGGACGCCGGGTGCGCCGCGGCGGTGGAGACGGCGGTGGAGGCGCTCGGGGGCCTCCGGCTCCTCGTCCCCAACGCAGGGATCGGGCGGTACGCGGCGGTCGAGGCGCAGCCGGCCGACCACCCCGAGGCAACGATCCGGATCAACTACCTCGGCACGGTCCACACCGTGCGCCACGCCCTGCCGCACCTCCTCGCCGCCGCGCCCTCGGCCGTGGTGGCCGTCACCTCCTCGGCCGGGCTGATCCCGCAC
>JAMOVQ010000027.1 GCA_027067575.1 Thermoanaerobaculia bacterium | reverse complement strand
CGGTTCGCTCCGGCGAGCCAGACCGTGGCGAGCGCAGCGAGGACCCCGGGCGCCAGCGCGTGGTGCACGGAGAGGAGCAGGCCGCCCGCCAGTCCGGCGAGCCACGCGCTCCCTGGATCCTGGGGCCGGTCACCGGCTCTCCGGATGGCCAGGACGAACAGGACGGCCAGCGCCAGCTCCAGGGCGTAGACCTCCACGATGGTTCCGGCCCAGAACGGACGGGGGAGGCAGATGACGGCCAGTCCGCCGGCTCCCGCGGGGAGGGGGCGGACCCCGTTCCGGAGCAGGAACCACGCCACGAGGGCCGCCGTGGCCGCGGAGGCGAGCACCGAGAGGAGGGCCATCCGGTACGCCGGAGCCCCGGCGAGGGGGAGGAGCGAGGCGCCCTTCGCCAGAAGCAGCCAGAGCGGGGAACCGGCCGGGTGGGAGATCCCGAGATGGAACGCCGCGGCCGCCAGCTCGCCCGAGTCGTGGACGCCGATGCCGGGCCGTGCGGCCCATCCGGCGGCGATGGCGGCGGCGGCGGCGGAAAGGAGGACCGCCGTCCGGTCCGCGGTCCGTTCCCCCTCACTCCTCCCGGGCACGGAGCTTCTTGCCGAGCCAGATGTTGAGCGGGTTGTTCCGGGAGAGGAACGGGATCACCGGTGGCCTGCGCCGCCCGATCTCGTCCCAGATCTGGTGGATCCTCTTGTTGCGGGGATCGAGCCGCAGTCCGGCGTTGAGCGTCTCCACGGCCTTCGCCCGGTCGCCCCGCTCGAGGTACACCAGGGCAAGGTTGTGGTGATGGACCGGATCGAGGAGGTTGTGTTTGAGGGAGATCTCGCAGCACTGCACCGCCTGGGCGTACCGGTGCTGGACCTTGGCGAGGCAGACGCCGTAGAACGAGAAGGCGTAGGCCGCAAGCCGCTTCAGCTGGTGGGTGCCCTCGTTCACCGCGGCGAGGTTGGCCTCGAACAGCTCGAGAGCTCCCTCGTAGTCCTCCTCCTTCGTGCGCTCGATCGCTTCGCGGATGCGGTCCTCGATGGGCGGTTCGGACGTGCCGTCGACCGTCATGGAAGAAGTATACCCTCCACCGCGGCACAGGACGAGGGTTCGGCGTGGCGGAGGTCACCGAAGGTCAGGGTGAGAGGGGTTTCAGGGGACGGAGGCGATGGCCTCGAGGAGCTCCCGATGGACTCCCGGGGCTGCGGCCAGGACGTCGCCGTGGGCGAGAAACCGTCCGTCGCCCTCGATCCCGGTGACCGTTCCCCCGGCCTCGCGGACGAGGGCGGTCCCGGCGGCGATGTCCCACGGCGAGAGCCGGAACTCGAAGAACCCGTCGAAGATCCCCGCGGCCACGTAGGCGAGGTCCAGCGCGGCGGCGCCCGGGCGCCGGATCGCCTTGGCGCGGAGGAATACCGTCTTGAAGATCGCCAGGTACCGGTCGATCAGGTCGTGCGCCTTGAACGGGAACCCCGTTGCCAGGAGCGCTCCCGCGAGCCCGGTCCGGCCGCTGACCCGGCACGGCCTCCCGTTCCAGGCCGCGCCCTTCCCCGGCGCCGCCGTGAAGCGGTCGCCCTTCAGCGGGTCGAGCACCACGCCGACGACCGGCTCCCCGTCCACCGCAACGGCGATGGAGATCGCCCAGTGGGGTACGCCGTGGACGAAGTTCGTCGTGCCGTCCAGGGGGTCCACGATCCAGACCGGACCGGGGCCATCGAACCCCTCGCCGCCAGACTCCTCGGCGAGGATCCTCTGGTTTGGGTGGCGTTCCCGGATGATGCGGAGGATGGCGTCCTCCGACGCCCTGTCCGCCGCCGTCACGAGGTCGTTCGCCGCCTTCTCATCGATCTCCCACGGTTCGAGGTGACGCCAGCGCCGCATCAGCTCCCGTGCGCCGGCGTTCCCGGCGTCGATCGCCGTGGCGAGCCACGTTCCGGCCTCCGGGAATGAACTCACAGGTTCCCCCTGTTCCGGTCTGCGATGACGGACGGTGTGACGCTCCTGGACGATCGCTCCTCGCCCGAGAGGCGGTGCCGGCTCATCGCAAGGGTGACGCTCCAGATCCTCCGTGAGGATCCGGACCTGACGCTCTGCGAGGGGCTGCGGCTCGTCGAATCGGCGCGGGAGGCGATCGAGCGGCTGGCGCCGGCGAGCCGGGACGCGCTCCTGCTCGAGACCGTTCCGGGACTCCGGCGGGCGCTGCTCGAACGGTTCGGCATCACGGGCGATCCACGGTCGGGGATCAACTGACGTTTCCCGAGGCGAGGTCCTTCCACTCCGGGAAGGTGTGGAGGAGGTCGTCCGGCACCGCGGTCTCGAGCTCGACCTGGATCTGGTCGTCCGGTCCGGCCTCCATCCCGGGGATGCGGGCCGCGGTCTGGATGCCAACGCCGGGGCGGGCACCGTCGAGGTCCAGGGTGGCCCGCTTCTCGGCCTTGATCCGCCCGTCCGGCCCGACGAGCCGAACCATCACGGTCAGGTGCTGGAGCGCCTCGTCCGACCGGTCGACGATCCGGAGATCGACCACCGTGACGGGTGCCCCGTCCTCGCCGTGGATCGTCGTGTACCCCAGCGGCGTAATCTCGTGGGCGTTCCGGATGCGCTGAAGGTGCTGCTCCGGCGTCTCCCGTGGGCCGCACCCCAGGATCACCGTGGCGAGCAGGACGATGGTCGGGATCGTTGCACGTCGCATCATGACCTCCCTTTTCGTTCCGATGTCTTCGTCGCGATTCCGGAACCGTCCGGTGCCGGGGGGCAGAACACCGAAAGGACCCGGCGGACGAACGATCGCGTCTCGCGGTACGGCGGGATGCCGTGGTAGCGCTCCACCGTGGCCGCTCCGGCATTGTACGCCGCCAGGGCCAACGTCAGGTCGCCGAACCGGTCCAGGAGCCCCCGGAGATGCTCCGCGCCGCCCCTGAGGTTCTCGGAGACGTCCCAGACGTCACGGACTCCGTGGTCCGCGGCGGCGGCCGGCATCAGCTGGGTCAGTCCTGCCGCGCCAGCCCGGGAGAGGGCCCAGGGATCGAACGCCGACTCCGTCTGGACGAGCGCCGCAAGCAGCCACGGGTGGAGGTGGGCCTTCTGCGCCGCCTCGGTGATGGCGTCGGCGAACGGTGTTCCAGGGGGCAGCGGCTCGTTCCGCCACGCGGGATCGCAGACGGAGGCCGGGATCGGCGGCGAGGCCGGATCCGGAACCTCGTCCTCCACGATCCGGTCCACCCGGGTCGCCGGCACGACGAGCCGGCCCCCAGAAGGGAGCTCGAGCCGGATACGGTCGCCCTCGAGCACGGCATCCGTCACCTTGAGCACACGGCCATCGACGAAGACCGCGAGCTTCGCCTGGGCCGTCACGGAGGCGAGGACCACCACGGCCACGGTGAGGAGACTACGCCCGCGGATGCTTCTCGTCATAGAGCCTCCGAAGCCGTTCCCTGGCCACATGAGTGTAGATCTCCGTCGTCGTCAGCGATGTGTGTCCGAGCATCATCTGGACGGACCTGAGGTCCGCGCCGTGGTCGAGCAGGTGCGTCGCGAAAGAGTGGCGCAGCACGTGGGGGCTGACGTGGCTCCGGATCCCCGCCGCCCTGGCGTACCCCCGGAGGTTCTTCCAGAACCCCTG
>JAMOVQ010000026.1 GCA_027067575.1 Thermoanaerobaculia bacterium | reverse complement strand
GACACAATCCCAAGATGCAACCGCTCCAGGCCCTCTGAACCACTGACCACCCTTTCAAACCCCGCCCCCCCCCACGGCTGGAACCCCTACACACCATCGACGAACCCTTAGCGGTGGATTCTGGGGGGACGCCTGCGGTAGACTGGGGACAGGGGAACGGGGCGATGGTCTACGGTGACGCACTGACGAAGGCCGGAAGGCTGATCGAGATCCAGACGATGTTCGCGCGGCAGCCGTACCGGACGCGAACGACCGCGGAGATCGCCGAGCGGCTCGGCGTCCACCCCCGGACCGTCCGGAAGTACCTGACCGAGCTCTCGTCGTCCGGCCGCCTCCCGGTGTACGCCAGCGGGACCGGGTGGCGGCTCGTGGAGGGGGCGCGGATCCCGATCCCGCCGGTCCGGTTCGAGCTCGAGGAGGCCACCGCCGTCTACATCGCCGTGCGGAGGCTCACCCGCCGGTCCGGGGAACCCGGTGGCGCCCTCCGCGGCGCGATCGGGAAGCTCGCCAGTGTCGTGCCCCGCGAGCTGGAGACGGCGTTCGAGCGGCTCGCCGGCCGGATCGACGGCGCCGGGAGCCGCCACGCAGCGACGTTCCGGGACCTCGCGTACGGATGGGCCACGGGGCGGACCGTCGAGGTCCGGTACAGGCCCCGCACCGGCGCCGGGGAGCGGCAAGGGCTCTTCGAACCGTACCTTCTGGAACCCTCCGTGGTCGGCGCGGCCCTTTACGCAGTCGGCCGGTTCGATCCCCCCGGAGGGCTCCGGGTGCTCCGCCTCGAGCGGATCGCCGAATCCCGGGTGACGGAACGGCCGTTCACCCCCCCACCGGTCGAGGCCCTCCTCGACCGGGTCGAGCGCTCCTGGGGTGTCTGGATCGCCGACGACGAGCCGGTCACCGTCCGGTTGCGGTTCGCCCCCCACGCCGCCGGGCTCGTCCAGGAGACGCGGTGGCACCCCTCCCAGACCCTCGCCGAGGCGCCCGACGGCTCCCTCGAGCTGGGCCTGACGGTCACGTCGGCCACCGAGCTCGTGCCCTGGATCCTCGGCTGGGGCGCGGCGTGCACGGTCCTCGAGCCGGCCGGCCTCCGCGAGACGATCCACCGCGAGCACGCCGAGGCCGCCCGCCGGTACGCCACATCCGGCACCTCCTCCTGATCGCGGCCGGAACGGGGAAACCATCGGGAAATAGGGCGCTCCTTGGGGCTGCACCTCGCTGATCGGATCCACAGAGAAATGGGGAGTGTCCCCACTTGCTGCACGTGCGAGATCCGCGACTTCTCTCCCCGGAGACCACCACCCATCACGATCGAGACCGTCCCGTAAGCGCGGCACAAGATAAACAGTGTCCCTTTTTCGTCGGGAACCGACTCCCGGTGGGCATCTCACAACACCCCAGCCTTTACGATCGGGACGCTCCTCTCCATTAGCACATCCCCTCGCCCGAAACCACGCACCCCGACCTGGTGCCCCCACTCACCCATCCACCCAGGGACAAGCGAAGCGACGTCCCGGCTGGCGCTTCGGAGAACCAGGCCCTTCACGATCGGGACTGTCCCCGCAACGGAGCCCTTCACCATCCAGCGATCGAGCGCCCCACGAGGAACGGGCCGGCGTGGGGGCGGGGGCGGTCCAGCGACGGAGGCGAGGGCAAGCCCCGGGGCCGTTCCCGCAAGGGCGCGAGGAGAAACTGACCTGGCGGTCGTGACGACGAAGCGACCGCGGCGGGGGCGGTCCCGGGGTGCGAGACTCGCGGCCCCGTTCATCCAATGTCGATGACTCGAACGCCCTTCAACGAAGCCCAGGCGGCCGGCAGCGACGCCGCAGGCGGCGCCAGCGGCACGGCCGGACGGCGCGGTGGAAGCTCGCTTCCACCGCGACGGCAGGCCGGGGCGCACCACCCGCGCGAAGCGCGGGGGCCGGCCGCCGGTTGGGCCCACGGCGAGGCGGATCGACACGGCCGAGGAGCGCGCCAGGCTGCCAGGAATTGCTTCGCCGTTCTCCTCACGGAGTCCGGCTCGCAATGACACGGTGCGGGCGAGAGACGCCGGGTGGGTGCCGGTAGTTCGCCCCGCACCGTGCCGGCCGTGGGAGGCCGTCGGGGGGCGGGCCTCGTGTATGATCTGGCGCAATGGGTCGGTTGTCGGCGACCGCGCGGTTCCTGGGGCACCTGGCGAAGGACGTCGCCGGGACGCTGGCGCTCCGGTGGCGGCGGTTCCACCGGAGGACGGTGCTCGGGGAGCCGCTCGCCGTGGTGGGCGTGGACGTGTTCCCGTTCTTCGAGCGGATGACCGGCGTGGGGCGGTACGCCTGGAACCTCCTGGCAGCGCTCGATGAGCGCGACGGCGACGGGCTCGAGTTCAACCTGTACGGCCGGACGTTCCTGGCGCCGGAGGAGCCTGCGCCGCCGCCGATGCCGGGCTCCCGGCGGATGCGCCTCCGCGTGCACCACCTGCCTCCCGGGTTCCTGCTGCCGGTCCACCCCGCCATGGCGGTGCTCCAGGGCGTTGTGGAGCCACTGCTGCGGGTCCTCGACGGGAACGATGTGCTGTTCGCGCCGAACTTCTTCGCCCACCGGACGCAGCTGCCGTTCGCCAGAACGGTTGTGGCGACGGTCCACGACCTCGCCTTCCGGGCGATGCCGGAGACCGTTGCACCGGAGACGCTGGCCGAGTTCGAGCGCAACCTCGGGCCGAGTCTGTACCGGAGCGAGCGGATCGTCGCCGTCTCCGAGGCGACGGCAGGCGATGTGGTCCAGTGCCTGGGCGTCCCGCGCCGCCGGGTCCACACGGTCCACGAGGGGATCGACCCGGCGTTCTCCGGAGACCCCGGGGAGCCGCCGGACGGCGTTCCGGAGCGGTACCTCCTGTTCGTCTCGACGCTGGAGCCCCGGAAGAACGTGGCGAACGTGCTGAGGGCGTTCCGCCTCGTGGTGGAGTGGGGCTACCCCGGCTCGCTGGTCCTGGTCGGGCGCTGGGGATGGCGGACGGAGTCGATCCGCCGGGAGCTCGATGTCTCGCCCGTCCGCGACCGGATCCTCCACCTGGACTACGTGGAGCAGGAGGCGCTCCCCGCGCTGTACGCCAACGCCGAGGCGCTGCTGTTTCCTTCCCTGCTCGAGGGGTTCGGGCTGCCGCTCCTGGAGGCGATGGCGTGCGGTACGCCGGTGGTCACCGCCGGCCGCTCCGCCATGCCCGAGGTCGCCGGGTCGGCTGCCGTTTACGTCGATCCCGAGAGCCCTCACGGGATCGCAACGGGGGTGCTCGCACTGGTCCGCGACCCGGAGCACCGGCGGCGGCTCGGCGAGGCGGGCCGCGTGCGGGCGGCGCTGTTCCGCTGGGACCGTGCGGCCGGGGCGACGGCGCAGGTGCTGCGGCAGGCGGCGGGGCTGCCGCCCACCGGACCCGATGAATATCGCGTGTGACGCGAGGGCGCTCCTCGGCCCCCGCACCGGGGTCGGGACGTGGACGGTCCAGATCATGGCGGGGCTCGCCGCCACGCCGGGGTGGCGGGTCGAGCTACTGACCCCCGCGCCGCTTGAGGACCTCCCCGCGCCGCTGGCGGAGGCCGGTGCATCGGCCGTGGCGCCGCCCCCGGTGCGGCTCCCGGGATCGCTCTGGCTCCAGTGGCTCGTTCCGGGCCAGCTCCGGGGCCTTGGGGCGAACCTCTTCGTCGCCAGCCTGGCCGTGGCGCCGCGGCGCTGTCCGGTGCCGTCCATCGTGGTGGTCCACGACCTGACCCCCCGGCTGCTGCCCGACCGCCACACGCTGAAGAACCGGTTCTGCTTCAACGCGTGGGTCGAGGATTCCCTGGCGGGCGCCTCGGCCGTGGTGGTCCCGTCGTGTGCCACGCGGGACGAGCTGGTTCGCGCGTTCCCGTGGGCCGTGGACCGTGTCCGGGTCATCGGCGAGGGCGCCGACCCGCGGTTCTCCCCCGAGGCGGCGCCGGGCGAGGCGGAGCGGATCCGCGCCCGCTACGCCGGGGGACGGCCCTACCTGCTCCACGTGGGCACGCTGGAGCCGCGGAAGGGGATCCTCGACCTCGTGGCAGCGTGGGAGCGGATCGCGGAGTCCGGCCCGGGCGCCCCCGACCTCGTGCTGGCGGGCGGTCCCGGGTGGGGGACCGGCCCGATCCTCGCACGGATCGCCCGCTCCCCCCTGGCCGGCCGGATCCACCTGCCCGGTCGCGTCCCCGACGCTGACCTGCCGGCGCTCTACCGCTCGGCGGAGGCGTTCGTCTTGGCCAGCGAGGCGGAGGGGTTCGGCCTCCCGGTGGCCGAGGCGCTCCGGTGCGGCGCGCCCGTGGTGGTCACCGAGACGCCTGCCCTGCTCGAGGTCGCCGGCGGCGCGGCGCTGACCGCCCCGGTCCACGACCCCGGGGCGCTGGCCGCCGCCATCCGCCGCGCCCTGGAGCCCGCGGAACGCGACCGCCTCCGGGCCGCCGCCCTCGAACGCGCCCCCGCCCTCGGCTGGGAGGCCGCCGTGGCGGCGTGGCGGGAGCTCGTGCGGGAGGTCGCCGGGACGTGAGCGTTCACGCCGAGGGGGTGGCCTCCAGCCGGCGGGCGAGGCGGGCGGCGGCGGCCAGCGCCAGGATGGACACGGCGACGAGGACGGCAACGGCGAGGACTGGGTTCTCGGGCGCGGCGACGACCTCGAGGGTCGAGTGGACCAGGAGTGGCGGCGCCAGGGCGCCGACGTGGTACGCGAGGCTCCACGCCTTGAGCCCCGTGGGCAGGAACGGGACGAGCAGCTCCCAGCCGTAGATCAGGAGGATCGGGATCGCCGGAGTACGGAGCAGGAGACCGAGGAGGAGGAACACGGCCCCGTACGCCACGGTCCCGGCCGCCACGGCGGGGAGGTAGCCCGCGACGGTGCCGGCCACGGTGGCAGCCACCGGCATCCCCGCCCGGGCGGCGGGCACGGCGAGGAGCGCGGCGGTCAGGACGAGGGACGCGGAAAACGCCGCGGCCACGGCGGCGGCGGCTCCGGCAAACCGCCCGAGGACCAGCGCCGCCCTGGGCAGCGGTGCCAGGAGGAGGTGGGCCAGGGTCCCTTCCTGGCGGTCCGCGGAGAACAGCTTGGCCAGCATGTCCGCGGTACCGAGCACCAGGGCGGAGCGGAGCAGGACGAGGTGGAGAACCTGGGAGGTCTGGCTCGTCAGGGCCGCGGCCGCTCCGCCGCCGGTCGAGAGGGCGCGGAGCCCGGCCAGGAGCACGGGGGCGGCGGCGGCGAGGAACAGTGTTGCCCCGCGCCGCGTGGTCAGAGCCCTTCGGAGCTCGGCCCGGATGAGCGCCGCCAACGCCGGAACGGGGAGGCCGCCGCTCACCGGCTCCTTCCCCTCTCCGCCATGACGTAGGCGTAGACCGACTCGGCGTCACGGTCGACTGGAGCCACACCGGTGATTCCGAAACGACCGGCGGCGGCGAGACGGGTCACTGCGGCGAGGAGGCCATCCTGATCGAAGGTGCGGACGAGCACCGCGCCCTCCCCGGGCTCGACGCCTACCGACACCGTACCCTCCCGGACGACGAGGGTGGCCGCCAGCTCCCGTGGGGCTCCACAGACGACCCGATACCGGGCCGGCTCGGACCGGATCGTCTCCCGGACCTCGCCGAGCGCTCCCGAGGCCACCACCCTCCCGTCCGCGACGAACACCACCCGGTCGGCGATGGCCTCGACCTCGTGGAGCACGTGGGTCGAAACCACCACGGTCCCGCCGGCGTCGGCCCGCTCGCGCATCAGGTGCATCATCCACTCCCGGCCCACCGGGTCCAGGCCGTCCAGCGGCTCGTCGAGGAGCAGCACGGGCGGGTCGTGGACCAGCGCCCGCGCGACCTTGAGCCGTTGCTGCATCCCCTTGCTGTACCCGGCGGCCCGCCGGGGGCCGGCCTCCTCCAGGCCCACGCGCGCCAGCACCGCCCCGGCCCGGCGCCGGGCGGCCCGGCGTGGGAGCCCGGCCAGCGACGCTGCCTCCTCCAGCAGCCCGATCCCCGTCGCCCAGGGCGGGAACGCCAGACGCTGAGGGCAGGCGCCAACCAGCCGCAGCAGCCCCCCGGGTTTCGTGGTGGGGATCCCGCCGACGCGAACCTCGCCCCGGTCCGGCCGCAGGAGCGCCGCAGCCAGGCCGAGTAGCGTGCTCTTGCCGGCGCCGTTCGGGCCGACGAGGCCGGTGATCCCCGGTCCGATGGAGAGGTCGATCCCGGCCACACCGAGGACCTCCCCGTAGAACCGCGAGACCCCGGCGAAGGAGACGATGGTCACCGGACGACCTCCGCGGCCCGGAGGCGGGCCATGAGCACGGCGAGGCAGATGGCGACCAGGGTCGCGCTGGCAAGGCAGGCCGCCGGCCCGAGACCGGCGGGCACCCGGGTGCTCCCGAGCGCAGGAGCGACCAGGGCGGCCACGGCCATGGGGGGCGAGACGAGCGTCAGGAGCTCGTTGTGCAGCACCTGTGCCGAGATCGCCCCCACGGAGGTCAGCACCATCAGGATCCCCAGCATCAGGCCCTGGGCGGCCGACCGGTTGCGGACCCATGCGGAGGTCGCCAGGACGAGCAGCGCGAGCTCGGCGGTCCAGAGGATGTGCCCCCCCAAGATGGCGCCCGCCACGGCCAGGTGGCCCCGCCACCAGCCGTCGCTCAACAGGCCGGCCGCCAGGAGCCAGACGAGCAGCCCCGACCCCCATGTCACGGGCGCCAGCAGCGCCATCACGCCGCCGACCTTGCCGCGGACGTACCCCCACCGTCCGAGCGGCCGGGCCAGGAGGAGGGGGAGCCCCCCGTCCACGAGGTCCGGGCTGACGATCTCGGGGCCGCCCAGCGCCGCGAGCACGAAGGCGGCGAACGCCTGCCAGCGGAAGAGGGCGCGAAAGACTGCGAGGGCGGCGTCTCCCGCGGCGGGTCCACGGATGCCGAGCTGTTCGATCAGCGGAGCGCTGGAGAGAACGTAGAGGATGGCCAGAGCAACGGTCGGCGGAGCCAGGGCGAGGATGTACGCCTGCCGGAACCGGCGGCCCGCCAGCATCCGGGCCACGGCGTACCGCGCGACGACGAGGGACGGAGGGAGGGACCGCCGCCTCACGGCAGCTCTCCCATCGCCTCGAGGTAGATGTCCCGCAGGGAATCCCGGCGCGCCTCCAGGCGGACGACCGCCGTGCCGGTCCGGTCCGCGGCCGCAAACAGCTCCGCGGGACCGGGCCCGCCCGCGGCCGTCACCCGGAGCCGCCGGCCGGACCGCGCGACACCGAACCCGACCGCCGCGGCGGCGGTTGCGAAGGCGGCCTCGTCTCCGGAGACCTCGACGACCCAGAGTCCCCGCGCTTCGCGGCGTTCGGCGGCCAGGTCGAGCACGGCGGCGGGCCGGCCCTCACGGAGGATCATCACCTGGTCGCACAGCCGTTCCACGTCGGGCAGCATGTGGGACGAAAGCAGCACGCGCACGCCCTCCGTGTCGCGGAGGTGCTCCACGAGCTCCAGCATCCGGCGGCGGGCCGGGGGGTCGAGGGCGTTGGTCGGCTCGTCGAGGATCAGGAGCTGCGGCCGATGGACCACCGCCTGGGCGAGCTTGAGGAGCTGGCGCATCCCGGCCGAGTACGTCTCCACCGTGCGGTACCGGGCCTCGCCGAGGCCCGCCCACACCAGCGCCTCGTGGGCACGCTCCAGCGCTTCGCGCCGGTCGAGGCCGGACAGCTCGGCCAGCATCCGGACGAGGCGGACGCCGGTCATGCCCGCGATGAACGCCTCGTGCTCGGGCATGTACCCGATCCGCCGGGCCAGGGCGGCGCCGGAGCCCACGGGGAGCCCGAGGACCGCCGCCTTTCCGGCTGCGGGGCGATGGAACCCGAGCAGTGTCCGGATCAGCGTGGTCTTCCCGGCGCCGTTGGGGCCGAGAAGGCCCACCGCCCTGCCGTCGAGCCGGGCCGTGACGGCGTCGAGCACCGTCCGTCCACCCAGCCGGACGGTCAGCCCGTCCAGCTCCACAAGGGGCGCGGATCCCCCGGAACCGGTCATGGACCGATCATACGGGGTCTCCGGAACCGGTCCGGCCGCCATGGGGTCACCGGTCCGTGCTCCCCCGGGGCGCGGCCCGCACCACGATGGCGTCCTGCTCCCCGTACGCCGCAACAACTCCAGGGCCGGCGGGGAGCAACGCGATCAACGGAGCGATGTCGGGGTCGTCCACGATCCCGAGCGCGCCGTTCACGGCGTCGAGGTCGTGGTACACCACCGCCGAACAGTCCAGCGGGGCGTCGGGCGGCAGGAGGTCGCGGAACGCGGCGGAGGCCGGCAAGCCGCTCCCCGTCCGCCACAGGTCGAGGGCGTCGTGCACCACGCCGGCGGCCGGTCCGGCCACCAGGTATCCGCCGGCGTACGTCCACACGGCCAGGGTCCGGTCGCCGCAGACGAGAGCGTGCCAGCCCGGTTCGCCGGGCAGCTCCCGGACCGTCGGTGCCTCACCCTCCCCGGCTGCGAGCTGGGCGACGAGCCGCTCGATGGTGGCCTCCAGCGTGGCAGGGTCCCGGACCTCCACCACGAGCTTCCACGACGGGACGGGCAGGAGCGGTGTGTCCAGCGCCAGCGCCACCTCGCCGCCCAGAGGCCCCCCGAGGTCGGAGTGCACATCGATCCCGTGCTCCGCCTCGAACCGGCGGAGCTCCCCGGGCAGGTCCGGGTCCACCGCGGCGAGGATCGCCAGCACGTCGTCCACGATGGCGGCGCCCTCCCGGGTCAGGGCGGCCGCTGCCAGTACGGTTCGCGGGGAGACGAACTCCAGGGATCCCATCGGTCCCGGCGGGGCGAGCCACGCCGCCGCGCCCGCCCGGGGCCCATCGAAGGCGGCGACCCCCTCCAGGCCATCGGTCTCGCTCAGCCGCAGCACGAGGGTCCGTGCGTTGGCGACTCCGAGGCGCTCGAGCACCGGAAGCTCCTCCCCGGTGGAGTCGCCCCGCAGAACGGCGCCGTCGAGGCCGGCGAGCCAGGTGACGCCCCGGGCGTACGCCGAGGCCACCGCGCGGCCGAGCGGCGTGTCCGGAAAGACGGGCGGAACCGTCCCCGATGCCCGCGCCGCCGCCTCCCGGAGCAGGCGGCCCTCGCGGGAGGCCAGGAGGAGATCGTCGACCAGCACGACTTGAACCGCGGCGGCATGCTCCACCGCGGCGGAGGCGTCGTCCAGCAGGACGAGCGCCGGAGCCTCGTCTCCGTCCGTCCACGGTCCGTTCTCCAGCAGGCCGGCGAGGGCCGCGGGATCCCGGACCTCGGCCGCCAGCAACGTGGCGCCCGTCTCCGGCGCCTCGCCGCCGGTCACCGCAATGGCGCCTTCCTCGCCGAGCGCCCGGCCCAGCGCCTCGAACCAGCCCAGCATCGCCATGACCTCGTCCCCTTCGCCGTTCGCGGCGATGGTTTCCCGCCACCAGCGGGCCAGCGTCTCGCTCGTCTCCAGACGGTGCTCCAGCGTCTCCCGGATCGCCGCGGCGCGGGAAGGCAGGTCGGGCGCCGTCAGGAACAGGACCGTGTTCTCCGGCATCAGTCTGGCGAGCCGCGACCGGTACCGGACGCCGAACGGCCGTGCCCGCTCGGCCACCTCGCGCTGGAACGCGGCGAGCTCCCGGAGCATCGCCCGGTACCGGTCGGCATCCCGGCTCCACGCCACCTGCTCCACCACTGGTTCGGCCGCGGCGGCCGGACCGGTCCGGAGGGTCTGTCCGGGTTCGAGCAGCGTCCGACGGTTGCCGTGGCGGACGGCGACCTCCCCTTCCACCACGCCGACGCGCGAGCCGGCGAGTCCGGCCTCCACGACGAACGTCGTCCCGTGGACCGTGACGCCGCAGTCCCGGGTGCGGACGTGCAGCCGTCCCCGGAGCTGGGGCGCCGCATGAACCAGGACTGCGCCGTGAGCGACCCCGATTTCGCGCCGCAACCGGGCGAGGACGATCTCGGTTCCCGGTGCGAGCTCCACCGTGGAGCCGTCGGCCAGGGACAGCAGCGCGCCACCCTCCCGGCCGATCCGAACCCGGTCGCCGGGCCGGATCCGGTCTCCCAGCGCCAGCCGTCCGGAGGGGCCGCCTGCGAGCCGGTGCACGGTTCCAGGGCCGGCGGCCACGGTGGCATCGACCGGGTTCGCAGTGGCCACACGCCAGCCGGCCCAGGCGACCGCCACGAGGGCCGCCGCCGCGGCAGCGCGCCACCACCGGATCCGGCGGGCGGGCGGTTGCACGGCCCGGAGCGGCGGACGGACAACCGCCTCCCGGATCCTGTTCCGGCATGCCGGACATCCCCTGAGGTGATCGCGAACGAGCCGGACCGTGGCCTCCGGGAGCTCTCCCCGCCGGTACGGTCCGAGCAGCGGCGCGAAGCCGCCGCACCCGTCGATCACCTCGGGTGTCCCGTAGTCGGCCACCCGTGCCTCGACCCGCCGAAGGATCGCCTCCTCCGCCTCGGGTTCGGGACGGTCCCCGGCCAGCATCTCCGCGGCGCGGTCGAGCAACTCGGAATCGTTCTGGTACATCATCGCTCTCCTCTCCAGTCCCCCAGGAGCTCGCGCAGCTGGGCCCTGGCGCGGTTGACGGTCACGGCCACGGTGCCCGGCGTGGTGCCGAGCAACGCGGCGATCTCCCTGTTCGGAAGGCCCTCCACGTGCCGGAGGAGAAACATCTCCGCGGTCCTTGGCGCGAGCCGGGCGAGCGCGTCGCGAAGCGCCTCACGGAGGGCGCCGGACTCCGCCAGCCGGTCCGGCCCGGGGGCCCGGGCCACGGACTCGGCCGGATCGGCGTCGCCCCATCGCCGCGTGCGAAGGCAGTCCAGCCCGCCGTTGACCGCGGCGCGGAGTAGGTACGCTCGTCCGACGCCGTCCGTGCCCCGCGTGGCCAGCCTGAGAAAGACGGTCTGGAGCACGTCCTCGGCCTCGGCGAGGTTGCCGGTCACGCGGTACGCGGCCCGCAGGACGGCGCGCCCGTGTTCCCGGTAGAGCGCCCCGAGCCGGACCGGACCGTCCCCGTCTCTCTCGTCGATCGCCGCCTCCATCACCACCGTCGTCCCCGGCATCGTTCCTCCACCGTGGGAACGGACGTCGTCACCGATTCTTAGCGGGAGGCCCGGCCGGCCGCCCGCGTCCACGCCGGCTCAGTGTCTGCGGAACGCCGTGCGGAGGGTCATCCAGAGAATCCGGAGGTCCAGCGCCAGCGACCAGTTCTCGATGTAGAAGAGGTCGGCGGCGATCCGCTTGCGGATGGAGGTGTCGCCCCGCAGGCCGTTGACCTGCGCCCAGCCGGTCATCCCGGCCCGGACCCGGTGGCGGGCCATGTACTCGGGGTACCGCTCGCGGAACCGCTCGACGAACTCGGGCCGCTCCGGTCTGGGACCCACGAGGGACATCTCGCCCTTGATCACGTTGATCAGCTGGGGGAGCTCGTCCAGGTTCGTGCGCCGGAGGAACGCCCCGATCCGCGTGACGCGGGGGTCCCGGTTGCGCGTCCAGTGGGCCTGGCCGTCGGCCTCGGCGTCGATCCGCATGGAGCGGAACTTCCACATCCGGAACGACCGGCCGTCGAGCCCCATGCGGACCTGGGAGTAGAACACCGGCCCCCCATCCTCGCGCTTGATCGCCCAGGCGATGAGGGGGAACAGCCAGCAGGTGCCCAGGAGGATCAGGCTGGCGCCCACGAGATCGAACGCCCGCTTGACGATCTGGTTCCAGCCGGCCAGCGGGACCTGGGTCAGGTTGATGACGGGCAGGCCATCCAGGTCCTCGATCCCCGCCCGGAGCACGTAGTACTGGAGCAGGTCGGGGACGACCTTGACCTCCACGAGCATGTTGCCCGCGCGGCGGATCAGCTGCACCGTGCGGTGGTGGGCGGAGAGGGGCAGGGCCAGCACGACCTGGTCGATCGCCTCCGCGAGGATCACCGTCTCCAGGTCGTGGGTGGTGCCGAGGACGGGGACGTCGAGGATCTTCCGCTTCTGCTTGCCGGGGTCGTCGTCCAGGAACCCCGCCACCCGGAAGCCGTACTCCTGGTGGTTCTGGAGCCGTTCCACGACCTGCCTGCCCAGCTCCCCGGCGCCGACCACGAGGACCCGCTGGAGGTTGCCGCCGGAACGGCGGATCCGCCTGAGCGTCGCGGCGATGGCCCACCGCGTCAGGACGACGGCCACGGTGTCCACCCCGGCGAAAATCGCCAGGGTCAGCCGCGAGTAGGAGAAGTCCCGGTAGAAGTTGAGGCCGGCGGCGAGGATGACGGTCCCCAGGGCCACGGCGAGAACGACCTTCAGCGCTTCCTCGAACCGCGAGCGGGAGCGGCGGAGCTGGTACAGGCCCTGGAAGTAGAACACCACGGGCCAGAGCAGCGCCGTCACCGGGATCAGGCGCAGGTACGGCGCCAGCGGGGGCACGCCCTTGGTCACCGGGACGATCTCGATGACGAACCGGAGCCAGTACGCCACGAGCACCGACGCCGCCGTGGCGGCCACGTCGCCGACGAGGTAGAGGGCGACCTGGGTCTGGCGTCGTCGGGCGATCATCTCACCGCACCTGGAACCCGATCCGGTCGAGGAGGTTGAGGAACCGCAGGCGGAACTGCTCACGGGAGAACGTCGCCGAGCGCCGCCTGAGCGCCTCCCGGTCCCACTCCCGGTCGAGGACCGCCCGGGCCGCCTCGGCGAGGGAGCCCGCGTCCGGCGCGTCGGCCAGCTCGCCCTCGCGGCCCGGCCAGACCACGTCGGCGGTTCCCGAGGCGGCCAGACCGACCACCGGGGTGCCGCAGGCCAGCGCCTCCACCGAGGCCATTCCGAAGTCCTCGACGTTGGGGACGATCAGGGCGGCCGACCGCCGGTACAGCTCCCGGAGCCGTTCCCTTCCGACCCAGCCGTGGAACGTCGCATCCCGTCCCGCCATCCGCCGCAGCCTCCCGAGGAGCGGGCCGGTTCCCACCACGTCGAGGTGCCGTCCCAGGGCCCGTGCGACCTCCACGGCCAGCTCCACCCTCTTGTACGGAACGAGAGCCGCCACCATCAGCAAGGAGTCACCCCGCTCCCCTCCCGGCGTGAAGAACCCCGTGTCCACCGGCGGGGGCAGCACCTCCGCCTCTCGGTTCCAGTAGTGCCGGATCCGCCAGGCGACCAGCCGGGAGTTGGCCAGCAGCCGGTCCACCCGCGCCGCCGAGACGTGGTCCCACTGGCGCAGGTGCGCCAGCCGCATCTGGACCAGCGGCCGCAGCGGCCGGGGGAGCTGGCGGACGTAGACGTCCCGCTGGTCCCAGGCGTACCGCATCGGCGTGTGGATGTAACTGACGTGGTACGCCCCCGGCGGTGGGATCACCCCCTTGGCGACGCAGTGGCTCGTGGAGATCACGAGATCCACGTTGGGGAAGGTGAACGACTCCACCGCCGCCGGCATCAGCGGCAGGAGATGCCGCCACTTCCGCCCGCCGAGGGAGAGCCCCTGGAGCCAGGAGACCCGGATCGGGTGGCCATCCAGCTCCGGCGCCAGACTCCCCGGCCGGTGGACCAGGGTGTAGATCGGCGCCTCGGGGAAGAGCGCCGCGATCTCCGCCAGCACCCATTCCCCGCCCCGCATCCCCGTCAGCCAGTCGTGCACCAGTGCAACCCGCACGATCACGCCTCCCTGGCCGCCCTTCCCGCGGCCTTCCTGAACACCGCCACCATCGCCTCGGCGGCCCGGTCCCAGGACAGGTCCCTCGCCCGCCGCCGCCCGGCCTCGATCATACGGCGTCGCAGCGGATCGTCCACCAGGACGCGCTCCAGCGTCGCGGCGATCCCAAACACGTCGAGCGGCTCCACGAGGGTCGCCACGCCCTCGCCGAGCTCCCGCATCGCGCCGAGGTTCGACGTGATCACCGGGACGCCGGCCGCCATCGCCTCGAGGATCGGCAGGCCGAACCCCTCGTAGAGGGCGACGTGGAGCAGGAGGGCGGCCATGTGGTAGAGGCCCACCAGATCGTCCCGCGGAACCCGGCCGGTGAACGCCACCCGGTCGCCGAGCCCCATGTGGCGGGCGATGGAGGCCAGCCGTCCGTCGGGCGGGAACCCGCCAACGAAGACGAGCTGTCCGGGGATCCCGTGAACCCGCACCGCGCGGTGGAACGCCCGGAGCGCCGTGTCCACGTTCTTGTGCGGCTTGTCGTTGGCCACGACGAGGATCACGGGCGGTCGCAGGCCGTACCGCTCGCGAAGACGCTCCAGCACCTCGCGGGGTGGGCGTTCGAAGAACGCCTCGTCCACGCCGTTCGGGATGACCTCGATCCGGTCGGACCGGCCGCCGAACAGCTCGAGCAGGTCGTTCCGCGTGGTCCGGGAGACCGTCACGACGCGCCGGGCGCGCCGGAGGGCGCGGCGCATCATGTGGCGCAGGTACAGGAGCGCCCCGGGGCGGCGGTCCCGCGGCGGGTACAGGAGCTGGATGACGTCGTGGATCGTCACCACGGCCGGCGCCGGAAGCCACACCGGGAGCACGTAGTGCGGGATGTGCACCACGTCGAGCTCCTGGCCACGGAACGCCAGCCCGACTTCGAACAGTTCCCGGATCGTGTACCCCGCCGCGGCCACGGGACGGATCGTGGCGCCGGGCGCCAGCTGCCGGGCGCGCTCCGCGTGCTCCTCCCGGACGAGCAGGAAGAGCCGGAGATCCCGCCTTGCGGCCAGGCGCGTCACCAGGCCCTCGATGTGGGTCCCGATGCCGAAGTCCGTCAGCTTGCGGGCGTCGATGCCGACCTTCAGTGCCACGGCGCCATTGTACGTGGTTGCGCCACGGGGCCGGGACCTTCCGGACGGGACGCGTGGTATCCTGCACCCGGTGCGGCGGTGCCGCGCCGATCCACCGACCGTCAGGAGGAACGATGGACTTTCTCGGTATCGACGACGTGCTCGACTTCGCGATCGCGAAGGAGCAGGAGGCGCACGACCTCTACGCCCAGGTCGCGGAGATGGTCCGCCGGCCGGGGCTGCGGCAGACGTTCCAGGAGCTCGCGGAGATGGAACTGGGGCACCGGCGCCGTCTCGAGGCGATCAAGGCCCGTGGGGTACAGGCGTTCGGGAGCGGAGCCGTCGGCGACCTCGGGCTGACCGATCTGCTCGTGGACGTGACGCCCTCTCCGGAGATGACCTACCAGGAGGCGCTGCTGTTCGCCATGAAGGCCGAGCAGCGCGCCCACGACCTGTACATCGGCCTGGCGAAGGCGGTTTCGGATCCGGAGCTCCGTGAGACATTCAAGTCGCTGGCCCGTGAAGAGTTGAAGCACAAGCTGTTCTTCGAGACCGAGTACGACGACGTGGTCCTCGAGGGGAACTGAACCGAGCCAACCGGTCCGGGGTCACCACTCCACGAACCCGTCGTCCTCCGCGGCGACGGCACGGTCGAGGGCGGTACGGGCCGCCTCGAACGCCTCGTGGAGAAGGCCGGCCACGCCGGCCAGACGGTCCCGTTGGCCGGTGCGTGCCAGGTTCTCCACGTCGCAGGCCAGCCGCTCCAGCTCGCGCGCTCCCATGTTGGCCGCCGCCCCCTTGAGCTGGTGGGCCGACTGGGCCACCTCGTGGAGGTTCCCGGCCTCGATCGCCGTGGCGATCGCCTCGATCCGTTCCGGCGCATCGGCGGAGAACAGCTCGACGAGCTGACGGAGCAGGCCGGGGGTGACGGCGGAGATCATCTCGATCCGGTCGGGGTCGACGATGATCTGCCGTGTCTCGGCCGCCTGCTCCTCATGCCGTGAAGGTACGGGCGCACGGTTCAGCACCGCCCGGAGCTCCTCGAGCACGACCGGCTTGGGAAGAAACTCGTCCATCCCCGCGGCGAGGCACCGCTCCCGGTCGGCGGGCAGCGCGTGGCCCGTCATCGCCACGATGTACGGGAGGTTCACCAGAGTCATGGCCCGGATCCTGCGCGTGGCCTCCAATCCACTGAAGCCCGGCAGCTCCACGTCCATCAGGATGACGTCGTACTGCCCGGAGCGGGTGGCTTCCACGACCTCTGGACCGGAAGACACGGTCTCCACCCGGTGGCCGAGCTGCTCCAGCATCATGGTGGCGACCTTGCGGTTCACGGGGTTGTCCTCGGCCAGGAGGATCCGGAGCGGCCGGGATGCACTCATCCGCGACGATGGTCCGGCGGGGGAAACCGCTGGCGCCTCTCCGCCCAGGAGGATCCGGCGGGCAGCCTCGAGGAGACGGCCCCGGCGCGCCGGCTTGGTGACGACGGCGGTCCGTTCCGGCAGCCCGTCCCCGGGCCTGTGGCCCAGCGGCAGCAGCAGGATGGCCGGTACGGTCTCACCCAGCGCCTCCCGGAGCTCGCGGATCGTCCGGATCCCCCGTTCGATGCCGCGGGCCGTGTCCACCACGAGGAGATCGAACGGCCCTCTCTCCGGGAGCGATCCCTCTGCGGGTACGGCGGTCACGGTGGCACCCTCGCTGCGAAGCCAGCCGGCGTGGGCGCTCATGGTCTCCGGTCCCGCCCCGATGAGCAGGACGGCTCGGTCCCGGAGCGCACGCGTGGGGTGCCCGGTGCCCGTCTCGGCAATCTGGACCGGCAGCGTAACGCGGAACGTCGAACCCTTGCCGATGGCGCTCCTGACCTCGATGGTGCCACCCATGGCCTCGACGAGCTGACGAGTGATGGCCAGGCCGAGCCCGGTGCCACCCTCGCGCACGCCCTCTGCGGTCTGCATGAACGGCTCGAAGATCCGGGCCACCTGGCTCTCCGGGATCCCGTGACCGGTATCCCGGACCGACAGCTCGAGCTGAGGGGAGACCCCGCTTCCGCTGACCGTCGCCGTGACGGTCACCGAACCGGCCTCAGTGTGCTTGACGGCGTTGGTGACCAGGTTGAGGAGGATCTGCTGGATCCTCTGAGCATCGAGGAGAAGGCTCCGGGGAACGCTGTCCGGGATGTCGTCGATCAGGTCGAGTCCCTTTTCGGATGCTGCCGGCCCGGCGACCTCCAGCACCTCGTCGACGAGTGTCCGGATGTCCGCCGGTGCGACGTGGAGCACGATCTCCCCGGCCTCGATCCGGGCGAGGTCGAGTACCTGGTTGATGATCCCGACGAGAGTCGCCCCGCTCGTGCGGATGGTGTGGAGCATCTCGCGCTGCTGTTCGTCGAGATCCGTCTCCTCGAGCAGGCTGGCGAGCCCAATGACGCTGTTCATCGGGGTGCGGATCTCGTGGCTCATCGCCGCCAGGAACTCGGCACGGGCCCGGCTCATGGCCTCCGCGTCCTGACGGGCCCGTTCCAGCTCCTCGGCGTGGCGCTTGAGCTCGGTGATGTCGTGAAGTGAGAGGATCACACCTCCGACCTTCGGGTCGTCGAGCCGGTTGACCAGCCGGGCGGTCACCCACCGCCACCCCCGGAGCCCCTTCAGCCGGAGCTCCCGGGCCGGTCCCAGGCCGCGCTGGAGCAGCCGCTCCCGGAACTCCTCGATGAACGGCCCCACGTCGTCCGGGTGAACGAGGGTGAAGATCGACGTCCCCTCGAGCTCGTTCTGGGCGAGGCCGGTGGCCTCGGCCAGGGAGGGGCTGGTCATCTGGATCGAGCCGTCGTATCCGAGGACGATCAGGAAGTCCAGGCTGTTCTCCACCAGGGCGCGGAGGCGGCCTGCCGTGTACCGGAGCGCTGCCAGCTCCTTCTTGAGCTGTCTGACCTCCTCCTCCACTGCGCGGTGGCTGAGCGCCTGCCCAAGTGCGTACCCGAGACGGTCGGCGACCGGCCTGAGCTCGTGGACCCGCTGGACGGGAAACGCGCGCCGGTCGGGAACGAGAAACGCCAGCACGCCGCCGGGATCGGTGGCCATCGCCAGGACCGCCGACCGGGGATCGCTGTCGGGTTCGAACAGGCCGGTGACCTCCGGGTCGGTGGCACCGAACACGGCCGAGGGACGCTGGTGCAGCGCATCCAGGATCGGATGATCCGGAGGGATCTCCGCGGCCGCTCTGAACCCCTCCGGGCGGCAGGCGGTCCTCGCCAGTGTCGGACGGGGGGTCTCCTTCGTGCCGGCGACGGAAAGCCAGAGCGCCCCGGCCCGGGCGCCGAGGATCTCGAGCGCCCCCGAGAGGAAGCGAACGGCGATCAGCTCGGCCGACAGGGCCGGCACGATCAGTTGGAGCAGTCTGGAGCGTTCAGTCTCGTTCATGACATGCAGTTCCCCCGGTCCTCTTCCTCTCCGCAACGAGAACGGTGGTCACACCATTCCGCTTCCCCGGAGCCTGGTCTTTTCCTCGAGCAGCTTGGCGAGCGTTGCTTCGTCACCCCGTTCCTCCGCCTCGCGGATCGCCCGCTGAAGCCGGCGTGCGGCCTCCGAGGCGTGGATCCTGGCGGTGCGGCCGATCAGCTGGAGCGCCGAACGTTCGTCCACCGGTGGCAGCTCCGACGCGGTGACCCTGGCGACGAGCCGGTGGACGGCGGGGTCGGTGCCCTTCGCAAGGAGCGAGCCCACGATGTCCGTGTCCTCCGTCTCCAGCGCGCGGACGGCCGTGAACACGGCGCGGACCACCTCGCTCCGAAGCAGGTCGTCCCGCACGGCCTCCAGGGCCTTCCGCCGGAGATCCGGCGTCCCTTCCAGGACGATCCGGACCAGCTCGAGCTCTCCCGTGGGGACCGGCTCCTCCACCGCCGTCTCCGCCTGCCCGGCCCGGGGACCGCGCCGGGCCCGCCGCCGACCGGCCTCGGCGATGACGGCGATGGGGAGATCCAGACGCCGTGCCAGCTCCTCCTGGAGCGCGAACCGGGTGACGGGATCCCGCGCCCCGGCCACGAGCTCGGCGATCTCGCGGCCGATGCGCCGGCGGCCCTCGGGATCGTTCGGCGCGTCGCCGAGGAGAAAGTCGAGCAGCGGGACGGGACGTGCCATCAGCTCGCGGAACCGGTCGGGCCCCTCCTCCCGGACGATGTCGTCGGGATCCTTCCCCTCGGGAAGCACGAGCACCGCCGCCTCGAGCCCGGCCTCGAGCAGCACCCGGGCGCCGGCGCCAGCGGCCCGGCGTCCGGCGGGGTCGGCGTCGTACGCCAGCACGACCCGCGAGGTCAGCCGCCGCAGGAGCCGGGCGTGCTCCGGTGTCAGCGAGGTCCCCAGCGTGGCGACCACGTTCACGATCCCGGCCCGGTGGAGGGAGAGGCAGTCGAAGTACCCCTCCACCACGAGGACGCCCCCCTCGTCGGCGGCCGCCCGGCGCGCCCGGTCCAGCATGAACAGCACCGACCGCTTGCTGAACAGCGGGCCCTCCGGGCTGTTGAGGTACTTGGGTTCCGTGTCGCCCAGCGCACGCCCGCCGAAGGCGATCAGGGAGCCGTCGGCGGCCCGGATCGGGAAGGTGATCCGGTTCCGGAACCGGTCGTACGGGTTCCCGCCCCTCTCGGGGACCAGGGCGAGGCCGGCGTCCACGAGCGCCTGGACCGGGTGGCGCCTGCCCAGGGCGCCGATCAGCTCACGCCAGCCGTCGGGGGCGAACCCGAACCCGAACTCGCTCCAGGTGGGTTCCGGGAACCCCCGCGCCTCGAGGGTGCGGCGCGCCTCGGCAGCGTCCGGACGGCCGAGCCGTTCGACGAAGAACCGCTGGGCCTCCCCGAGGATCCCCGCCACCCGCTCCGCCTCGCGCCGGGCCCTGAGCTGCCCCGGCGAACGCCGGGGGAGCTCCACGCCGAACCGCCGGGCCAGGTACTCCACGGCCTCGGGGAAGTCCATCCGTTCGAGCCGCATGACGAAGTCGATGACGTCCCCGCCGGCGTGGCAGCCGAAGCAGTAGTACAGCCCCTTCTCGGCGTTGACCGAGAACGACGGCGTCTTCTCCTCGTGGAACGGGCACAGGCCGGTCCAGTTGCGCCCGCGCCGTTTGAGCGCCACGTGCTCGGAGACGACCTCCACGATGTCCGCGGCGTCGCGGACCCGGGCCACCACGGCGCGGTCGAGGTCGTACTCACCCATCGCCGGGCTCCTCCAGCTCGATCTCCGTCACGCCCGAGCCGCCCCGGTGCTGGGGCGGGTGGGCGAAGGCGTGGACCGCGGGGTGGGTACGGCACAGCTCGCCCACCACGCGGCGCAGTGTCCCGGTGCCGTGCCCGTGGACCACCCGCACCCGGGGGACCCCGGCGGCGAACGCGCGGTCCAGGAACCGCTCCAGCTCCTCCCGGGCCGTCTCGGCATCCATCCCGAGCAGCTTGATCTCGCGCTCCGCCGGGGCCTCCACGGCGACGCGGACGGCGCGGGCCGGGGCGCTCGCCGTTCCCGCCGGCACGGGCTCCGGTTCCACGTCGTCCGCGGCGACCCAGATCCGCTTGCCCCCGGCGGCAACCCGCACCCGCCCCCCGCGGACGGCCTCCACCGTCCCCCGGGTGCCGAGGGAGCGCAGGCGGACGGGGACGCCCGGCTCCAGCGCCGCCGGGGCCTCCGGGGCCGGACCCCCCCCGCTGGCGTCCAGCGCCAGCGCCTCCTGCCGGATCCGCTCGCGGCGCCGGCGCCCCAGCCGTTCCTGCCGCTCCATCGCCTCGTCGAGCCGGGCCATGGCCCGGTCGAGCCTCTCCTTCGCCTTCCGGCGGAGTGCCGTCCGCTCGGCCTCCAGCCGCTCCCCGAGCCGCCGTCGTTCCTCCTCCAGCCGCCTTCGCTCCTCCTCGGCCTCCCGCCTCCGGCGGGCCAGCTCGATCGAGTCCAGCTCGAGCGTCCGGCGCGCGGCCTCCAGCTCCTGCTCCAGCCGCTCCATCCTGCGGAGCCACCGCTCCATCTCCAGGTGCTGGCCGCCGAGGAGGGCGTCGGCCCGGTCCACCACCGCGGCCGGGACCCCCATCCGCCGGGCGATCTCGAGCCCGCGGGAGCGGCCCGGCCGGCCCACGACGAGGCGGTAGGTCGGGCGGCCCGTGGCCTCGTCGTACCCCATGGCGGCGTTCTCCATCCCCTCGGCGCCGGCCACCGCCTGGGAGATGGCGGCCAGGTGCGTCGTGGCGATGGTGATCCCGCCGCGCCGGGTCAGCTCCTCCAGGAGCGCCGTGCCCAGCGCCGCGCCCTCGAGCGGGTCGGTGCCCGCTCCGAGCTCGTCGTACAGCACCAGCGTCCGGCCGGGAGGAGAGGCCAGCAGCTCGCTCGTGGCGGCCATGGCCGCCGAGAAGGTGGAGAGGTCGCGGGCCACGTCCTGCTCGTCGCCCACGTGGCACCAGAGCCGGTCGATGGCGGGGATGTGCGTCCCCTCACCGGCGGGGAGGGGGATCCCGTGGTACGCCATCAGCACCATCAGCCCAACGGTCTTGAGCACGACGGTCTTGCCGCCCGCGTTGGGACCGGAGATCACGAGGGTGCGAACGTCGGGGGGGAGCTCGAGGTCGAGGGGGACGACGCGCCGGTCGAGCTCGGGGTCCTCACCGAGCACCTCCCGCCGGAGCGGGGCCAGCCGTTCGTCGAGGAGGGGATGGCGCGCGGACTCCAGGACGAGCGCCTCCCCGCCGGGCGGCACGACGATCCCCCCGGCGGCCCGGCCGAACAGCGCCCGGGCCTGGGCGGCGTCGAGCTCGGCCAGGACGTCGGCGGCGCGCCGCAGTTCTGGGATCGCCGCCGTCATGGCCGCAGCCACCTCGTCCACGATCCGCCGGACCTCCTCGCGTTCCCTGGCGGCGAGCTCCACCAGCGCGTTGTTGGCGTCGACGATCTCGAACGGCTCGACGAACACCGTGGCGCCGGAGCCCGACGCATCGAGGACGAGGCCGGGCACCTCGTTGCGCGCGGCGGCGCGGACCGGCAGGCAGTACCGGTCCCGGCGCACGGTGGGGGGCGCGTCGGTGGCCGCGGCAGCGTGCCGCCTCCGGAACGCCTCCAGCCGTTGGAGCAGCTCACGCCGGGTGCGGACGAGTCCGCGGCGGACCGAGGCGAGCTGGGGGGAGGCCGTGTCGGGCACCGTGCCGTCGCGGCCGAGGCGCTGCGAGACCCACTGGACCAGCCCGGCGGTGTCCGGGAGCCTCCGGCCCAGCTCGTCGAGCCGCTCGAACTCGGTCCCGAGCCCGGCCAGGGTCCGGCGGACCGACGCCACGCGCCGGGCCAGGGAGAGCAGGGCCATCAGGCCCGGCACCTCGGCCGGGGGCGGCGACGCCGGATCGAGCAGGGGGAGCGCGTCGTCGATCCCGCCGAGGTGAAGGGGGCCCTCCTCGGCGAGCAGCCGTTCGGCCTCCAAGGTCAGCCGGCACGAGAGAACGCCCTCCCCCGGTGAGGGAAGGGCGTCGGTTTCGAGGATCCGCCTGGCACCGAGCGGGCTCCTGGCGTGGGCCGCCACGAGGCGGAGCACCTCGGGGAACTCGATCTCGGTGGCGCAGCGGCGGGTCACTGGCTGATCAGAGCATCCCGGCCCGGCGCTGCTTGGCCAGCTTGCGGAGCATCTTCTTCCGCGCGGCCATGATCTGGTGCTTGCGGCGCTCGGAGGGCTTCTCGTAGTAGCGGCGGCGCTTGACCTCGGAGAGGATGCCGGCCTTCTCGCACTTGCGCTTGAAACGGCGCAGTGCCTGCTCGAACGACTCGTTCTCGCGAACCACGACTCCGGTCGGCACTGGTGCTCACCCCCTCCTCTGCGCCGGTCTCGTGTGCAGGCACACCACGCAGGGCCCGTAGCCTACCCCAACCGCCCGGTACGGTCAAGACGCCCGTTCCGGGAGGCTGTTCGCCGTGCCCCGGCGGGACGGTGGTGGTCGGACGGGGAGGCCTGGAGGATTTCCGCGTGCCAACAGGGCAGAGCCTCCCCAAGAAGGGGACAGTGTTTGATTCTCAGCCAGCCGAGGTCAACCGGCGGCCGGCAGCGACGCCGCAGGCGGCGCCAGCGTGTCGCACGGGCGGACCGGGAGGAGCTCGCCCCCGCCGGGGTACCCGGGCGGGGCGCACCCCGCGGCCCACCGCCCGGGGCCGGGATCCTGCCGGGGGCACCGGGCTCTGGTACGATTCCGGCGATGCGGATCGAACGGCTTCTCGTCACCGGCGGCTGCGGGTTCATCGGGTCGAACTTCGTCCGGCACGTGCTCGCGGCCCGCCCCGGCCTCGAGGTGGTCAACCTCGACGCACTGACCTACGCCGGCCGGCGCGAGAACCTGGCCGACATCGAGGACGACCCGCGCTACCGGTTCGTCCACGGGGACATCTGCGACGCCGAGGCCGTCCGCGACGCCATGGACGGCTGCGACGCGGTGGTCAACTTCGCCGCGGAGACCCACGTGGACCGCTCGCTCCTCGGCGCCGGCCACTTCATCCAGACCGACTGCTACGGCGTCTGGGTGCTGCTGGAGGAGGCCCGCCGGCGCGGCGTGGCCCGGTTCGTCCAGGTCTCCACCGACGAGGTGTACGGCTCCATCGACCGCGGATCGTTCACCGAGAGCTCGCCCCTGATGCCGACGAACCCGTACTCGGCCTCCAAGGCCGGCGGCGACCGGATCGCCTTCTCGTTCTGGGCGTCGTTCGGCGTGCCGGTGATCATCACCCGCGCCTCGAACAACTTCGGCCCGTACCAGTACCCGGAGAAGCTGATCCCCCTGTTCGTCACCAACGCCCTGACCGGCCTGCCCCTGCCGCTGTACGGCGACGGCGGCAACGTCAGGGACTGGCTCTGGGTCCTGGACCACTGCCGGGCCATCGACTTCCTGCTCTCCCACGGCGATCCTGGCGAGGTGTACAACATCGCCGGCGGCAACGAGCGGACGAACCTGGAGATCACCACGCGGATCCTCGACCTCCTCGGCCGCCCCCGCGACCTGATCCGGTTCGTCGAGGACCGGCCGGGCCACGACCGCCGGTACTCCCTCGACGCCTCCAAGCTCGCCGCCCTGGGGTGGCGGCCGGAGACCTCCTTCGAGGACGCCCTGGAGACGACGGTCCGGTGGTACGTGGACCACCCGGACTGGTGGCGTCCGATCCGCGAGGGGGACGAGGAGTTCGCCGCCTACTACCGCCGCCAGTACGGGCGGCGCCTGGAGGACGGGCCGGCGGGATGACGGTCCTCGTCACGGGGTCCCGCGGCCAGCTGGGCGCGGCCCTCCTCGCCGAGGCCGCCAGGCGGAGGCTCGCGGCCGAGGGGCACGATCTCGACACGCTGGACATCGCCGATCCCGTGGCCGTGGAGCGGACGGTCCTCCGCGTGCGCCCGTCGGTGATCGTCAACTGCGCGGCGATGACCGACGTTGACCGCTGCGAGTCCGAGCCCGACGCGGCCAACCGGATCAACGGTCTCGCCGTGGGCAACCTGGCCCGCGCCGCCGATCTCGCCGGAGCGGTGCTCGTCCAGGTCTCCACCGACTACGTCTTCCCGGGCACCGGCTCCCGGCCGTGGGCCGAGGACGACCCCGTGGACCCGGTCAACGCCTACGGCCGGAGCAAGGCGCTCGGCGAGTCGCTGGCCCGGACCGCCCGCCGGCACCTGGTGGTCCGGACGGCCTGGCTGTTCGGCCCCGGGGGCCGGAACTTCGTCGAGGCGATCCTCCGGCAGGTCGAGTCCGGAGCCCGGACGCTGGACGTGGTGGCCGATCAGCGCGGCTGCCCCACCTACGCCCCCGATCTCGCCGGGGCGATCCTCGACCTCCTCGCCCGCGGGGCCACGGGCACGATCCACGTCGTCAACGCCGGGTCCACGACCTGGCACGGGTTCGCCCGGGCCATCGTCGCGCGGACCGCGCCGGGGGTCGCGGTCCGCCCCGTTCCCACCGAGGCGTTCCCCCGGCCGGCCCGGCGGCCCGCGAACTCCGTCCTGGCGACGGACCGGCTCCGGCGGCTCCTCGGGCGGGAGCTCCCGCCGTGGGAGAACGCCCTCGACCGCGACCTGGAGGCACGATGCGCGTCCTGATCACCGGGATCACCGGGTTCGCCGGGCGGTACCTCGCCGAGCTGCTCGTGGAGCGCGTTCCCGAGGCCACGATCTGGGGGCTCGTCCGGTGGGACTCTGAGGCCGAGGTGCTCGGCCCCATCGCACCGCTCGTCCGGCTCGTCGAGGGCGACCTGACCGACGCTCCGGCGATCCTCAGGGCGCTCCGGGCCGCGCGGCCCGACATCGTCTTCCACCTCGCCGCGGCCTCCACCGTCTCCTCCTCGTGGGTCACGCCCGCCGAGGTGCTCCAGGTCAACGCCATCGGCCAGGTGTACCTCCTCGAGGGGATCCGGACGCTGGACATGAACCCCAGGATCGTGGTGGCCTGCTCCGGCGAGGTGTACGGGGCCGTCCCCGAGGACCACCTCCCAGCCCGGGAGGATACGCCGCTGGCGCCGGTCTCCCCGTACGGCGTCAGCAAGGCGGCCCAGGACCTCCTGGCCGCCCAGTACGCCACGGCGTACTCCATGGAGATCGTCCGGCTCAGGCTGTTCAACCACACCGGGCCGCGCCGCCCCTCCCGGTTCGTCGCCTCCTCCTTCGCCCGGCAGATCGCCGAGATCGAGGCCGGGATGCGTCCGCCGCGGATCGAGGTCGGAAACCTCGACGTGGTCCGCGATCTCTGTGACGTGCGCGACGTGGTCCGCGCATACTGGCTGGCGGCCACCCGGGGGGAACCCGGTGCCGTCTACAACGTCTGCTCGGGGCGTCCCGTCACGATCCGGCGGGTCCTCGACCTCCTGCTCTCCTCCAGCGAGGAGACCGTCGAGGTCCGCGTCGATCCCGGCCGTCTCCGGACCGCCGACATCCCGGCCCTGTGGGGAAGTGCCGAGGCGTTCCGCGAGGCGACGGGGTGGGAGCCCGCCATTCCCATCGAACAGACGCTGCTCGACCTCCTGGAGTGGTGGCGGCGGGAGGTCCGCCGCACCCTGACGCTCTCGGAGGCGCCGTGACCGCCCGCCGCACGCTGCCTCCCGGCGAGCTGCCCCGCAAGGCGGTCCACCTGGGCATGGCCGCCTTCGCGCTGGCGCTGCGCTGGCTCGACTGGCGCGCCGCCGCCCTGTGTGCCCTGGTGGCGTTCCTGTTCAACCTCCTGCTCCTGCCGCGTCTGCTCGGCCACCGCCTGGCTACCAAACGGCACGGCGCCTCCGACCGCGGCGTGCTCCTGTACCCGCTGGTGGTCCTGGCCCTGATCGTGCTCTTCCACCGGCCGGGCGCGTCCGGGCTGGCGCTGGCCGCCTTCGGCTGGGGTCTGCTCGCCGGGGGCGACGCCGTGGCGGGCACCGTGGGGATGCTGTGGGGCCGCCACCCGCTCCCCTGGAACGGCGCCAAGTCGTGGGAGGGGTTCACCGGGTACGTCCTGGGTGGCGGGGCGCTCGGCGTGGCGCTGTTCGCCTTCGTCTGGGGACGGTGCCCGTACGGGGCGTACGGTACGGCCGCGGCGGTGGCCGTCGTGCTCGGTACCGTCCTGGCGGCGGTGCTGGAGTCGCTCCCCCACGGGCTCGACGACAACGTGCTGCCGCCGCTGGCCGGGACCCTCGTCCTGGCGGCGGCCACCGCGGGGACGGCCGGCCTGACGGACCCGCCGGCCCTCGCGCGGGCCGTGGCGCTGGCGGCGGCCGTCAACCTGGCCATCGCCGTGGCGGCGCGGGCGGTGCGGCTGCTGGAGGGCCCCGGGATCGCGGCCGCCTGGCTCCTCGGCACGGTGACCCTGGGGTTCGGGACGTGGCGCGCCTACCTGCTCCTCTGGATCTTCCTGGCGGGCGGCACGGCCGTCACCAGGATCCGGCGCGCCGAGAAGCGCCGCGCCGGGCTCGAGGACGAGCGCCGGAGGGGGCTCGCCCACGTGGCGGCCAACGGCGCGCTCTGCCTCGTGGGAAGCGTCCTCTACGGACTGACGGGAAGCGCCGCGGCGGCGGCGGTCGTGGCGGCGGGTCTCGCCGCGGCGCTCGCGGACACCGCAGCCTCGGAGATCGGCAAAGCGTACGGCCGCCGGACCTGGGCACTGCCCTCCCTGCGGCCCGTGCCGCCCGGGACCGAGGGCGCCGTCTCGATCCCCGGCACCCTGGCCGGGCTCGCCGGCGCGGCGGCGATCGCCGGGGCGGCCGTGGCCTCGGGGTTCCTCCCGGCGGGGGCGCTCCTCCCCGTGACGGCGGCCGGCTTCCTCGCCATGCTCGCCGAGGGGTTCCTCCCCCGGCTCGGCCCCGTCACCAACACCGGCACCAACCTGGCCAACACCGTCACCGGCGCCCTGATCCTCCACGCCATCACCCTCCTGCTCCCGCCGTGACCCTCCTTCCCACCGGAGAAGGGGACACTCCCTTTCTCTTCCGTTCCTCGTGGGGCGCTCGATCGCTGGATGGCCGGGGGCTCCTTTGAGGGGACAGTCCCGATCGTGATGGACCTCGTTCTCCGAAGCGCAAACCGGAGAAGGGGACACTCCCTTTCTCTCGCGGAGGGCGAACCGGCGGCCGGTCCCCGCGCTCCGCGCGGGCTGAGCGCCTCGGCCATGTCCTGGCCCTGTCATTGCGAGCCGGACTCCGTAAGGAGAACGGCGAAGCAATCCCTGACAGCTTGGCGCGCCCCACGGACTCGCCGAAGGCGGGTGACGAAGCAATCCCTCACAGCCTGGTCAGCCACGCCGGGGAATGCCGGAGGGCGCGTCCGGGGTGCGGTAGACTCCCGGCCATGACGTTGAAGGACCTCCGGGACCTCTCCCGGCCGTTCACGCTGCTGCCGCCGCTGCTCGGAATCGTCTCGGGCGCGGTGTGCGCCTTCGGCTCGGTCCACAACCCGGACCCGGCCCACCGGCTGACCTGGACCGTGGTGGCCACCGTCGTGCTGGGCTCGGCGTGCGCTTCACTGCTCAACGCGGCATCGAACATCCTCAACCAGATCGCCGACCTGGAGATCGACCGGGTCAACAAGCCGGGGAGGGCCCTGCCCTCGGGACGGGTGTCGCTCCGGGAGGCGTGGACGGTCACCGTCGTCATGTACGCGCTGGCGTTGCTCCCGACCTGGCTCGTGGTGCCGCACCCCTACGACACCCTGGCGGCAAAGCTGACAGCGCCCGTGTCCGAGCACGTCTGCTTCTTCATCTACCTGGCGGGGCTGCTGTTCACCCTCGTCTACTCCCTGCCGGCGTTCGGCCGCACGAAGCGGCTCGGGTGGCTGGCCAACCTGACCATCGCCATCCCCCGGGGCACGCTGCTCAAGGTCGCCGGGTGGTCCATGGTGGCGCCGGTCTGGTCCGCCGAGCCGTGGTGGATCGGGGCGATCTTCGGGATGTTCCTCCTCGGGGCGAGCTCGACCAAGGACTTCTCGGACATGGAGGGAGATGCCCGCGGCGGCTGCCGGACCCTGCCGCTGATCTACGGCACCAGGCGGGCCGTGCACCTGATGGCGCCGTCGTTCGTGCTCCCGTGGTTGCTGATGCCGCTCGGGGCGATGCTCCCCGACCCCCACGACCCGGCCCACGCGATCCTGACGGGGAACGGTCCGGTGCTCGTCGCCCTGGGGCTGGGACTGGCGGCGTGGGGCGTGTACACCATCCGGCTGATGCTCCGCGACCCCGGCGCCCTGGCCACCGTGGAGAACCACCCGTCCTGGACCCACATGTACCTGATGATGATGGCGGCGCAGGTGGGGTTCGCCATGGCGTACGTGGTGTAGCGCCATGGCACGGAAGCGGACCATGACCGTCGGGGAAATGCTGGCCCTCACGCCGGTCCCGCTGGCGTCGTGGGAGGATCGGGAGGGGCGCGTGCTCCTCAGGAGGCCGCAGCCGGAGACCCCGGGGGTGCGGGGGTTCCTGGAACGGATCGCCGCCTTCCTCTCCTCACCGACGATCCTGCTCGACGAGCGGGGCTCGGCGGTCTGGCGCCTCCTGGACGGGGAGCGCTCCGCCGAAGAGATCGCCTCGGCGCTCCGGGAGGCCGAGGGCGGAGAGATGGAGGCCGCCGAGGCCCGCGTGGCGCTGTTCCTCCACCAGCTCGCCCGTCACGGGATGATCGGCTTCCGCTGAGCCCGCCGCCGCGACCTGTGTTCGGACTCCCTCTGAAAGACGCCTCCCCGGTCCTGGCCCGAAACCCTCCGGTCTGTGAGTGAACGGCTCCCGGCCGGGGTTCGAACCCGGCCGGGAGCGAGCGGAATCAGTGGACCCGGCGGAGCACCGCGAGGCCGGCCAGGATCAGCAGAAGCACGAACCCGGCCGCACCCCCGGTCCCCAGGGCGGGGATCGCCGGAACCGACTCGATGGTGACGTCCGTCGGATCGTCGTTCTCCGAGGTGTCCGGGTCGTCCGAGGGAACCGTGCCGCCGGGGGTGTCCACCGTGGCCTGGTTCCAGATCGTCGTCGGCGGGTTGCCCGTGTACCCGACGAGCTCGGTCTGGAAGGTGATGGTCCGGGTTCCGCCGTTGGCAGGAACCGGTGCCAGGTCCACCGTCACGGTCCGCGTGGCGCCGTCGTACGAACCGGCGTCGCCGTCCACGGCATCGGTCTGCGCCACCCCGTCGAGGGTCAGCGACCCGGGGACGTAGGCGGCCCCGACCGGCAACGGATCGCCCAGGATGGCGTTCGCCGCCGGGCTGTTGCCCGAGTTGGTGGTGACGATGGTCCAGGTGATCACGTCCCCGGGGCGGTACGCCTCGCCGTCCGGCGGCGGCGACACGGTCTTGAGCACGTCGAGCTGGCTGTACAGCACGTCCGTCGGCTCGTCGTCCGTGTCGTTGGTGCCGTCCGGATCGTCCTGGTCACCGGAGACCGAGGCCGAGTTCTGGATCGGACCCGGCTCGTTCCAGTCCACCATGGCGACGATCTGGACCTGGGCCGTGGTCCCGGCGGCCATGTCGCCGAGGTCGCAGGTGACCACGCCACCGGTCTCGGAGCAGGTGCCCTGGCTGGCCGTGGCCGACTGGAACGCCACGCCGGCCGGCAGCGGGTCGGTCACCGTCACACCGGTGGCGTCCGACGGGCCGTTGTTGGTGACGTCGAGCGTCCAGGTCAGGTTCGAACCCTCGAGCACCGGGTCGGGCGAGTCGGTCTTGACGATGGTCAGATCGGTCTGAGGCGTCAGTGTGTCCGTGTCGTCGTCGGTATTGTCGGCCGGGTCCGGATCGGTCATGCCGTTGGGAAGCGTGACCGTCGCCTGGTTGACGAGGTTTCCGGTGGCGTCGGGCACGATGGTCGCGGTGACCGTGTAGGTCAGCGTGCCGTTCGGCAGGATCGTCACCGTGTCGGCGATGTCGCCCGTGCCGGAGGCCGTGCAGGAGCTGCCGGCCGACGCCGTGCAGGTCCAGGAGATCCCGGTCAGGATCGCCGGGAAGGTGTCCGTGACGGTACCACCGACGATCTCTCCAGGACCGGCGTTCCCCACGGTGATGGTGTACGTGATCGTCGTGCCCGGGACGGCGGTGGTCTGACCGTCGTCCTTGTCGATGGAAGCGTCGGCCTCTGGCACGTAGTCCGTCGAGGCGTCGTCGGTGTCGTTTCCAGCGTCGGCATCCTGGGAGTCCGTGGTCACCGAGGCCGTGTTGACGATGGGGTCGGGACCCGAGTAGTTCGTCGGAACCTGGAACGTGACGCTCATCGAGACCGAGGAACCCGAGGTCAGGTTGCCCAGGGTGCACGGGAACCCGCCAGCGCACGGCGCCGACGCCGAGACGAAGGTCAGTCCCGTCGGGGTGGGATCGTCGAGCACCACGTTGGCAGCAAGCCCCGGACCGTTGTTGGTCACGGTCAGGGTGTAGACCAGGTCGCTCCCCGGGTAGGTCCGGGCCGGGCCGGTCTTGACGACGGCCACGTCGGCGGCCTCGGCACCGAGCCCCGTGATGGTGTCGTCGGTGTTGTTGCTCGTGTCGCTGTCGTCCTCGTTGGCCGAGACCGTCACGCTGTTGGTCTGCGGCCCCGCCGCATTGGGATCCACGTGGGCCGTGATCTCACAGGTCACCGAGTCACCGGCGGCAAGGTTCCCGATGTTCCAGACGCCGTCGGCGAAGTCGTTGCCGCAGCTGTCGGAGACCCAGGTGACGTCGCCGGGGAAGGTGTCCGTTGCGGTCACGCCCGTGGCGTCGCCGGGGCCGCGATTGGTCACGGTGATGGTGTAGGTGATGTCGTCACCGGGGTTGGCCGCCGTGGGCCCCTGCTTGTCCACCACGAGGTCCACGGGGTCGGCCCCGATGGGTGTGGTCTCGTCGTCCGAGTCGTTGGTGGTGTCGGTCTGGTCCGTCGTGGTGGTCACCGTGGCCGTGTTCGTGATGTCGGAGCCCGTGTAGGACGCCGGGATGTCGTAGGTCGCGTGGACCGTCACGGTCTGCCCCGGATCGAGCGTCCCGAGGGTGCACGGGAACCCGCCAGCGCACGGCCCGTCGGCCGAGGCGAAGGTCAACCCCGCCGGCGCCGGGTCGTCGAGCACCACGTCCGCCGCGGCGTCGGGGCCGGCGTTGGATGCCACCAGCGTGTACGTCACCGTGGAACCCACCGCCGCCGAGGGCGGTCCGGTCTTGTCCACCGAGACGTCACACTCGGGCGTCCGGTCCACTGCCGTGGTCCCGTCGTCGGAGTTGTTCGTCGAGTCGGTGTCCACGGTGTCCGTGGCCACCGAGGCCGTGTTGAGGATCGGATCGGCCCCTGAGTAGTCCGCCGGGACGGTGTAGGTTGCCGTCAGGGTCACCGACGCGCCCGCGGCCAGGGTGCCGAGGTCGCACGGGAACCCGCCCGTGCACGGCGCCGTGGCGGAGACGAACGTCAGTCCGCCCGGTGTCGGATCGAAGAGCGTGACGTTCTCCGCATCGGACGGTCCCGCGTTGGCTACCGTGATGGTGTAGGTCAGATCGTCGCCGCGAGCCACTGTCGCCGGAGCGTCCTTGACCACCGAGAGGTCCGCCCGCGTCTCCACGGCGGTGTCCTCGTCGTCGGTGTCGTTGGTGGTGTCGGTGTCGGTCTGGTCGGCCGTCACGGAGGCTGCGTTCTGGATGGTGCCCGTGGTGAAGGGATCCACCGTGACCACCACGTCGAAGCTCGCGGAGTCACCGGCCGCCAGGTTCGTAGCGGTGCAGGTGACGGTCCCGCCGGCCTCGGTGCACCCGGCGTCGGCCGAGTCGAACGTCACGCCCGCGGGCAGGGTGTCCGTGACCACCACGTTCGTGGCGTCGGACGGGCCGTTGTTGGTGACGGTCAGGGTCCAGGTCAGCGGCTCGCCCGCCGTGACGGGATCCGGAGAGTCCGTCTTGGTGATGGCCAGGTCGGCCTCCTCCACAACGGAGGTGTCCTCGGACGCCGTGTCGTTGGTGGAGACCGGGTCGGACTCGTCGCCCGACACGGAGGCCGTGTTGGTGTACGAACCGGCTGCCACGTTCGCCGGCACGTCGCAGACGATGGTCACGGTGGCCGTCGCACCGGAGGCCATGGCGCCCAGTGCGCAGGTCACCACACCGCCGGCTTCGGTGCACGAGCCCTGACTGGCCGTGGCCGAGGCGAAGGTGAACTGTGCCGGTAGTGTGTCCGTCGCCACGGCGTTCGGTTCGGCCGACGGACCGTTGTTGACGATTGTCAGTGTGTACGTCACCTGTTCGCCGGCGCGGACCGGATCCGGGCTATCGGCCTTGGTGATCCCAAGGTCCGCCTGGATCAGGGTGTCCGTGTCCGTTGCATCGTTGTTGCCCGAATCCGGGTCGGTGCCGTTGGCCCCGTCGTCGGCGGCATGAGCCGTGTTGGCCACGGTGGCCTGGCCCGCCGGGGCGGGGTCGTTCACCTGGACCACGAGGGTCCGCTGGGCCGAATCGCCCGCCGCAAGATCGAACGCAGGCCAGGTCACGGTCCCGCCCGACTCCGTCCCGCCGTCGGAAGCGGAGACGAAAGCCGTGCCGGAGGGAACCGGATCGGTCAGCACGACGCCGGTGGCGTCCTGGTTGCCCACGTTGGAGACCGTCACGGTGTACGTGATGGTGTCGCCGGGGCGCACCTCGGTCACACCGTCGTCCTTGGCCACGGCGATGTCCGGAGCGGCGTCGAGCGGCACCACGGTCGGATCGTCGTCGTCCGTCGTGGACGGGTCGTCGGACGGCTCGGAGTCGAGTTCGTCACAATCACCGGCGGCCCAGTTGGTCAGTGTGGAGACCCCCGAAGCCACGGGGTCTGCCACCTGGACGTCGTAGGCGATGGTGTCGCTCGTACCACCGGCGAAGCTTGCGTAATCGACCCGGACAGCCGTGTCGCCGGCGTTGTTGCCCGTCGTGATCACGGCACCCGAGCCGGCGGTGACGGAACCGGTGACGAGTGTCAGGTTCGGATCGTTGATCGGGTCGGTGATGGCGAGGTTCGTCGCCGCGCCCTGGCCCGAGTTGGTCACGGTGATGGTGTAGCGCAGGATGTCGCCCGGCGAGGCCGTCCCCGAGCCATCCAGGTCGCCGCCAGGGGCGATGGACCAGCTCTTGTCGAGCTCGATGGACGGCAGCGCGAGCTGCGCCTGGTCGGAGACGTCGGGCTCCTCACGCTCGGAGGTGTTGTCACCTGGGAGCGTGGTGGCCTGGTCGTTGGTGGCCGTGTTGGTCAGCGGATTCGTCGCCGGAGTCCCCCCGTCGGCCACGAACGCAGCCTGGAACGTGAACGCCACCGCCTCACCCGGCTCGATGGAGGACGACGGAGGCGAGGCTCCCGGATCCGATGCGATGGTCACCGTGGCATCGCCCGGCGCACCGGAAACCGAGAAGGTGAACCCTGACGGGATCGAGACCGGCGCGATGGACGCCGTATCCCAGGTGGCCGCGGCGAAGGCGTCGGTGACCCGGACGTCGTACGCGGGCGCCGTTCCCGTGTTGGAGAGCGTCACGGTGATCGGCACCACGCCGTTCACCGGCGTCCCCATGGTCTTGTCGATGGCCATCACCGGCTCCACCACGTCGATATCAGCGGTGTCGTCCACCGCCGGGCCTGTGGCGTAGGTCAGACTGGCGGAGTTCACGAGCTCGTCGGCGTCGGCGTTGGCGGCAAGATCCACGACCCGCGCCGTCACCTCGAGCACGATCCGGTCGTCGTCGTTCGTGACGCCGTCCGCGGTGTTGGTGATGTCCCCGAAGTCGAAGGAAACCGTGTCATCGAGTCCGTCGCCCAGCATGTTGTCGGCGAACGTGGGCGTGCCTGCCTGGGTCGTCGTCAGGTTGCCGCCGATGGAGACGACGGTGGCTCCGATGACCTCGAGCACGCCGTTGGCGTCGGCCTGGACCGAGTCCGTGACGACGGCCGACTGGGTGATACCCTCGGGCACCGTGACGGTGATCTCGTACGTCACCTGCTCGCCGATGGCCAGGTCGGTCAGGGTGGGATCGTGCTGGGACTGACCGGTGTCGGAGAGCGAGGACACCCCCGTCACCTTGACCAGCGCCGGCGCGTCGATGGTGATCTCGGCGTTGTCCGAGTCGGACCCGTCCCGATCGTTGGCCCCGCCGTCGCCCGGTGCCCCGGAGGGCAGCGAGTCCCAGGAGAGCAGAGCCGTGTTGGTCAGAGTCTCGGCCGGATGGACCCCGGCGTCCAGCGTGACCTGGTACTCGATCACCACCGGGCTGTCGGCCAGCGCGATGGTCGGCCAGGTGAAGACGACCGAGCCGGGGAGGCCCGAGGTGTCCTCGGTGGGCGCAGGCCCATCGACGACGGTGAGCGACCCGGTCACGTAGGTTTGTCCCACCGGCAGGACGTCGTCCACCGTCACGTCGAACGCGTCGGCCGAGGAGGCGGCGGTGTGCTCCACCGTGATCCGGTAGGTCAACGTGTCGCCCGCGTCGCCGAACGGCGAGGACGGCGTGACGAGCGTCTTGGTGACCTCGAGCTCGGGCTCGACGATGTCCACGGCGGCCGTGCCGCTGACCGCGCTGCCCCCGGAGGTGGAGGCCGACGCGGTGTTGACGAGCCCGTCCAGCCCGCCCTGGTTGACGGGCACGTCGGGCACCACGGCCACCACCTGGATCGTGATGGTGTTGGAGCCGCCCACACCGTTGACCAGCGTGCCGAAGTCGAACGTCACCCGCTCGTTTCGGCCGTCGCCGTTGGGATCGGAGGCCGTTCCCGCCGAGCCGACGCCGAGCCCCGTGGACGACGTCATGTCACCGTCGATCGCCGTGACTTGGGAGGAGACGACTTCCAGAAGCCCCGGTGCGGTGGGCAGATCGTCCACCACCAGCGTCTGGTTCAGGGTGCCCTCGGGCACCGTGATGGTGATCTCGTACGTGACCTGCTCACCGATGGTCAGATCGGGTTCCGAATCCGATCCATTCCCTGTGGCCGTGACCGAGGTCGATGTGACCGTCTTGGTCACACCTGGAGCCGAGATCGTGACACTGGCCGAGTCGGAGTCGGAGTGGTCCCGCTCCTCGGGATCGTTGTCCGCCGGGAGCGTGTCGTAGGTGAGGCCATCCGTGTTGGTGATCACCTGCTGCGGCTGGACCGTGGTGTCCAGTGTGACATCGAAGGTGAAGGTGTACGGTCCCGCGCCCAGCGCGAGATCATCCCACGAGAACGTCACCGTGGGCAACCCGGAGGTATCCACCGTCGGAGCGGGTCCGGAAACCGTCTGCACGTTTCCGGCCCAGGTCATGTCCGTGGGAATCTGATCCGTCACGACGAGGTCGAAGGCGTCGGCCGTCGAGGTGCCCGCATGGTCCACCGTGACGGTGAACGTGATGGTGTCCCCGGCGTCGCCGGTGGTGGGCGAGGCCGTCTTGCTGACGTCCAGCTCGGGCTCCACCACCTCCACGTCGGCCGTGTCGGTCGCCTGGAGCCCCGTTCCGTACTGGAGCCGTGCCGTGTTGGTCAGCACATTGCCGTTCGAGTTGTTGGGCACGTCCTTCAAGCGAGCCGTCACCGACACGGTGATCCGATCGTTGTCGTCCACCACGCCGTCCGGCGCGTTCTGGACCTGTCCGAAGTCGAAGCTCACCGTGTCGTTGATCCCGTCGCCCAGGTTGGCGTCGGTGATGGTGACGACCGCCGGACTGTTGGCCGGCGTCAGGTTCGCGCCGATGGAGTCGACCGAGGTGGAGACCACCTCCATGACCCCGGTGGCGTTGGCCGGGAGCGAGTCGGTGATGACCACCGTGGGCGTGGTGCCCTCGGGCAACGTGATCGTGATCGAGAACGTCGCCGTCTCGCCGATGGTCAGCAGCTGAACGCCGCCCTGATTCATCCCCGTGGAAGGCTCCGACGTGGACGCCACGGTCTTGGTGATCTCCGGCGACGTGATGGTCACGTCGGCCGAATCCGAGGCGGAATAGTCGTTGACCCCGCCGGATCCATCGCGCTCACCCGTGTCCGAACCCGGACCACCCGGCGTATCGGACCCCGTGGGGTTGCCCGTCGTTCCGTTCTGGCCGGGCAGCGAGGTCCAGGTCAGGTCCACGGAGTTGGACAGCACCTGTTCCGGCGCCACGCTCGTCTCGATCGTTGCCGTGTAGGTCACCGTCACCGAGCCACCGACGGGGATCTCGGTCACCTGGACGTGGACCGTGTTGCCCGCCGTCAGATCGGTGGCCCCGGTCGCGCCGCCCGAGAGGGTGATGGTGACAGAGCTTGCGTTGAGCGCCAGTCCGGAGGAGATGACGTCCACGAGGTCGGTGTCCCAGGCCGTGGCGGTCCCGGAGTTGGACCAGGTGATCTGGTAGGACACCGTGTCCCCGGCGTCGCCGGAAGTCGGCGTGACGGTCTTGACGAGGTCGATCACCGCCGGTTCGCGGACGGTCAACGACGGAATCCCGGCGGGCCCGGAGTCCGCAAGCTCGTCGGAACCCGAGAGGACCAGGTAGGAGTTGTTCACCACCGTGCCGTTACTGACGTCCGCGGTGTTGACCACCACGGCGTTGAACTCGAGCACGATCCATTCCGAATCGGTGTCGGAATCCGGATTGACGAGATCTCCAAGCTTGAAGAAGACGTCCGTCCCGGGCGCCCAGTTGTCCGGATCGTTCGTCAGAGAGCCATCGGATCCGATGTTGGCGTCGGGCAGCACGAAGGTCGGCGTCACCGCCGTGGGATCGTTCCCCTGGACCCACGGACCGCTGCCGAACGGACCGTTGCCCAGTGCCAGCCCCAGCGTGGAGCCGGCAGGTTCCGTCGACGTGATCGGACTCCCGTTGGAGACCAGCGCGAGCCGCGCCGTGCCGTCGTCGATGAACTGCAGGCTTGCTGGCAGAACATCCTGCAGGCGCAGATCGGGCACCGTGCTCTCGGGCAGCTCGATCACCATACGGTACCGGACGACCTCACCCACGGCGACGTCCGTTCCCGACGTGAAGCTCTCGGAGGTCGTCCCCACCGACTTGGCAGGGTCGACATTCCGGGCCGTCACCGTCGCCGAGTCCGTCCCCGTGTAGTCGTTGACACCACCCGAACCGTTCCGTTCGGTGGCGTCGCCGTTGTGGGCCGAGATCTGGCCCGGATCGCCCGGCAGGCTCGTCCAGGTATCCGTGACCGTGTTGGGCATCCCCTGTCCGGGTTCCACGCTCTGATCCACCGTGGCCTGGTAGGTGATCTCACACGAGCCACCCGGTGGGAATGAGGCCCAGGTCACCGTCAGGGCCGGAGCACTGCTGTCGTCCAGCGCCGTGGGCGTCGTGGCGCAGGTACCGGTTCCGAGCGATCCGGCCACGTAGGTCATCCCGGTCGGGAGCGTGTCGGTCACCACGACGTCCATCGCCGAGGCCGCCGACGGATCGTTGGGGCTCGTCACGTTGACGGTGTACGTGATGACGTCGCCGGCATCGACCGCCGTCGGGGAGGCGTTCTTGTCGATCGCTATCGCCGGCTCGATCACCGCCACATCGGCGGCGGAGACCGGTCCGAGCGTGCCATCGGTCCACGAGACCGAGGCCGAGTTGCCCAGCGTCGTCCCCGCCTGATTCGCGGCGATGTTGAGCACCACAGCGCGGTACACGACGGTGACCGTCTCGTCCACCGTGTTGTCCGTGTTTGCATTGACCAGGTCGCCGAAATCGAAATCGAGGCTGGATCCGTTCGCTCCGACGGTGACGTTGGACGGATTCGGACCGATCCCGATGGTGTTGGTCGATGTCAGGTCCGAGGAGGAATAGACCACGGAAACCACGTCCACGAACGCCAGGCCGGGATCCAGGGTGTCCACGATGTGGGTCGAGGGCATCGTTCCCTCGGGCACCGTGAGGGTGAGCTGGTACGTCACCATCTCGCCGATCACCACCTCGTCGGCGGCGTTGACCGAGTCGGTGATGGAGGTCCCCACGAGCGCCTTGGCGAACTGAGGCATGGCCAGGGTCATCGTGGCCTGGTCGGTGTAGTCCACGGGGTTGTTGGGATCGACGAAGTTCGGTCCGCCCTCCCGGCTCGCGAAGCTGCTGACACCCCCCTGGTTGGCGAGCAACGACCCCGGGACGAGAGAGATGTCGCAGATTTCCAGCTCGTAACTGATGGTCAGGGTGTTGGTCCCCGCCGCCGGATCGTGCGGCTGGAAGAGCGGCTGTCCGGCCGAATCGTCGAGCATCAGGCCGTTGGAGAACAGGTCCCTGTCGTCGTTGTACGTTCCCTGTGGCACCCACGTCGGAACGAACCCGTCTCCCCGGACAACCGAGAAGTTGAGCCCCGACGCTCCGGCGGCGCACATGGGATCGGCCGTGGTGCAGCCGGGCAGACAGAACCCTGGCGGCATGACGTCGTGGATCGTGATGTCGAACGCTCCCGCCCCGCCCTGGTTCTCGATGGTCATGGAGAACGTCATGTGGTCGCCCACGTCGATACCGGACACGTCGGAATCCGAGAGCGCCGGATCGTTGGCCAGGTCATCGGACGTCACCTGCCCCGGGCACCCCCCGCCGGACAGCGGCGGATCGTACTGCTCGTCCGGGTTGTCCGTCTGGCACGCCCCCTTCCGGACGACGAGCCGGGGCATCATGAGCGTCACGGGTGCAATGGCATCGTCGTCCGACTCCTCGGCGTTGGTCGATCCCTCGTGCACCCGGACCTGGTTGATCAGGACCATGCCGTCGGCGTACGGCTCATCCGTCGCCTTGACGGTGAACAGCAGATCGATCTCCGTCGCCTGGTTCGACGCCGAGTCGAAATCCCCGTAATCGAACACCACGGCGTTGGATGCCGCATTGGTCGAAAGGGTCGGGTCGATTCCGGAGTAGGCGTGGAACGTGTCGTCCGGGCCGTACTTTGCCTCGCCCGCTGCTGGGATGGAACCATCCACGACGGAGGTGAACGTCGTCACGTCCGTCGCCATGAACACGGGAAGCGGCAGGAAGTCCCGGACCACCAGGCTCTCGAAATCCGACGTCGCCAGCGTGTACCGGATCCGGTAGGTCACCTCGTCGCCCGGCGCCACCAGCACCGGGGTCTGGAACGAGGTGGACCCGTTGATGGCATAGACCTCCTTCGTGACGTTCCCCCGCACGATCGTGACACCTGCATCGGAGTCGTCGGTGCACGTGCTCCCCGTCGCTGTCAGATCCTCGGGGTCGAGCAGGTTACCGTAGACGTCCACATCACCGGTCAGCTCATCGCCCTGATCGACGGAGGGATCGCCCGACGGGTAGTCATCGGTGAACTGATCCTGAATGATGGTCCGGAAGACCACCCGGACCTTCGCCTTGCCTCCGGAATAGACCGAGCAGTCGGGAGGACCGCCTCCGGTCCCGCCATCGGGCACGCAGTTTCCGAGAACCGCGGCGTCGAGCCCCTGATGCACCATCTCGTCGGACACACGAAACTCCACGGTCTGGGTTCCGTCGATGGGCGCCACGGCGGATGGAGACCCCGTGTAATGATCCGTCACCGTGAAGTTCGCCGCATCGAACGCCGCCGGTCCCGTCGAGGTTCCGTGCTCATTGACCTGGATCGTCGGGGTGAACGACGTGTCGAACCGCTGCCCGTCCGAGATCACCTGCTCGAGCCGGAGGCTGTCGAACGCCATCACGTCCGAGACCTGGAACTCCACGATGTACTCCACCGTGTCGCCGGGCGTCGCCCCCGCCGCGCCGAGATCGTTCACGATGGCCGCATCTTCCTGCACGGCGATCGTCTTGCCAGAGAACCCGGCCTCGTGTCCCGGGGGATCGATCCCCGCGTTGTCCGTTCCAGACGGATCCCGGGGATCGATCGGATCCCAGTCACCCAGCGTAGCGGCGTCGTTGAACCCCAGGACCTTGGAGCACGACCCCTCGGGGATCGTCTCGTTCCCGTTGGCATCGAGACGCGGCACGTAGTACCGGAACACCAGCGCCACGTCGTTGGCGCCCGTCGTCCCCGTCACCGTTGCATACCGTCGCGTCAGGGTTCCACCCGGCGTCGTGGTGCTCGGCGTCGCGACAGCCGTCGTGGAGACATCCGAACCGTTGACCTGCGTCGCCGTCACCGCCACGAACTGGACGTTGTCGGGGAGGATGTCGGTCACGTCGAGGTTCGTGATCGTCTGACCGTCGGCCACGTCCACCGTGATCTGGAACCACCGCTCGAACCCGGGACCGACGGTGGTCTCGTCCTCCGGCGCCAGGGTGTCGGGGGACAGGCCGATCTTCGAGATCCGCATGAGGATCGGGGTGACGGAGGAGGATGGCCAGGACGAGGAGTCGGAATCGTCCGGATTGACGATCACAGAATCGCAACACGGGTTATCGAGCGGATCGGCGCCGTACTGGAACCCTCCCCTGGCATGAATGGGCAACGGCACCTGCAGATCCGCGAGGTTCGACAGATTCGCCGTGACGTCCACCGTGATCGGAGGCTGGTCTGGAACGACGGAGCCGAACGGAAGCTTGAGCACGACGAGCGTGTCGCCCGCAGTTCCGCATACCCACTTCCGGCGATGATTCGGCTTCATGAAGAAGGGGTGCCGCCTGCAGCCGACGCCTCCCCCATCATCCGGAAAGGTCCGGATCGTCACGTCCACGGGCTGGCCCAGGTACGAGGCGGAGACGAAGGAGATTCCATCCGGCGTGTCCGTCCCTGCCGCACCATCGGCGCCGTTGACCGGGAACACCAGGTCGATGATCGGCCCGTACCCCGGGTCGGTCGCCGACGTGTTGTCGAAGGTCACGGTGAACGACACCTGTTCGCCCAGCATCACCTCCGATGGCACATCCATCGTCACCGTTGGCACCGGCTGTGCCACGCAGACCGCAGCGGCCATCAGGACCCCGAGCCCCGCCAGCACCGTCCGAATCAACGATCCATTCTTCCCGACCATTCGATCCTCCTCCATCCGACGATCCGGCAGCCTCTCGAGTGCCGCACGGACCGGTCGGACGTGATTCCAGAATTCCGGGGAAGCAAGAACCGTTCCCGAAGGAGCACCGGTCCTTCGGCGGAGTGACCGCCCCGTCGGTTCGTCACGAAACAGGCAGCGCCCCACCGTACCAACACGGCACAACCGTTCAAGGAACACCCGGGCACGACTGGCCCCGGATGGATCCCGGGACGTCCGGGCATCCTGAGACCGTCACGCCTTCGGATGGCTCCTGCGGTAGACTGCCATCAGGTGCTCGAGGTCCACGTTGGTGTAGACCTGGGTCGTGGCCAGCGAGGCGTGGCCGAGCAACTCCTGGATCGCGCGGAGGTCCATCCCGGCCTCCAGGAGGTGGGTGGCGAAGGCGTGGCGCAGCGAGTGGGGGTGGAGGCGGTGGAGGGAGGCGACCCTGCGGACCGCAGCGTCGACGATCCGCCGGACCGACCGGTCCGTCAGCCGGCCTCCGCGCTGGTTGACGAACAGCGGATCGTCGTCCCGGCCACCACCCTGCCGCCAGGCGGCCCGCTCCGGGAGGTACGCCGCCAGCGCCTCCTCCGCCTTGCCTCCGTACGGGACGATCCGTTCCTTGCGCCCCTTGCCGCGGACCCGCAGGAGGCGGCGTCCCCGGTCCACGTCCGCGAGGTCGAGCCCCACCAGCTCGGAGACCCGCAACCCCGACCCGTAGAGCAGCTCGAGGATCGCCCGGTCCCGCCGCCCCGCAGGGGTTTCGGGAAACGCCTCGAACAGCGCCTCCAGCGCCGCGGGAGGGACGGTGTCGGGGAGCGTCCTTGGCACCCGGGGGTTCGGTACGGCCGCGGCCGGGTTGGCCGGCACGACTCCCTCTGCGGTGAGGAACCGGAAGTAGGTCCGAAGCGCGGCGAGCGCCCGCTGGATCGACCGGGGCGCCAGCCGCAGCGAGTGCAGGTGGGCTACGAACGCCCGGATGTCGGCCGTCTCGATGCTCCGGGGGCACGCCCTCCCCAGCTCCTCCGAGGCGAACGCGGCGAACCGGAGGACCTCCCGCCGGTAGGCCGCCTGGGTCCGGGGCGAGAGGTTGCGCTCCCACTCGAGCTGCTCGAGGAACGCCTCGACCCGCCAGGGATCCACCGGCCCCGTCATGCCAGCACCTCGGGAAGCCAGGGCGGCGGCGGGGCCGGCGCCCCGCCCACCGGCGCAGGCGGCACCCTCCGGACGCCCAGGCTGACGACGTCCCGGAGCATCTGGAGGGAGTGCCGGAACGGCGAGACTCTCGATGCCTCGGCGTGGGCCCACGCAACGGGGACCTCCACGACCCGCCATCCCCACCGCCGGGCGAGCACGAGGTGCTCCACGTCGAAGGCGAACCCCTCGATCCGCTGCGCCGCAGCCAGCGCACGGGCGAGCCTCCCGGGATACAGCTTGAACCCGCACTGGGTGTCGCCGATCCCTGGAAGGAGGACGGCCCGGACGAGAAGGTTGAACGTCCGCCCCATCAGGTCGCGGTACACCGGCTGGCGCCGGACGATCCGGTGCCGATCTGCGGCGCGGGAGGCGATGGGAACCGCCCCCGGGGCCATCCGCGCGGCCAGGGCGGCGAGCTCCTCGACAGGCGTCGACTGGTCGGCGTCGGTCATCAGCACGAGCTCGCCCCGGCTGGCGGAAAACCCCGTCCGGACCGCCGCACCCTTGCCACGGTTGTGTTCGTGCCGAAGCACCCGGAGCCCGACCCCATCGGGCACGGGCACAGCGGCCGCCGCCTCCGCGGTCCCGTCCGTGGACCCGTCGTCCACCACGAGCAGCTCCACGGGACACCACGGGCTTCCTTCCAGGTACGCCCCGAACGCCGCGAGCCGGCCGGGAAGCCGTCCAGTCTCCTCGAACGCGGGGACGACGATGGAAAGGCGGGGCCGTGGCATCGTCCCGATGGTACAATGCCCACGCCCGTTCGAGGCGAGGGAGGGAGGTACGGATGGCACAGGTGCGCTGGGAGTACAGGATCATCAACATCCGTTCCGAGAACTACCGGCTCGACCCGATCTACGAGGCGGAGCTCAACGAGCTCGGCGAGGAGGGATGGGAGCTGGTCTCCATCACGGCGATCAACTTCAAGACCGGAGCGACCGATCACATCGGGATGGTGTTCAAGCGCCGGAAGGTGTAGCCAGGGGGACACGCTCCCCGCCTCTTGCGGCGGCGGGCGTCAGAGCGATCTCTCGGGCACGAGATCGGCCCAGGGGTCGCGGCCGGAGGCCAGGGCGGAGAGGAGTCCCACCGTCGCGATGGCCAGGAGGATGAGAAGCAGACGGCGAACCACCCCGTCCCTTCCGGCATCCGGCGGGAGCACGAGTCCGAGCACGAGCGCCCCCGGCCACGACCTCCGGGTCGGGAGGAGGATCGCCGAGACGGTGATCCATGCAAGCCCCCCGAGACCACAGGCCCACGGCAGCACCGAACCGGACAGCGGCAGGCCGAGAAGCCGGATCCCTGCCACGGCCGTTGCGCAGACCGCCAGGACGAGGACGAGGTCCGCCCAGGCGGTGGCGGCGGCGAGGAGCGGCCCCGGGACCACGCCCCGTTCGGTTCCGGGCTCATCCTCTCCGGCGTCGTCGAACACCGCCGGTTCCTCCTCGAACGCGAGATCCAGCGGAGACTCCGTTCCCCCGTTCTCGCCGCTCACGCGAAGGTCTGGGTCGCTCATCGCAGCTCGATGGTCGAGATGAAGATCTTGAGGCGCATGTCCACGGGCCGGTTCCTGTACTTCTGAATGAACTCCAGGATCCGCCCCACCTCCTCGTCGTCGGGGTGCCGCGCCGCCAGGTCCTTCAGCAGCACGTTGGCTCCCGTCAGGTTGTACTGCCTGAGCTCGGTCACCGCGGCGTTGAACAGCTGTCTGTCGAGCTCCTTCACCACCGCGGGATCGTCCGGGTGCCGCTCGGCGAGCTGACGCACGATGGAGAGCGCGGTGGACGCGTCGCCTCGACCCGCCGCGGCGGCGTACGATTGGACGAGCGGCTCCTGCTGGACGATCTGCTCCTTCAGCTCGAGAAGACCGGGGTCCTTCGGCTGGGTCTGGAGCCCCTCGAGCACGAGCGTGTAGGCGGTCAGCCAGCGTCCTTCCCTCGCGGCGGCCTCCGCATCCCCGAGGACTGCAGGGACCGGCGTCGGTGTCGGCGGCTGGAGCGCCTTCTGGTACCGCCGGATCAGCATCGCGATCCGCTGCTGGTCGACCGAGGATGCGCGGGCCTCCTGAAGGATGTGGATCGCCTCCTCGATCCGGCCCTGGCGGTACAGCCGGGCCGCCTGACGAATCGCCCGCTCGGCCGCCTCGGAGTCCTGTTCCGCCTTGCCGTGGCCGGAGAGCATCCGGGTCCCGAACCAGGCTCCAAGGGCCACCACGAGGAGCGCGCTGACGATCACGGCGACCAGCCGGAAAGGGAACCGCTTTCGCCGGGCAGGGACCGGAGCTGTCATCTCCGGGAGGTCGGGGATCTCCAGCGGCTCGGCCGGCGTGGGGATCTGGGACGGCAGCTCCTCCCGGAAGAGGTCGTCCTCGATCTCCGGCATGGCGATCTCTTGGCCTGGCTCCGTCTCGGCAGCCGCTCCCGTGCCCTGCTCCAGCCGTCTCTTGAGATCGAGCGCCTCAATGTGGCCGGGCTCCCGCTCGAGCACCTGCGCCACGATCTCCAGCGCCTCGGCGGGCCGCCCCGCTTCCGCGGCCTCCGCTGCATCGTGGAGGAGCAGCTCCAGCTCGCGAGACCGCTCCTCGAGCCGGGCGCGGGCCGTGTCGATCCGCTCGGAGACCGTGTCGTTGGACGGGTCGATCAGGTAGATCCGCGACCAGACGTCGATCGCCTCCTGAAACTCCCCGGCGTCGAAAGCCTCCTGACCACGGCCCAGGAGCTCGGCCACCTTCTCGTCCGCACCGGGCCCGGACGGGGGAGACTCTCCGGCATCGGCCCCACCCTCCCCGGCGAAGGAAAACAGCTCGTCCTCACCCGGCGCCCCGGAAGGGATCTCTTCGGACGGAGCCGCCTCCCCGGCAGCCTCACCGAAATCGAACTCTGCGGCACCGCCGAACTCGAACTGAAACCCGTCACCCTCCCGCGGCTCTGCCCCGCCGGCATGGGCGGCCGGGTCCTCGATCGTCTCGAACCGGATATCGAACTCGCCCTCCGCAGCCGCCGGCACGGGTTCCTCCTCGGCGGGAGCCGGTGCGGCGGCCTGGGGCGCAACGGCCTGGAGCTCGGCGAGCATCGGCGAGATCCCCGGGTGGTTCGGATCGAGCGCCTGGGCCATGGTGACGAAGTTGGCCGCCTCCTGCCCCTCGCCCCGGTCCAGCGCCTCCCGCGCCTGGGAGAGGAACCCGGCGACCTGGGCCTCGAGCTTGAGCGCCTCCTGGATCTGACCGAGCAGCTGGCGGGCCTCCTGGTGCCCCGGGAGCTCCCGGAGAACCGCTTCCGCAACCTCCTTGGCCTCGAGGAAGTGCCGCTCCGAGAAGAGCTCCACCGCCCGGACGAGCTCCGACTCCAGCTCCTCGGGGGCGGGGCCCGCGAGGCTCTCGAGGACACTGCCCAGGTCGAGCTCGCCGGAGCCGCTGGCGATCTGGCGCTGGAGCCCCACGGCTGGTGCAAACTCCGGATCGAGCCGGAGCACGAACTCCAGCCCGATCTTCGCCTCGTCCCGCCGGCCCGCCTGGATGTTCCGGATCACCTCACGGAACGTCGAGAGCACGCGTTCCTGGGCCTCGGGAGACAGCTCCGTATTCCCCGGGTATGCCATGACCTCCCGATGGTATCAAGCCGGCTCGATGCCGGTCAACGCGGAGCCAGTCCGAGCTGCCGCAACTTCCGGTGAAGGTGGCTCCGTTCGACCCCCAGCCGGGCCGCGGCACGGGTGACGTTGCCGCCGCACCGTTCGAGGGCCTGCCGGATGTACTCCCGCTCGAACCGCTCCCTCGCCTCCCGGAGCGGAAGATCCCGCGGAACCTCGCCGGCGGGAGGGGCGACGCCCGAATCCGCCGGAAGGAACGCCAGGTCCGCCGCGTGGATCGTCTCGCCCGGCACCATGATCATCACCCGCTCGACCACGTTCCGAAGCTCCCGGACGTTGCCCGGCCAGCCGTACTCACGGAGCCTGTCCAGGGCGTCCGGGGCGAACAACTTGGGCCGGAGCCCCGTGGATCCGGCCACCTCCGCCACGAACTCCTCCACGAGCTCCGGGATGTCCTCCAGCCGTTCGGCCAGCGCCGGGACGCGCACGGGGATGACGTTGAGCCGGAAGAACAGGTCCTGCCGGAACCGTCCGGCCTCGATCTCCGCCTCCAGATCCTTGTTCGTGGCGGCGATGACCCGGACGTCCACCGTAATCTCACGGCTCCCGCCGAGCCGGGTGAACCGCTGCTCCTGGAGCACTCTGAGGACCTTCGCCTGCGTCAGCAGGCTCATGTCGCCGATTTCGTCGAGGAACAGCGTGCCGCCGTCGGCGAGCTCGAACTTGCCCCGCTTCGACTCCACGGCCCCGGTGAACGCACCGCGCAGGTGGCCGAACAGCTCGCTCTCGATCAGCTCGGAGGGGATCGCCGCGCAGTTGACCGCGACGAACGGTCCGCCGGCTCGCCCGGAGTGCCGGTGGAGCATCCGTGCGACGACCTCCTTCCCGGAGCCGTTGGGACCACTGATGAGCACGCGCCCCTCCGAGGCCCCCGCCGTGATCACCTGCCGGCGCAGCTCCCGGATGGCAGGCGAAGAACCGGTCAGGGCCACCCGCCCCTCCGCCGCCTCGGCGACCCGCCGCTCGAGCCGCGCCTGATCCAAGGCGTTCCGCACCGAGAGCACAACCCGGTCGTAGCTCAACGGCTTCTCGAGGAAGTCTCTGGCCCCCTCCCGGACCGCGGCCACCGCCTGCTCCCCCGAGGCGTGCCCGGAGATGACGATGACGGGCACCTGGTACCCGGCCTCCCGGAGCCGCCGGAGCACCTCGAGCCCGTCGATCCCCGGCAGCCACAGATCGAGGAGCACGAGGTCGTACAGCTCGCGTTCGAGCAGAGTGAGCGCCTCCTCGCCGGAAGCCGCCTCGGCCGTCTCGTACCCCTCGTCGCCAAGGATCTGGCCGAGCAACTCCCGGATCCCCGGCTCGTCGTCGACGATGAGGATCGATCCCTGGTGCATCACACTCCTCCCTCGCCCCGCGGCACCACGCCCGGCAGGACGATCCGCGCCACCGTCCCGCCGCCGGGCCGCGGTCTCAGCTCCAGGCTGCCGCCGTGGTCGCTGACGATCCGGTGGACGAGCGCCAGCCCCATCCCGGACCCGCGCCCCTTGGTGGAGAAGAACGGCTGTGTCAGCTTCCCCGTGTCCTCGGTGGGCAGACCCACGCCCTCGTCCAGCACCTCGATGGTCAGGTCGCCGTCGGCCACCTCGCCCCGGAGCACGATGGTTCCCGGACCGTCCATCGCCTCCACGGCGTTGTCCAGCAGGTTGACCAGCGCCTGGCGCAGCAGCGCGGGGTCCACGAACGCCGTGCGTTCCCCCGCGTCCCATGCGAGTTCGATCTGAAGCCCGTCCCGAACGCCGACGTACAGGGCCGCAACCTCCCTGAGCAGGGTGTCGATCCGGGTCGGCCTGGGGTTGACCTGGGGCATCCGGGCGTACTGGTGGAACGCGTCCACGAGCTCCTTCAACCCCGAGACGTGGGCGATGATCGCCGCGCACCCGGTCTCGATGACGGTCCGGGCCTTTCCGTCCACGCCGGTTGTCTGGCGAAGGATCCGCTCCGCCGCGAGCCGGATCGGGGTCAGCGGGTTCTTGATCTCGTGGGCGATCCGGCGGGCGACCTCGCTCCACGCCGCCTGGCGCTGGGCCCGGACGAGCTGGGTCAGGTCGTCCACCGCCACGACCCAGCCACCCCCGGGGAGGCGGCGGGCGGAGACCTCGACGTGCCGGAGCGCCCCATCGGTCTCAAGGTCGATCTCCCGCCGGCCTGCGAGGCGGTCGGGGTCCTCCAGGAGTGTCCGGAGCGGCCCGAGGCCCGGCGCCGCCAGCGTGTCGAGCGGAGTCCACCGGTCGCCCTCCTCCAGACCGAGAAGCCGCGCCGCCGACGGGTTGGCCCGGAACCGGCCAGCGGCGGGATCCACCGTCAGGACGCCGGTGGGCACGGTGGCGAGGAGTGTCGCCAGCTCCTGGTTCGACGCCAGGATCTCCGCCTCGGTGCTCCGCACCCGGCGGACCATGGCGTTGAACGAGTCGACCAGCACCGCGACCTCGTCCGTCGCGGGCACGGCGATCTCCTCGAGCTCGTTCCCCTCGGCGACGCGCTGGGTCGCCGAGGCCACGGCCAGAAGCGGCTCGGTGAACCGCCGCGAAAGGTACAGGCCGATCCAGACGGTGCCGAACAGCAGGAGCAGGGTGATGGCCAGGAAGACGAGGATCGTCGTCCAGGTGATGGTCCCCCGCTCGAGCTGCATCTCCTGGAACGTCGCGTGGGCCGCCGTGGCCCGCTCGAGGTGCTGGAGCAGGTCGCGGGGGAGCATGTCGCCCACCACGACCACCCGGCGGGGACGGCCAGGTATCGGCCGCCACGCCCGGACGAGCAGACCGCCACGCCACCGGTCGGCCCGGTGGCCCGGGACCCGGAGGAGCGAGGGCGCGAGGGGCGGCGTCGAGGAGGGGATCCGGCGCGGGTCGGTCACCGCCTGGACGAGCCGGCCCCTGTCGTAGACGGCCAGGAGATCGACGCCGAGGAGCGACTGGAGCTGGTCGAGCTCCCGGTCGCCGTTGCCGGCGAGCTCCTCGGCGGCCGCGGCCGCCTGCCGTTCGAGGTGCTGTTCCACGAGGGAGCGGACCTGCTCCGCCACCGCCGCCCCGCCCCGGAGGACCTCCTCCACCGGCGCCGAGAACCACCGGTCGATGGAACGCTGGAGCAGGTTCGTGGCGACGAGAAAGATGAACACGACGGGGAGCAGGGAGAGACCTACGTACGTCAGGACGAGCTTGGTCCGGAACCGGCTCCCGAGCACGCCCATACGGCGCTCGATGGCCAGGTGGACGAGGTTCCTGATGAGGACGAACAGGAGGATCAGGATGAGCGACAGGTCGAGGTACCACAGGACGAACAGCAGGATCCTGTTGGCGAGCTCCCGCGGTGAGGCCGCCTGGGCACGCTGCAGGAGGAAGAAGGCTCCGGTGGAGAGCACCAGGAGCGAGACGAAGACGCCCAGAAGGAACCGGTTCTCGCGGCGGTGGCGGTGCCACGCCTCGACCAGGCGGTTCATCGATCGTCCTCCGCCGGGACCTGCGCCTCCACCCACTCCGTTCCCGCGGAGGACGGAAAGACGAGCCACGTGGTGCCGCTGGCGAAGATGGCGCGCGCCTCGATCCGGACATGGGGGCGGCGCCGGGCGATGACGATGTGGAACGGCGGCGGATCGGTCAGCCAGCCGCGGGCCGCCTCGATGGAGGCGGTCTCGTGCACGGAGATCACCACGTCGCCGAGCCGGAACTGGCACCGGTACCGCCCCGTCAGTGGGTCGAAGGCGACGAGCGACTCGGCCTCCGACGAGAACAGCTTCTTGTCCCACCACAGCCGTCTACGCGACCGGACCTTCAGCGGGTACAGCACCCGGACCACTGCTCCCGAGGGGAGCGCCTTCTCCATCGCCTCAGGAAGCGGGCCGGACAGGTGCAGCTCCACCCGGAGCCCTGAAGGCTCCCAGCGCGCCGCCACATGGAGGACCGGCTCGGCCGTCCCGGCGGCTACGAGCGCGAGGAGGAGCGCCGCCACCCGCATGGTGTTGCAACTTTACCACAGTGCCGATCGCGCCCCCGGCCGCAAACGGCCATCCCACCCGCACCCCAACAGGAAGAGACACTGATTTTCTCAGAACAGGCCCAAGAGAACGGGACACTGTTTATTTCCGATGGCGGCACCGCCACGGGCCCTCCGGAGACGGCGTCCTGGGGGCGGGGCTGGGAACACGGTCCCCGCCGCCGCGAGGAGCGGAACGGACGCGGCAGGGGAAAAGAAAGGGAGTGTCCCCATTTCGGGAGTGTCCCTTCCCGAGCGGCCGGCCGTGGCGCAAGAAAGGGGCACGTGACGTGCCCCCGGAGATCCGCGCGAGCGGATGCGTGGTTCCTGTTGCGGTCACATGGACATGGCTCCGGTCGCCGCCACCTCGGTCTCGAGCGGGAACGGCACCACGGTGGCCGCACCCTCGGGACCGACGATGACCCACTTCTCGGGCTGGTCGAGGATCGCCCGGGAGAGCGCGGCGTGGAGGGCGTGCCCGGCCTTGTACGCCGTGACCCTGCCGATCAACGGGTACTCGAGGAGCGCAAGATCGCCGATCAGGTCGAGAACCTTGTGGCGGACGAACTCGTCGTTGAACCGGAGCTCCCCGGAGAGGACCTTCGGCCCGTCCACCACGATGCAGTTGCTCAGCGTGCCGCCGCGGGCGAGGCCCCGGCTGCGGAGGTAGTCGACCTCCTTGAGGAACCCGAACGTCCTGGCGGGCGCCACGGCGTCCCGGTACGTCTCCGGGTCCACGGCTCCGACGAACCGCTGGTACCCGATGGCCGGGTTGTCGAAGGCGATCCGGTAGTCGACGACGAACTCGCTGCCCGGCTCCACCCGGATCCACTTGCCGTCCTCCCGGACTTCGATCGGTTCGAGGATCCGGATGGCGCTGACCGGCGCCGCCTGCTCGACGACGCCCGCACGCTCGATCAACCGGACGAACGGGAGCGCCGAGCCGTCCTTGATCGGGATCTCGGGACCGTCGAGCTCGATCCGGACGTTGTCCACACCGAGACCGGCGAGCGCCGAGAGAAGGTGCTCCACCGTCGACACGGAGGCCTCGCCGAGACCGAGGCGGGTCGCGTAGGAGAGCTCCTGGGCCGAGTCCACCCGTGCGGGGATGATCTCCTTCGAGCCCCGGCGATGGATCCGGATCCCGTGACCGGCAGGCGCCGGGTGAAGCCAGAGACGGGCGAGCTCTCCCGAATGGAGCCCCACACCGGCTGTGGCCACCGTCCTGCCGAGTGTCCGTTGCGATCGGATCATTCCAACCTTCCCTTCCGCTCCTGTCGGCAAGCACGATCCGTGCCACCCAGAATCGCAAGGAACAACCGCCGTCATCATTGCGTCTTCCGGGGTCGGGCTGTACCTGCTCGCCAGGAGGTGTGGCATGGAACAGACGGGGTGTGGCGCGGATGCCACAGTCGAGGTCCGGTGCTACACTGGGCCGTCCGGACCGCTGGCCGGTCCGGGGAGGAGGGTTGGCGTGACCGCGGTGCTGCCGGGCTGGAACCCCGAGATGGAACGACGGTTCAAGGAGCTCCTCTACCGTTTCCTGGAGGAGGTCCACTCGACGAAAGCCGCCTTGTACCTCCTCGCCGAGGACGGGCGGTACCTCCTCGTCACCCAGTACGGTTTTGGCCGCCGCGACCTTCTTGCCGCCGAGTTCCCGCCGCGGGCTGCCATGGTGCAGCTCGCCCGCCACCTCCGGACCCGTCCGAAGGCGTTCAACAGCCCGGGCGAGGCCCGGGAGATCGCCGAGTACCTGGAGGGCGCGGGAACGGCGCGGATCCTGCTCGTGCCGCTGTACACCGGTTCACGTCTCGTCGGGTTCGCCGACGTCCGCGACAAGGGGCGCCGCAAGGTGTTCACGCCGGCCGACGAGGAGGCCGCCACCGCCATCGCCTCGGCGCTCGTGGCGCTGGTCCGCAGCTCCGGGCTGTACCCCGACCTCGAGGAAAGCGGAACGCAGGAGACCGTCCACCAGGAACGTCCTGGCACATCCCGCATCCGGGATGCGCGCCTTCTCGACCGGGGCGCCCTCCCGTTCCTGCTCGGGACCGTGGAACGGCTCGCAGCCCTTCCCGGCGTCGGCGCCGTGGCGGTGACGCTTGCGGCCGACGGCCAGGCCCACACCGTGGTCCGCTCGGTGGCGCGGCCGGGGGCTGACGCATTGAACACGCTGCGGCGGCACCAGGCGTCGTTGCTCGCCGGCGCTCCCGATCCCGCATCGGAGCGTACGTGGACCGTGGACGCCGCGGTGGTCGAGGGCGCAGGGGACACTCCCCGGGAGATGGCTGCCAGCCGTCCGCTCCTGACCGAGGACGGGTGGGGACTCGCCGGCACGGTGCTCGGCGGGCTGGGTTCCCCCGTGCCGGAAACGGTGCTCGAGATTCTGGCGCGCGAGGTCGAGATGCTCCGGGAGGCGCGTACCGCGATCCGGCAGTCCCGGCGGCTGGCCAAAGCGCTCTTGGAGCCCGGGGAACAGCGGTTTCCGGAGCTCAGGCACCACTCGGAGGCCGTGTCGCGCCTGGCCTGGCGGCTGGCGGCTGACCTGGGAGAGGACGATCGCACCATCGAGACCGCGGCGCTTGCCGGATGGCTCCACGACGTCGGGATGCGCGAACTCGACTACGAGCGGCTGTACCGTCACCCTCAGCCCGGCCCCACGGAGCGCCGTCTGTACGCACGGCACCCGGTGATCGGCGAGCGAATCCTCTCGGAGGCCGGGCTCCCCGTGGTCGCCGAGGCGGTACGGCACCACCACGAGCGGTGGGACGGCGGGGGATACCCCGACCGGCTCCGCGGCGATGCCATCCCGAAGCTGGCGCGGATCGTCCATGTGGCCGAGGTCTACGACGTGCTGACCTCCGACGGCAGCTACCGGCGTCCCGTGGGCCGCACCGAGGCGCTCGGCGTCCTCCGTTCCGCGGCGGGCCACCAGTTCGACCCGGAGGTCGTCCGGGCGCTCGGGAACGTGGTGTAGCGATGGCCAGGGGCAGGCGGCGGGAACGGCCCCGCGGGGCGGAGCCGAAGGTGCTCGCACGGAACCGGCGGGCCCGGCACGAGTACGAGATCCTCGAGACCGAGGTCGCCGGGCTCCAGCTGACCGGGTCCGAGGTCAAGTCCGCCCGCGAGGGCCGGGTCAACCTCAAGGAGGCGTACGTCCGTTTCGAGGGCGGCGAGGCGTTCCTCGTCGGATGCCACATCAGCCCGTACGAGCAGGCGGGCTACGCGCAGCACGATCCCGTCAGGCCACGGAAGCTGCTGCTCCACAAGCGGCAGATCGAGCGGCTGGCCTCCAAGAGCCGGGAGAAGGGGTACACGGTCGTTCCCCTGGCCCTGCTCCTCGACGGGAACTGGATCAAGGTCGAGATCGCCCTCGTCCGGGGCAAGCAGCTCCACGACAAGCGGGAGACCCTCCGGCGGCGGGCGCTGGACCGCGAGGCCGAGCGCGCCATGAAGGGCGAGCTGTAGCCGCGGGGCCGTCCCGGAAGGAACCGGCCGGGAGCCGTGTTGGGCTACGGCGGAGGCGGAATGAAGGACAGGATCGTCATCCGCGGTGCGCGGGAGCACAACCTGGCGGGGATCGACGTGGAGATCCCGCGGGACCGGCTCGTGGTGATCACGGGAGTCTCCGGCTCGGGGAAGTCGTCGCTGGCGTTCGACACGCTGTTCGCCGAGGGCCAGCGCCGGTACGTGGAGTCGCTCTCCGCGTACGCCCGGCAGTTCCTCCAGCAGATGGAGAAGCCCGACGTGGACGCCATCGAGGGGCTCTCGCCGGCGATCTCCATCGAGCAGGGCACCACGTCGAGAAACCCCCGCTCCACCGTAGGCACGGTGACGGAGATCCACGACTACCTGCGGCTCCTCTGGGCCTCCATCGGGATTCCCCACTGCCCGGAGTGCGACCTCCCCATCGAGCCGCAAACGGTGGAGCAGATGGTGGACCGCGTGCTGGCGCTCCCGGAGGGTGAGCGGTTCCTCGTCCTCGCCCCGGTGGTGGAGGGGCGCAAGGGGGAACACCGCAAGCTGTTCGAGCGGATGGCCCGGGACGGGTTCGTCAGGGCCCGGGTGGACGGGGAGGTCGTTGAGGTCACCGAGCCGCCCGAGCTCGACCGGAACCGGGTCCACACCATCGAGATCGTCGTGGACCGGCTCTCGGTCCGCGAGGGCGTCCGGAGCCGTCTGGCGGCCTCGCTGGAGACCGCGCTGGAGGCCGGGAAGGGGCTCGTCCGGATCGCCGTACCCGGCTCGGAGGAGCTCCTGCTCTCCGCCCGCCACGCCTGTCCGCGGTGCGGGTACTCGCTCTCGGAGATCTCCCCCCGCCTGTTCTCGTTCAACGCCCCCCAGGGCGCCTGCCCCCGCTGCTCCGGCCTGGGGTTCCTGCGGGAGATCGACCCGGAGAAGCTGGTCGTGGACCCGGACCGCTCCCTCGCGGCCGGCTGCCTCGCCGTGATCCGCGAGGGCTCCACCTCCTGGCGCCGCCGCCAGCTCGAGCAGCTGGCACGCCACGCGGGGTTCTCGCTGTCGACGCCGTGGCGGGAGCTCCGGGAGGCGGTCCGGCGGCTGATCATGTTCGGCTCGGACGAGGAGGTCGAGTTCCGCTGGGAGGGGCGCCGGAGCGCGTACGTCTTCCGCGACCGGTTCGAGGGGCTCGTGCCGCGGCTCGAGCGGCGGTACAGGGAGACGGGCTCCGACGAGGTCCGCCGCGAGCTCGAACGGTTCATGTCGCTGGCGCCCTGTCCGGAGTGCCACGGCGCCCGCCTCCGCCCCGAGGCGCTGGCCGTCCGCGTCGGCGGGAGGAGCCTCGCCGAGGTCGCCGCCGTCCCGGTCCACGAGGCGCTCGCATGGTTTCGCGGGCTCCGCCTCACCGACAGGGAGCGCCGGATCGTGGACAAGGTGCTCCGGGAGATCGTGGACAGGCTGGGGTTCCTGGTCTCGGTGGGGCTGGAGTACCTGACGCTCGACCGGATGGCGGGCACGCTGTCCGGCGGCGAGGCCCAGCGGATCCGCCTGGCGACCCAGGTCGGCTCCCGGCTGATGGGCGTCCTCTACGTCCTGGACGAGCCCTCCATCGGGCTCCACCAGCGCGACAACCGGCGCCTGCTGGACACCCTGACCGGGATGCGCGACCTGGGCAACACCGTCATCGTCGTGGAGCACGACGAGGAGACGATCCGCGAGGCCGACTGGGTGATCGACCTGGGACCGGGAGCCGGGAGCCACGGCGGACGGGTCGTCGCCGAGGGCCCGCCCGGGCGGATCCCGTCGTTCCCCGAATCGCTGACCGGCCGGTACCTCTCCGGGGAGCTCCGCATCCCCGTCCCGGAGCGGCGCCGCGCGCCCGGGCCGGAGGCGCTGACCGTCCACGGCGCCAGGGAACACAACCTCAAGGGGATCGACGTCCGGTTCCCGCTGGGGCTCTTCGTCTGCGTGACCGGCGTATCCGGCTCGGGGAAGTCGACGCTGGTCAACGAGATCCTCCACAAGGCGGTCGGACGGGAGCTGTACGGGACCCTGACGAGGCCCGGGGCGCACGACGGCCTTTCCGGCATCGAGCATCTGGACAAGATCATCATGATCGACCAGAACCCCATCGGCCGGACCCCCCGCTCCAACCCGGCGACGTACACCAAGGTGTTCGACCCGATCCGCCAGCTGTTCGCCGCGACGACGGAGGCCCGGGCCCGCGGGTACCGGGCCGGGCGGTTCTCGTTCAACGTCCGGGGGGGGCGGTGCGAGGCGTGCCAGGGAGCGGGACGCACCCGGATCGAGATGCACTTCCTGCCCGACGTGTTCGTCACCTGCGACGTCTGTAACGGGTCCCGGTACAACCGCGAGACGCTCGAGGTCCGGTACAAGGGGCTCAACATCGCCGAGGTGCTCGAGCTGACGGTGGAGGAGGCGCGGGAGCTGTTCGGTCCGGTCCCGCGGATCGCCCGGATCCTCGACACCCTGATCGCCGTCGGCCTGGGCTACCTGAAGCTCGGCCAGCCGGCGACCACCCTCTCCGGCGGCGAGGCCCAGCGGCTCAAACTCTCCCGGGAGCTCGCCAGGCGCGCCACGGGCCGGACCCTCTACCTGCTCGACGAGCCGACCACGGGCCTCCACTTCCACGACGTCCGGAAGCTCCTCGACGTCCTGCACGCCCTGGTCGACCGGGGTAACACCGTCGTGGTCATCGAGCACAACCTCGACGTGATCAAGACGGCGGACTGGGTGATCGACCTGGGTCCGGAGGGCGGCGAGGCCGGCGGCCGCGTGGTGGCCGAGGGCCCGCCCGAGGCCGTGGCCACCGCCGAGGCGTCCCACACGGGCCGCTACCTCCAGACGATCCTCCGGCGGGACGGATCCACGACCGGCCCGGCATCCGGGGAGACCCAATGACGGCTTCCGCAACCAACTGACTGCACGTAAGATCCGCGGGCGCGGTGACAGACGGACAACGACCGATCAGTCTCCGATCCGGCCGAGATTACCGCGAAAAGGCCGATGGCCCTTGACAGGAGGCGAAACTCGCCCCGATAATGCCTCGTGATGAAACCAATACGGAGGTTGGCATGAACAAGACCGACATGGCAATGAAGCTCGCGAAGAAGGCCGGTATCAGCCAGGCGAAGGCTGCCGAGATCCTCGACATCATCTTCGCCGCGCAGCCTGGCAAGGGACTGATCGCCACGGCGCTCGACGCCGGCCAGAAGGTGACCATCCCGGGGTTCGGGACGTTCTCCACCCGCCAGCGCGGGGAGCGCCAGGGCCGCAACCCGGCCACCGGTGAGACGATCACCATCCCGAAGAAGCACTACGTGCACTTCAAGCCCGGCAAGACCCTCCGCGAGCGCGTCGAGAAGTAGAACGGCGGAAGCCGGTTCTTCTCGCGCGGGTCCAGGTTCCCGCCTGGACGCCGCGGTGAGCGATGATTCGAGGCCCTGCGGCATCCGCCGCAGGGCCTCGGTACGTCACGCCGTGCCAGTTTCGCCCGGCCCCCGGCCGCCTACCGTCCCCGGAACGAGTAGGGGATCGCCACCGTCGTGTCCGTCGTCACCTTGACACCGTTCTTCGTGCCCGGCTTGAACAGGTACTTCTTGACGGCCTCGGCTGCGGCCTTGGGGATCCCGAACCCCTTGTCGTCGGCCCGAAGAATCTTCACCGCCGTCACGCGGCCCTCGGCATCGACACGGGCGGAGAGGATGACCACCCCGCGCCGCCGGGAGTTGAGTGCCATCCGCGACCAGTGGGGCGCCTCGGTCCGGAGCACGGCGGGACTCGTGTCCAGCTCCGTCGGTGGCACGTACATCCCCTCGGTGATCTGCTCCGTTGCGGTGGCGGCCGAAGCGGGCGCGGCGGCCTCCGGGGCCGGCGACGCCGCGGCGGCCACCTTCGGCGCCTCGGTGGGGGCGGCGGCCGGGGCGCCGGTCGGCGCAGCCTTCGGCACCGGGGTGGGGGTCGCCGCTTGCGCGGCCTTGGCCTCGGCCTTGCGGCGCGCCTCCTCGAGCGCCTTCTGACGCGCCTCCTCCAGCTTCGCCTCCTGGGCCTTCTTGGCGGCCTCGGCCTGGGCGAGCTGCTCCCGGATCGCCTCCTCCTGGCGCTTCTGTTCTGCCGTCATCGTCTGCTTCCCCTGGGGCTTCTGAACCGTCTTGAGCTTCTTCTTGAGGCTCTCGATCTCCTTCTGACGCTGCTCGAGCTCCTTCTGACTCTGGGCCTCGCGCTCGGCGATCAGCCGCTGCAGCTCCTCCTGGACCAGCGCCTCGAACCGCTTCTGCTCCGCCTCCTTCTTGCGGGCGAGCTCCTCGGGCGTCGGGGTCGGCGGCGCCGCAGGCTGCCGGAACTTCGGCGCGAGGACGACGAGGGCGACGGCGACGAGCACGAGCGCCGCCGCCAGCGCGATCCACATCCCCGCGCGGCTCCGCGCCTTCGCCACGGCCAGCTCCGTCTCCTCCTCTTCGTCCTCGGGCCCGGGCGCCAGGTACGGTGCCGGATCGAGGTCCTGTTCCGCCATCCGTTCCTTCTCCTCCTGCTCGATGTCCGCCCGGAAGAGCCGGTCGATGAACAGGGCGAGGTTGAACGTCGTCGGGCTGTAGGCGCCGCCGAACAGCAGCTTGTCCAGCTCCTTCTTGAAGTCGGCGGCCGAACTGAACCGCTCCTCCGGGCGGTCCGCCAGCGAACGCTTGAGAAGCGCGGCGATGTCGTCGGGGATGGGCTCGTCCTCCAGCGCCATCCGCGCATTCGCCACGGCCTCGGCACGGGCTGCCGGATCCGCCGGGAGCGGCTGGCCCGTCAGGAGCTCGAACAGGATGGCGCCCAGGGAGTAGACGTCGCCCCGCTTGGTCGTGGAGCGCGCCTGGAGGACCTCCGGCGCCAGGTACGGGGCGCACCGCTCGCGGGCCACCGGATCATCGAGGATCCCGAGCAGCTGCTCGGCAAACCCGAACCCGGAGACCTGAGCCTCACCCTCGTTCGTCACCATGATCATGGCGGGATGGAGGAAACCGTGGATCAGGCTCTGGCCCTCGAGCTCGAACGCCAGACCCGAGGCCAGCGCCAGGGCGATCTTCTCGATGATCAGCAGGGCGTTGTCCGTCGGGACAGGAAACCCTTCCTCGCGCGTCGTGGCGAGCAGCCTGGAGAGGAGGTTGCCGGGAACGTGGTCCCAGGCGAGCACCGGCGTCCCGTCGACGATGGTCAGCTCCTGACCGGAGACCACGTTGGCGGCCTTGAGCTGGCTGGAGAGCTCGTTGACGAGCGCCATCCGCTCCCGGAGCGCCTCGACCTGCACCCCAGCGGCCTGGAAGACCCGGAGCCAGACGGTCCGCCGCCACCCATCCCTGTCCACCTCGCGGGCCCGGTAGAGCCGGCCGAGCTCGTCGGACTCCACCTCCTTGAACAGCACGAACGGGCCAATCATCGAATAGTCCGCCATGACGCTCCTCCTCCCATCCAACGCTAACACCCGAGCCCGCAAGGGTCAACGCCCGCGGGGCCGAGGGGGTCGCGCCGCAACCCGTCGACCGATCCCCCCAGGCAGAGGAACACCGGCATTCTGACACCGAAGTCCGTGACGGAGTCGAGACCAACGAAGTACTCCCAGCCGGTGCCCCACCCCTCACCCACCCAGGGACGAACGAAGCGACGACCCGGTTGGCGTTCCAGAGAACCAAGCCCATCACGATCGGGACTGCCCCCGCAACCTGGCCGAAACCCCCGCCGAGAGGATGGCGCTCCACCTGGCACCCCACCCACCTGCCCGCCCAGGGACGAGCGGAGCGATGTTCCGGTTGGCGCTTCAGAGAACCACGCCCTTCACGATCGGGACTGTCCCCACAACGGAGC
>JAMOVQ010000025.1 GCA_027067575.1 Thermoanaerobaculia bacterium | reverse complement strand
CGCGGCCGCTTCGTCGTCACGACCGCCAGGTCAGTTCCTCCTCGCGCCCTTGCGGGAACGGCCCCGGGGCACGATCCGCGCGGCCCCTCCTCGCTTCGTTGGGGCGCCGTCGCAGGCCGGGCGCCGCGTGCGCGGCTCCCCCGGGTCGCTCCGCTCCCCGGGGCCGTGGGGACGGGTGCGCCCCGGCTCCTGCGGCTCGGGCTGCACCCCGGGACGGCTCGCCGGATACGCCGTTCTCGGCGACTTACCCTTCCCCCACCCATCCACCCTCTCGGGCCAAGCCGCCTGCGTTCGGCGTCCCGGCGGCCGTCCCGGGGCTTGCCCTCGCCTCCGTCCCCGGACCGCCCCCGGCCCCACGCCGGCCCGTTCCTCGTGGGGCGCTCGATTGCTGGATGGCAAAGGGCTCCGTTCGGGGGACAGACCCAATCGTGAAGGACCTGGTTCTCTGGAGCGCCAACCGGGACATCGCTTCGCTCGTCCCTGGGCGGGCGAGGGATGGGGTACCACGCGAAGGCCCTTCGTTTCGGCCGACAGGTCGGTCGGTTGGAGGACAGTCCCGATCGTGATGGGCCTGGTTCTCTGGAGCGCAAACCGGAACCTCGCTCCGCTCGTCCCTGGGCAGATGGGTGAGTGGGGTACCAGGTAGAGCGCCATCCTCTCGGCGAGGATCTCGGCCAGGTTGTGGGGACAGTCCCGATCGTGAAGGGCCTGGTTCTCTGAGGCACCAATCGGAACGTCGCTTCGCTCGTCCCTGGGCTCACATGAATAGAGGACACTGTTTACCTCTCCCTGGGGCACCGGCCCGGGCGGGGGCCGGCCGCCGGTTCACCCGCGAGATGGGCGCATCCAGCTCACCGCTATCCAGACGCATGAAAAAAAGGAGCGCCCGGTGGGCGCCCCCTTGGATGCAGATGTCTTGCGGTCAGCGGTGCCGGCCGCCGCCACGGTTGCCGCTGCGGCCCCGGCTGCGGTCGTTGCGGTCACGGTGCGGGCGTCCGCCCCGTCCCCCGCGGTCGTCCCGCCGGCGCCGGTCCTCGGGTTCGGGCTCGGGAACGTCCTCGCCCGCGGCCCGCCGGCGGGCCCGGTCCTCCTCCTCGATCAGCACGCGGTGGGAGAGCTTGATCCGGTCGTTGCCGTCGATCCCGATGATCTTGACCTTGATCGTGTCGCCCAGCGCCAGCACGTCGCGGATGTCCGGGATGCGTTCGGTACTGACCTCGGAGATGTGGAGCAGGCCGTCCTGGCCGGGGAGAATCTCGACGAAGGCGCCGTACGGCTCGAGCCGCTTGACCACGCCGTCGTACACCTCGCCGACCTCGGGCTGTTTGGTGATGGCGGTGATGATCTCCATCGCCTTGTCCGCCGCCGCCTGGTCGTTGGTGGCGATCCGGACGGTGCCGTCGTCCTCCACCTCGATTCTCGCGCCGGTGGTGTCCACGATCCCGCGGATCGTCTTGCCGCCGGGGCCGATGATTAGCCGGATGACGTCGGGGTCGACCTTCATGGTGAAGATCCGCGGCGCGTACGGCGAGATGTCGGGGCGTGGCTCGGGGATCGCCTCGGCCATCCTGTCGAGCAGGAACAGCCGGGCCTGCCGGGCCTGCTCCAGCGCCTCCTCCATCACCTGGCGGGGCAGGCCGGCGATCTTGATGTCCATCTGGAGCGCCGTGATCCCGTCTCGGGTTCCGGCGACCTTGAAGTCCATGTCGCCGTAGTGGTCCTCCTGGCCGGCGATGTCGGTCAGGACGGCATGGCGCTCGCCGTCGGAGACCAGACCCATGGCGACACCTGCCACGGCCTTGGCCAGCGGGACGCCAGCGTCCATCATGGCCATGGAACCACCACACACCGTCGCCATGGACGAGGAGCCGTTGGACTCCAGGATGTCCGAGACGACGCGGATCGTGTAGGGGAACTCGTCCTCGGAAGGCAGCATCGGGCTGAGCGCCCGCCGCGCCAGGTTTCCGTGGCCGATCTCGCGGCGGGACGGTGAGCGGAGAAACCGCACTTCACCGACGGAGAACGGCGGGAAGTTGTAGTGCAACAGGAACCGCTGGTGCGATTCGCCTTCGAACGCCTCGATGATCTGGGCGTCTTCCTTGGTCCCGAGCGTGCAGGTGACCAGCGCCTGGGTCTCGCCTCGGGTAAACAGGGCGGAACCGTGCGTCCGTGGAAGCAGACCGGCCTTGCACGCCACCGGGCGGATCTCGTCGAACGCCCGGCCGTCGAGGCGCTGCCGCTCGCCCAGGATCGTCTCCCGGGTGATCTCCTTCTCCATCTGGTGGAGGATCTCCTTGATCCACGGCTCGGACTCCTCGCGCTGATCCTCGGGGATCGCCTCGATGGCCTCGCGGGCAACGGCTTTGATGGCGTCCTTCTGGGCCAGTTTGCCCTTGGTCCGGAGCGCCTCCAGGAGCGGGCCGTGCCACCGTTCACGGATCGAGGCCTCGAACGCCTCGTCCCACGGCTTCGGCTCGGGCTCAAACGGCTCCTTGACCACGCCCATCTCAGCGACCAGCTCGCGCTGGGCCGCTATGAGTTTCCGGATGACGGCGTGTGCGAAGTCGAGGGCGTCGAGGATGATATCCTCGGTCAGCTCGATGGCGCCGCACTCCACCATGACGATGGCGTCCTCGGTCCCGGCCACCATCAGGTCGAGGTCGGACCGGTCCCGCTCCTCGTGGGTGGGGAACGCGACGAACCGGCCGTCGATCCGGCCCACCCGGACGCCACCGATCGGCGTGGTGAACGGGATGCGTCCCGCGGCCATCAGCGACATGGATGCGCCGTTCAGGGCCAGAACGTCGGGATCGTTCTCGCCGTCGGCGGAGAGGACGAACCCGATGATCTGGGTGTCCCGGAAGTACCCCTCCGGGAACAGGGGCCGGATCGGCCGGTCGATGACGCGGCAGGTCAGGATCTCACGCTCGGTCGGCCGTCCTTCGCGCTTGAACCAGCCGCCGGGGATCCGTCCGCCAGCGTAGGTATTCTCACGGTAGTCCACCGTCAGCGGCAGGAACCCCGCGCCGGGGCGGGGTTCGGTGTTGGCGCACGCCGTGACGAGCACCATGGTGTCCTCGAGACGGACCACCGTGGCGCCGTCGGCCTGCTTGGCGAGCTCACCGAGCTCGAAACGGATCGTGCGTCCGTCGATGTCGACGGTCCTGGAGTACGTCATGGCTTACCCGCGGAGACCGAGGCGCTTGATGAGCTCGCGGTAGCGGGTGATGTCCTTCTTCTTGAGGTACTCCAGAAGACGGCGGCGCCGTCCGACGAGCCGCAGCAGACCACGGCGGGAGTGAAAATCCTTCTTGTGGGTCTTGAAGTGCTCGGTCAGGTACTGGATCCGCCGCGTCAGCAGGGCCACCTGGACCTCCGGGGAGCCCGTGTCCCCGGGGTGGAGCCGGAACTCGTCGATGATGTCGGGTTTCTGAGCGTCGAAGTGACTCACGTTTTCTTCCTCCTGAATGGTCACGGCCTCCGCCATGCGGAGGCGGGGCAACCTTACCAGGGAGAGACGGTTCCCGCAAGTGGCCCTCCACCCCCAGAATCCACCGCTAAGGGTTCGTCGATGGTGTGTAGGGGTTCCAGCCGTGGGGGGGGGCGGGGTTTGAAAGGGTGGTCAGTGGTTCAGAGGGCCTGGAGCGGTTGCATCTTGGGATTGTGTC
>JAMOVQ010000024.1 GCA_027067575.1 Thermoanaerobaculia bacterium | reverse complement strand
CGTGGACCCCCGCCTCCCGCTCGCACCGCTCGATGACGGTGACGTAGTCGGCCGGCGTCTCGCCAAAGACGTTGACGATCACCGTGACGCCGCGCTCGCGGAGCCGGGGCAGCTTCTCCCGGCAGAACGCCTCGACACCGATGTTCTCGAGCCCGATGGCGTTGAGCATCCCCGAGGGCGTCTCGGCGATCCGGGGCATGGGCGCGCCGGGGCGCGGCGCGGGGCTCAGCCCCTTGGTCACCACGCCGCCCAGCCGTTCCGGCGGGCAGAGATCCTCGAGCTCCAGCCCGTAGCCGAACGTTCCCGATGCGGCGAGCACGGGGTTCGCCAGGCGAAGCGCCCCGACGGTGGTGGTGAGATCCGGGCTCATGCCATGGCCTCCCAGTCCAGATCGTGGGCACCGAACACCGGCCCATCCGCGCAGACCCGCGCGTGGCCGCCGCCGGCCCGGGGCACCACGCATCCCAGGCAGACGCCGACGCCGCACGCCATCCGTTCCTCCATGGCGAACCGGCCCTCGATTCCGCGCTCCCGGCAGATCCGGGCCAGGGCGCGGAGCATCGGCAGGGGGCCGCAGGCCAGCACGAGGCCGTACGATCTCCGCGCGAGCCGGCGCTCCAGCGCGTCCGTGACGAACCCGGCCTCTCCGGCGGATCCGTCGTCCGTCGTGGCGACGAACTCTCCGTCCGTACCACGGGCCATCTCCCTGCACCGCTCCGGTTCCAGGAGCTCCCCCGCCGTGGCGGCGCCCTGGAAGAGGTCGGCCTCCCGGCCGTGCCGGGCGGCCTCCTCGAGAGCCATCAGCAGCGGCGGCAGGCCGATCCCGCCGGCCACGGCAGCGATCCGGCCCCCGCCGGCCGCGATGCCGAACCCGTTCCCGAGGGGACCCAGCAGCGTGGCCGGCGTCCCGGCCGGGGCGTTCCGCCAGTACGCCGTCCCCGAGCCCACCTGGCGGATCATCAGCTCCAGCTCCCCTCGCCGGTACGCCGCCGGCGAGAACGCCCGCCGCCAGAACGGCCGGCCGAGCCCCGGCGCGCCGAGCATGACGAACTGACCGGCTGCCGGGCGGTGGAACGGCCCCTCGAGGCGGAACGTCACGGCGTAGACCGTGGGGGACAGCTCCCGGCGGTGGAGTAGGCGGGCGGGGAGGTCGCGTCGCGGTACCATACCCGGGGATTATGAACGTTCGGCGCCTTCTGATCCAGGCCGCGATCGTCGGGGTCGAGGCGGGGTTCCTCGCCCTGCTCCTCGTGCTCCGTCTCAACCCCGAGGTCCGCCCCGGTGGTCCGGGCCTGGCGTTCGCCCTGGGTCAGTGGGGGGCCTGGGGCGCGGTGACGCTGGGGACGCTCCTGTTCGCCGCAGGACTGGCGGCGTGCCGACGGCGGCGCCGGGAGCGGACGGTAGCCGTGGCGGCCGGCGTGGTGAGCGCCGGCGTGCTGGCCTCCGCCGCCGTCCTGGCCTGGACCGACGCGGAGACCCTCCAGGCGTTCCTTTCCGGCCGTGGACACCGGATCCTCGGTCAGGATGCCATCTCCCTCCTGGCGGTCGGGATCGTCGTCGCCTTCCTGGGCCGGGCCGCCCGCCGGACCCGGGGAAACGCCGTCTGTTGGGGCACCTTCCTGCTGGCCCTACTGACGCCGGTGATCCGGCTCGTCGTGGCGCCGACTCCGCCCCCTCCGGCGCCTGTGACGGCACCGGCCGCCGCCGAGGCATCCCCGCCACTGCTCGTCGTCGGCATCGAGGGCCTCGACACGGCGTTCCTCCTGACCAACGCCGATTCCGATCGGTTCCCCGCGTTCCGGCACCTCCTGTCCGCGGGCGCGTGGGGTGCCGTGCAACCGTTCACCCCGTTCCTCAGGACGGCGCTCTGGACGAGCGCCGCAACCGGTTGTTCTCCGGCTCGCCACGGGGTCAAGTCCAGCAGGGCGTGGCGCCTTCCGGGGCTGCGGGACGTCCCGATCCAGGTTCTCCCGTGGACTCCGCTGGGCGATCGGCTGTTCCTCCCTCCCTGGGCCGTGCCGGTGCGGACGCCACCCGCACGGGTCCCCCGGCTGTGGCGCCGGCTCGCGGGTCGTGGTGGGGCCGCCGTCATCGGCTGGCCTCGTCCCGGCGGAGAACCCGATGCCACCGGCACCGGCCGTTACCCCGGCGTCCCGGGCGATCTCCTGGCCTCGTTCCGTGCCGTGGCGGCGACGTTTGGCACCGACGGCAAAGCGCTCCTCGAGGCCCTCTCGGTGGACTCGATCCGCACGGCCCGCGCGGTGGAGGCCGCACGGCACGGGGCGCCCACGGTGTGGGTCGTCCTGGAGTCGCTCTCCGAGGCCCGCCGCCGGTTCGAGCCGCTCGGCCCCGAGGATGCCGACCGGCGTGCCGTGATGGGGCTCGAGCTGGAGGCGATGGACGCGCTCCTCGGGGATCTGCTCGAGGCGTGGGCCGGCCGCGGGCCGGCCGTGGTTCTCTCACCGTACGGCATGGCTCGGCCGAAGGGGTGGGAGCGGGTCCGCCGTTTCCTCGGCGGCGGAGATCGCTGGAGGGTCAGCCCCCGAGCATGCCCCGACGGGGCCCTCGTGCTCCTCGCGCAGGGTGTCGATCCCGGGCACCGGTTCTCCCCATGCGACGTGGTGGACGTGGTCCCCACAGTCACCTACCTGCTCGGCCTCCCGTTGCCCGCATGGGCGGAAGGCCGGGTGATCCTGGACGCCATCTCGCCGGCCTACCTCGAGGAGACTCCCCTCGTCGTCGCCGACTGACCCCCGCCGCCGCGGAGGGGACACTCTTCTTCCGGGTCGCCCCCGCTCACACCGCCCCGGAGCGCCCCGGGAACGGGCGACGCGACGCCCTGACCGACCGGGACGAGCCTCCCGCCGAACCCCCGGGCCGAACTCCGGGTCAGCCGGCCCGGAAAGGGAGTGTCCCCTCGCGGTCATTTCGCGTCGTACCAGCTCCGGCCCGAGCCGATGTCCACCACGAGCGGGACGTCGAGCTCGATGACGTGCTCCATGGCGTCGCGGACCTCGGCCGCCACGGCGTCCCGTTCACCGGCGGGAACCTCGAGCACGAGCTCGTCGTGGACTTGCAGGAGCAGGCGGGCTGGCGAGCCCTCGAGCCGGCGGTGGACCTCGATCATGGCCAGCTTGATGATGTCCGCGGCCGTCCCCTGGATCGGCGCGTTGATCGCCATCCGCTCGGCGGCGGCCCGGACGTTGGCGTTGGCGGCGTCCAGGTTGGCGATCCGCCGGATCCGGCCGAACAGGGTCGTCACCACGCCCTCGGCGCGGGCCCGCTCCCGCAGCTCGTCCATGTACCGGCGCACGCCGGGGAACCGCTCGAAGTAGGCGTCGATGAACCGCTGCGCCTCCGCCGGGGCGATCCCCAGATCGCGCGCCAGGGAGTACGCTCCCATCCCGTAGATCAGCCCGAAGTTGACCGTCTTGGCCGCCCGGCGTTCCTCCGGGGTGATGGCGTCGGGGTCCTTCCCGAGCACCGCGGCCGCCGTGGCCCGGTGGATGTCCTCGCCCCGCCGGAACGCCTCGGAGAGGGCGGCGTCGCCCGACATGTGGGCCAGGATGCGGAGCTCGATCTGGGAGTAGTCCGCCGCCAGGATGAGGAACCCCTCCGGCGCCACGAAGGCGCGGCGGACCTCCCGCCCGAGCTCCGTTCGCACCGGGA
>JAMOVQ010000023.1 GCA_027067575.1 Thermoanaerobaculia bacterium | reverse complement strand
GGGCCGCGCGGATCGTGCCCCGGGGCCGTTCCCGCAAGGGCGCGAGGAGGAACTGACCTGGCGGTCGTGACGACGAAGCGACCGCGGCGGGGGCGGTCCCGGGGTGCGAGACTCGCGGCCCCGTTCAAACAAAGACGATGACCCGAAGCCCTCCAACGAAGCCCAGGCGGCCGGCAGCGACGCCGCAGGCGGCGCCAGCGCGTCGCACGGGCGGCCCGGGGGGAGCTCGCTCCCACCGGGACGCACGGGCGAGGCGCGCAGCCCGCGCGAAGCGCGGGGGCCGGCCGCCGGTTCACCTCCCGGCGAACTGGCTCCCCGCGGCCGGGGCGTGAACTGCGCCATGAGGGACCACCACGGCGGTCAGCCGGATGTTCGCGGCGCTTCGCCCGAGTGCGCTCCTCCCGGCGCATCTCAGGCGGTGGAACGACCTCCGACCGGGGTGCGCGGCGGCCGGCCCTCCAGGACGGCGACCACGTTCTCCGCAGCGAGCTCCACCATCCGGCTGCGCGTCTCCACTGTGGCCGACCCCGCATGGGGCAGCAGCACGACGTCCTGGCGGTCCAGCAGGCCCGGATGGACCTCGGGCTCCCGCTCGTAGACGTCGAGGCCCGCCCCGGCGAGATGCCCGGACTCTAGCGCCTCCACGAGCGCCCCCTCATCCACGACCGGGCCGCGCGCGGTGTTGACGAGGAACGCGCCGGGACGCATGGCCCGGAGCCGTTCGCGGCCGAGCAACCCCCGCGTGGACGGCGTCAGCGGGCAGTGGATGGACAGGACGTCGCTCCCGGCGAGGAGCGCGTCCAGGCCGACCTGACGGTCCCCGGCCTCCCCGGCCAGCACGCCGGGGTCGTGGAACAGTACGGTCATCCCGAACGCCCGGCCGCGTCGCGCCACGGCGCGCCCGATCCGGCCGTAGCCGAGGAGGCCCAGCGTGCGGCCCTGGAGCCCCCGGCCCAGGAGCAGGTCGGGGCGCCACCCGTGGAACCGGCCCTCCCGGACCATCCGGTCCCCCTCCACGACCCGCCGCGTCACCGCCAGGATCAGCGCCCACGCAAGATCCGCCGTGGCCTCGGTCAGCACGTCCGGGGTGTTGGTCACCCAGATCCCGCGGCGGGCCGCCGCCTCCAGGTCGACGTTGTTGTACCCGACCGCGACGTTCGCCACGATCCGCAGGTTCGGGCAGGCCGCCATCACGCCGTCCGTCACCGGATCTGCAAGGATCGTCATGGCCGCGTGGGCGCCACCGATGAAGGCGGCCAGCGCCTCCTCGTCGAGGAGCGTCTCCTTCTCCCGGACCCTGACGGTGTACCGTTCACGCAGGCGGTCGAGCGCGTCGCCCGGCCAGCCCGCCGTCACCGCGATCTCCATCGTCCCGTTCATCGTTCCACCTCCCCGAGGGTCCGTTCCGCGGCCCGGGCGAGGACCGTCTCCAGCGGGTCCACGGCCGTCTCGACCACCCGCGCCAGCTCCTCGCCGTCCGGGCCGAGCACCACGATCTCCGGCACACGCCCGGCGACCTCCCCCGGGAGCACGGCCGGATCCCACGCCGGATCCTCCACGGTCTTCGTCCGGTCGACACCCTCGAGCCGGACCGTGACCGGCGCATCCGGCCCGAGTGCCTCCAGCACCTTGAGGAGCCGCGGTACCTCCCGCCGCGAGTCGGAGCACCAGGTGCCGAGCACGACTTCGATCCGGAGGAAGGCCCCGGCCTCCAGCGCTCCACGGAGCCGAGCGATCTCCCCTGGTTCCGGCCGGTACGCGTCGTACACCTCCCGCCATCCGCGGACCGCCAGCACCGCCCCCGGCTCCAGCGGCCCGACGAGGACGGGGACCGGCGCCGGCGGTTCCTCCCCCTCGTGGACCACGGCGCGCAGGATTCCGTCCCACCGGCCGATCCGCTCCAGAACGTCCTGCCCGGCCACCACCCGGGCGAAGCGGGTGTACCGGCCGTCGAGGTGCGGCGCGCCGAGCAGCATGGCGAACAGCTGGCATCCGCCCGTGTTCGGCCCGGAGGTTGCGATCCCGACGGCGCCCTGCTCGAACGGGGCGAGTCCGGGCTCGTCGGGGAGCAGCAGGCCGCCGGAGCCCCACCCGTCGCCCCGGGGGTCACCTCCCTGGACGACAAAGTCGGGCACAACCCTGTGGAACGTCAGGCCGTCGTAGAACCCCGCCGCGGCCAGATCGTGGATCCGGCGGGCGGTCAGCGGCGCGTCCCGCGCCTCCAGCCGGAGGCGCACGGTGCCGCGAACGGTCACGAGATCGATCCAGCAGGGACGGCGGGCCCACGCCAGCGTCCGGAGGTACCAGTCCGTCGTCTCGCCGGGTCTGACGGGGTACGCGGCGGCCATCCCGTGCCGCCGCGCCGCGTCGACCACCAGCGCCGCGACGAGGGGCGAGGGGTCGCGCCGGGCCAGCGTCAGCACCTCCCGGCGAGCAGTCCGGTCCCCCGACGCCTCGAGCGCACCGACGAGCGCCGCCGCACGGGCGTCCGCGGGCTCCTCGCCGGCCCACCGGCCCGCGAGCTTCAGGAGCGCCGCCCGGTCCAGCACCCCGGCCCCCGCGAGCATCTCCACCACCGCAGCCCGCACCATGGGGTCGGGGTCTGCGTCGAGGAGCCGGCGGAGCGCGGGCCCCACGCGTTCCTGGCGGCCCGGTTCCAGGCCGGAGACCCAGGCGAGGCGGACGGCGGGCTCAGGATCCGAGAGGGCACGGCGGTCGGCCGCGGCCATCGGGCCTCCGGCCAGCGCTACGCAACGCGCCGCCGTCTCCCGCCGCCACCGTTCCGCACTGCCGAGCCACATGTCCCCCCTTCCACCGCTCCTCCCCCGCCGGACCAGCGCCTCCAGCGCCTCCGCCGCCGGCCACCGCCGCGGGCCGTCCACGGCCCGTTCCAGGACCCCGTTCCCACCAGTCTCCCCGTGCCGCCCGAGGGCCCGGATCGCCAGGACACGGACGTGGAGCGCCGGATCGCGCGCCGCCCGGAGCAGCGCCTTCGCACCGGACGGGCCGAGCCGCCAGTGGCGCCTGCGAACGAGCACAGCCGCGGCGGCCGCCCGCACCGCCGGGTCCGGATCGCCCAGCGCCCCCAGCACCACCGCCCGGTCCGCCGGTTCGCCGTTGCCACGCCCGAGGCCCGCCACGGCGTGGGCGCGCACCCGGGGGTCGGGATCTCCAGCGAGCCGGCGGAGCCAGCCGTGGCCGGTCCCGGAGCGCGCGAGCCCCGCCGCCAGGGCCAGCCGGACCCGGGGTCCGCCGGCCCCCTCGAGCCGCCGGACGACGGGCTCGCGCCACGCCACGGGGAACGACGGCAACGCCTCACCCATCGCGGCGAGGACCCGTGGATCGCGCTCCCTCCGGAGGAGCCGGAGGACGCGCTCCGGCGCCGCCCCACCGAGGAACCCTGCCGCGCGGACGGCGGCCGCCCGGACGGTGGCGTCCCGGTCCGCGAGCCCGCGCTCGACGATCCGGCGAGCGACAGGGCCCGAGCGGCCCGCAGCGAGCTGCGCCTCCCGCCGGACGACGGGAGCGCGATCCCGCGAGAACCGCTCGATGACGCCCACGAGTGCGGGGTCCGCGACGGCGGCCAGAAGGCGCGCCGCCAGCACCCGGACCCCGGGGTCGCGAGCTGCCTCCGCCTCCGCCAGAAGCGCCGTGTCGGGGTCGAGGCGGTCGATCGCCGAGAGCAGGCGCGCCCCGAGCGGCGCACGGGCCGCCGGGAGGATCGAGGGGAAGGCTGCCAGGAGCAGCACGGCCGCCGCGAGGAACACCTCTCGTCTCGTCATGAACCCTCCGAAACGGTTCAGGCGCCGAACGCCAGCCGGTCCGCGAGCACGGGCGGGAGACCAGCCTGCACGATCCGCCGTCTGGCCGTCTGGACCCGGTACGGCACGCGGTAGAGGTAGAGCCTGGAGACCCTGTCGTCGTAGATCGCGTACGCCGCCCGCGGGTCCCGATCCCGGGGCTGCCCAACGGAGCCGGGATTGATCAGGTAGCGGCATTCGGGCTCCAGATCGAGCACGAGCCGCTTTCCGCTCAGCAACCGCACCTGGATCAGCGCCTTCCCGTTCGTCGAGCGAAGCACGAACGCGGAAGGAACGTGGGTGTGCCCGAAGAAGACCACACGGTGCGGGACCGCCCGGAACCCCTGGGCCGCGTCGTACCCGGAGAAAATGTAGGCGTCCTCGTCCACCGGGGAGCCGTGGCAGATGGCCAGGCCGTCGCCCGCCGCCAGCGGCCCCTTCGGCAACGCCCGCAACCACTCGAGGTTCTTCCGGCCGAGGTTCTGCAGTGTCCACTCCGCCGCCTGCCGGGCGTACCGGTTGAAGTAGGTCGCCTCGTCGAGGCCGGTGCAGACCCTGTCGTGATTCCCGCGCACGGCGACGAGCGCCGACCCGAGCGACCGCAGCCACTCCACGACCTGGTTCGGCCCCCCGCCGTACCCCACGGCGTCACCGAGAAAAAGGACCCTGTCCCACCGCTTCCGCCGCACGTGGTGCAGCACCGCCTCCAGCGCGTCGATGTTGCCGTGGATATCGGAGACGATCAGGAAACGCACGCGGCCTCCCCAACCCTCTCGAGCACCTTTCTGGCCACGTCCGCGGGCCGCTCGTCCCCCGCGAGCCGCAGCACGACGTCCGCCTGCCGGTAGGCGGGGAGCCGCTCCTCATACAGCCGCCGCGCCGTCTCCGGATCGCCGAACTTCGGCCGGTCGGCGTTCTTGCCCGGCAGTCGCGCGAGGAGAACGCCCCAGGGAAGCTCCAGGAACACCGAGACGCCTCCGCTCCTGCGAATCAGCTCCCGGTTCGCCTCGAAGCAGTAGGTTCCCCCGCCCGTGGCGACGACGGCCCGGTCGAGCCGGGTTGTCAGCTCGAGCTGCCGCTGCTCCTCATCCCTGAACACCACCTCGCCCCTCCGGGCAAAGACCTCCGCGATCGAGGCGCCCAGCGAACGGACGATCCACTCGTCGAGATCGACGAACCGGATCCCGAGCGCAGACGCAAGAGTCCTGCCCACCGTCGTCTTCCCACTCCCCATGAAGCCCGTGAGGTAGATCCGGGTCACGCCCACATCGTACCGCAGCCCGCGTTCCTCCCCCAAGACGATCGCCCCCGGGATTGGACACCTCCCATCCACAATCTCCGGAACTCTCATGCCGCATCCACCCCGTGCTCACGGACGAGGCATGACACACGCCAATCACCCGAAATCAGGTTGCCTGGGAATCGAGCGGATGAGGCTATCCTTCGGCCCGGCATACAAACGAGCCGGGCGTCGGATGCCCGGCTCGTTGGGATTTCAGGTCAGCACGCTATTCTGTCCTCAGCTCATCCCGTCGATGATGGCGTTGAATACCGGACTGGGGCGCATGGCCTTCTCGGCCTTCTCGTCATCGGGAAGGTAGTAGCCGCCGACGTCCTGCGGGCTCCCCTGGGCGGCCAGGAGCTCTCCGGCAATCGTCTTCTCGTTCTCCGCAAGCTGTTTCGCCACGGGCTCGAAGCGAGCCTTGAGCTCGGCGTCGTCGTTCTGTGCCGCCAGCGCCTGGGCCCAGTAGAGCGTCAGGTAGAACGTGGAGCCCCGGTTGTCGATCTCGTGGACCTTCCGGGAGGGAAGCCGGCCGTTCTCCAGGTAGTCCGAGACGGCCTGATCGAGGGTCTTGGCCAGCACCTTCGCCTTGGTGTTGCCGGTCTTCTCTGCGATCATCTCGAACGACGGCACCAGCGCGCAGTACTCGCCGAGGGAGTCCCACCGCAGGTGGCCCTCCTCGAGGAACTGCTGCACGTGCTTGGGTGCGGACCCGCCGGCGCCGGTCTCGAACAGGCCGCCACCCTTGAGCAGCGGGACGATGGACAGCACGCGGGCGCTGGTCCCCAGCTCGAGGATCGGGAACAGGTCGGTCAGGTAGTCACGGAGCACGTTGCCGGTGACCGAGATGGTGTCCTCGCCGCGGCGCACCCGGTCGAGCGAGAACTTCATGGCGTCCACCGGCTTCATGATCCGGATGTCGAGGCCGCTCGTGTCGTGCTCGGGCAGGTACTGCTCGACCTTCTTGATGATCTCGGCGTCGTGGGCGCGGTTCTCGTCGAGCCAGAACACCGCCGGCGTATTGGAGGCCCTGGCCCGGTTGACGGCGAGCTTGACCCAGTCACGGATCGCCTCGTCCTTGGCCTGGCACATCCGGAAGATGTCGCCCTTCTCGACCTTCTGTTCCAGCAGGACCGTGCCGGAGGCGTCCACCACGCGGATGATGCCGTCGGTCTCGGCCTCGAACGTCTTGTCGTGGGAGCCGTACTCCTCGGCCTTCATCGCCATCAGGCCGACGTTGGAGACGTTCCCCATGGTGGCCGGATCGAACTGGCCCCTGGCCTTGGCGTCCTCGATGATCGTCGCGTACATGGTGGCGTAGCAGCGGTCTGGCACCATGGCGATGGTGTCCTGGAGCTCATCGTTGGCGTTCCACATCTTGCCGCCGTCACGGACCACCACGGGCATGGAGGCGTCGATGATAACGTCGTTGGGCCGGTGGAGGTTGGTGATGCCGCGGCGCGAGTCCACCATGGCCAGGGCGGGCCGTTTCTCGTACATCGCCTGGATGTCGGCCTCGATCTCGGCCTTCTTCTCCGGGGAAAGCCGGTCGAGCTTGGCCAGCACGTCGGCCAAACCGTTGTTGACGTTGGCGCCGATCTCGGCCAGCGCGTCGGCGTGCTTTTCCAAGGCGTCCTTGAAGTAGACGGAAACGCAGTGGCCGAACATGATCGGGTCGGAAACCTTCATCATCGTGGCCTTGAGGTGGAGCGACAGCAGCACGTCGTCGGCCCTGGCAGCCTCGATCTGCTCCTCGTAAAACTTCCGGAGCGCCTTGACGTTCATGACCGCCGTGTCGATGACCTCGCCCTCGATGAGCGGAAACGGCTCCTTGAGCGTCTTGACGGTGCCGTCGGCGCCCATGAACTCGATCCTGACCTCGGTCGGCGCGTCGAGGGTCATGGAGGTCTCGCTGCCGTAGAAGTCCCCCCCGCTCATGTACGCCACACGGGTCTTGGAGCCCGACTTCGGCCACGGCTTCATCATCTTGTGGGGATGCTTCTTCGCGTACCGCTTGACCGCCGCCGCGGGACGCCGGTCCGAGTTGCCCTGACGCAAAACTGGGTTGACCGCCGAGCCAAGGCAGACGGAGAACCGTTCGCGGAGCGCCTTCTCCTCCTCGGTCTTCGGTTCCTCGGGAAAGTCCGGGATGTCGTACCCCTTGGCCTGCAGCTCCTCGATCGCCGCCATCAGCTGCGGGATCGACGCTGAGATGTTGGGCAGCTTGATGATGTTGGCCTCGGGCTTCTGGGTCAACTCGCCAAGACGGGCCAGATCGTCGGGGATCCGCTGCTCCGGTCTCAGTCTCTCCGGGAAGTTGGCGATGATCCGCCCGGCCAGCGAGATGTCCGCCAGCTCGACATCGATGCCCGTGCCCCGGGTGAAGGCGCGAACGATTGGCAGAAAGGAGTACGTCGCCAGGAGCGGCGCCTCGTCGGTCTTGGTCCAGGTGATGGTCGATGTGGTCATGGCCCGTCCTCACGCATGGATTTGGATCGTCCCGATCCGGGCCGGGATTGTACTCCCCCTGGCCCAACTTGTCAGCAGGCAGGTTCACGAGATGCTGCTGGCTCCACAGCTCCCGGTGTGCGGTTCGCCGAGAGAACGGTCAGGGCCGCTCCTGGTCTGGCCGGAGCCTGGCGCGGGCATGTTCCCTGGCCGCAGCGCGATCCGGCAGACCCAGGACGTTCCAGAAGGGAACGGTCCCTGCCATTCCCGCTTCCCGGAGGACCCTCCGGTACTCCACGGCCGCCCGCCGCCGGTCTCCCGTCGCCCAGAGCAGGTCGGCCAGGAGCAGCCGGACCTGGAACCAGCCGGGTTCCAGGAACAGCACCCGCCGGTACGCTCTCACCGACGTTCCCGGAGGCTCTCCCAGAAGCTCGGCGAGCAGTCCATCCAGCGCATGGACCATCGCCGGAGCATCTCCACCGGAGGCCAGCTCTGCGAGCACCGTCCTCGCCTCCTCGAACCGCCCCGAGACGAGGGCCTCCACGGCATCCCGGACGCCCACGCCATCCGGACAACACGGTGGCTCCTGCGGCTTGGAACGGGCCCTCCCAGGGTTCCGGAGCGGAGCTGTCGTGCCCCGCTTCCGGTCCACGCCGGGCGAGGTCAGACGCCGCCCGCTGACCACGCTCCGTTCCTGCCCGGGGTTTCGTCCCCCGTTCCCCTTCCCGTCCGTGCGGTCCGGGACCGGCGAAGCGCTGCGGGGCCGGTAGAAGTAGATCCCGTGGCTCTCCACGGGGCGAAGGCTGTCCACGATCTGCCAGAGCGACTCGGAAGGACCCGGCACCACGATCCCGTGGGGCGCCACGAGACCGGCCATGGCCTCCACGACCCTCCGCTGGGACTCGGGCCGAAAGTAGATCAGGACGTTGCGGATCAGGATGGCGTCGAACGGCGCACCGGGCGGATCCAGCGGCTCCTTGACGAGGTTGAGCTCACGGTACTCGATCCGCGCCAGGATCTCCGGCCGGACCCGGTACCGCTCCTCGCCGAGACGCACGAAGAACCGGGCGAGAACCGCCGCCGGTACCTCGCGGACGGCCCGCCCCTCGTACAGGCCGCTCCGGGCCTCCTCCAGGATTCTGGAATCGACGTCCGTCGCCAGGATCCGCCAGTCCCACCCGTCGAGCTCCGGACGGTCTGCGAGGAGCACAGCAAGGGTCACCGCCTCCTCCCCCCGGGAGCACCCCGCCGACCAGAACGCCAGGGACCGTGCCTCCCGGCGCGCCTCGACAAGGTCCGGAAGGAACGCCTCGACGAGCACCTCGAGCTGCCGCCTCCCCCGGAACAGGTACGACTCGTGGACGAGCACGAGCCGGAGCAGCTCCTCCCATTCGGCCACGTCCTCCCGTTCCGACAGCCTGGCGACGTACGCCTCGACGCACGACAGTCCCAGTTTCGCCACCCGGCGCCGCACCGCCTCCTCGAGGAACGGCAGGTTCCGGTCGGGGACCACGTGACCGATCCGTGCCTCGACGAGGCGGGTCAGCTCCCGGACGGCATCACCCTCACGGCCTGACACGGTTCCTGAAACCCTCCTTCGCCTCGTTGGACGGTGCCTGCCGGGATCGCCACCCCTCCGACTCGGCCCGCCGGGTGAGGATCGTCCGGATCAGCGGAGAGGCGTCCACGATCAGGACCGTCTTCCGCCTCATCCCCTGGCCCCCTCCCTGAACAGCCGCCGTACCACCTCACCGGCCTCCGCCGGGCCGAGGACGAGCTCGGCCGCACCGGCCCGGATCGCCGCCTCCGGCATCCCGGGGACGGCGCACGTCGCGGGATCCTGGGCAATGGTCAGCGCCCCGCCTTCCCGAAGGGCCGCGAGCCCCTCCACACCGTCCTGGCCCATCCCCGTCAGCAGGATGCCGACCACGGACCGGGCCCCGGCCCGAGCACAGCCGAAAAAGAGCGCGTCCACCGAGGGGCGGTGCCCGCCGTGGGGTTCCCCGGCGCTGTCGAGCACGACACGCCAGCCCTCATCGACCGTCAGGTGCACTCCGGCCGGAGCGACCCGGACCTCCCGTGCCCCCACGGGTTCCCCATCCGCCGCGATCCGGACGGTCATCCCCGTCTCGACGGCCAGCCATTCGGCCAGCCCCGCCTCGAACCCCGCCGCCATGTGCTGGACCAGGAGCACCGTCACCGGTGGAGCCGGCCCCATCGCGTGCAACAGGTCCCGGACCGCCGTCGGCCCCCCCGTGGAAGCTCCGACCGCCACCACCCTCGGAGGCGGACCACCACCGACCGAGAGCGCCCCGGGGCGTCCGGCCACGGACACCGGTTCCGCTGCCCGGCCTGCCGCTGCCCGGAGGAGCTCCGCCAGCCGGCCCTGGAGCCCGACCCAGGCGTCGGGGGTCGCCGGCTTGGGTACGATCTCCAGCGCCCCCGCCGCCAGCGCGCCGGCCGCCTGCCGGAACTCCTCGGGATCGGCCCGTGAGGTCAGGATGACGATCGGCCTGGGATCCCGCTCCATCAGGATCCGCGTCGCCTCCGCACCATCGAGCACCGGCATGTCCAGGTCGAGCACCACGACGTCCGGGGCGGTCTCGAGGACGACGCGGACCGCCTCCTCCCCGTCGGCCGCCATCCCCACGACCTCGAACCCCGCCCCCTCCAGCAGACGGCGGAGAACGGCCCGGACGGTCTGCGAGTCGTCGGCGAGCACCACGCGGATCGAGGGCGTGCCGACGTCCCCGTTCATGCCCCGACCCCCGTCAGCCGGCGGATCAGACCCGGCAGCTCACCGGGCGCCAGCTCCTGCTTCGCCATGTACGCGTCCGCACCGGCCTCGAGCCCCGCCATGCGGTCCTCGGGCCGGTTCCGGGTGGAGACGAGCACGATGGGGAGGTTGCCGAACCGGCCGGAGGCGCGCACCGACCGTGTCAGCTCCAGGCCGTCCATCCCAGGCATCTCGATGTCGGTGACGAGACAGTCGAACTCCGACGCCACGAGCCGCGCGAGGGCCGCCGTCCCGTCGGCCACCGCCTCCACGAAGAGACCCGCGTCCTCCAGCAGCCGCCGCTCCATCTCCCGCGTCACCGGCGAGTCGTCCACGAGGAGCACCCGAAGCCGGCGGATCCCCGTCCCCACGGCCGGTGCCTGCGACCGCACCGCCCCCGCCGCGCCCGGCTCCCCCATCGTCAGCACGGGCACGGCCGCGCCCGAACCGAGCACCGCCGCCTCCCGGAAGAACGGCCCAAGGCGCTCGTGAAGCGGGATGGAGCGGGACAGCACCTCCTCCACGCCACGGACCGAGGTCACCGGAAGGAGGGTGGCGCGCCCACCGGCCTCCAGCTCCAGGTAGAGCCCTGGCATCCCGTGCCCCCCGCCGAGGCTGCCGCCCAGCGGCAGCACGTTGAGCGTCCTGGCGCCCACGACACCCCGCAGGACACCGTCCCCCGCGGGGTCGGAGACCGCCACGTCCGACGGAAGGTGGTACGCCCGGATCATCGAGAGCGGGATCCCGACGACGAGGTCGTGCACCGTGGCGACGAGGATCCGCCGCCCGCGGCGGGCCGCCGGAAGGTCGAGGGTGACGGTCAGGCCGAAGCCCGGCTCCGATTCGAGCCGCACCGTCCCCCCGACGGCGCGGACCGCCGAGGCCACGGCGTCCAGGCCGATCCCGCGGCCGGAGAGCTCCGACGCCTCCCGGCGCGTCGTGAACCCCGGCAGGAAGACGAGGTCGGCGAGGGCGTCCTCCCCTTCCGGCCCCCCGATCCCCCGCTCCTCGGCGGCCTTCCGGATCCCGTCGAGGTCGAGCCCCCTCCCGTCGTCCCTGACCACGACCCGGACCCGCCGCCCCGCCTGTTCCGCCCGGATCGTCACCGTCCCCTCCCGGGGCTTCGCGGCCGCCTCCCGTTCGGCCGGGTCCTCGATGCCGTGGTCCACCGCGTTACGGACGAGGTGGCGCAACGACTCGACCAGCGTCTCCGTGATCCGCCGGTCCAGCCGGACCGTCCCGCCCGACGTCTCCACCCGGACCGTCTTCCCGAGGCCGTGCGCCAGCTCCCGCGCGTGCCGGGCGAGCTCCAGCAGCGTGGGCTCCAGCGGCTGCATCTGGAGGTCGAGCAGGCGCTCCACCTGCTCCCGGGCCGCCTGGACCATGTGGACCTGGACGCTCTCCAGGCGGTCCCTGACGTGCCGCAGAGAGGCCGCAAGCGCCGCCAGCGCCTGGGCCGGATCCTCCTCCCGGACGCCCCGCTCCGCCAGCGCGGCCAGCGCCCGGACGTCGGCTACGGGCTTCTCCATCCCCGCGGCCAGGATCTTCAACTGAGTGCCCAGCTCCGTCACCCGATCCACCACGGGGGCCGGGGCGCGGATCGGTTCGCCAGAGTCCGATACACCCGGAGACGAGGACGATGAACCAGCCTCCGCCTCCTCACCCTCCACACGTCCGCCAAGCGCCTCGACTTCCCGGGCCAGCCCGTCCACGGCCTCCACGAGCCCGGCGGCATCCACCGGCTCCCCGTCCCGCCCGGCCAGCTCCTCCGCCCGGTGGCAGAGCGCGGCGAGATCGGCGAGCCCGATCATCCGGGCCGCCCCCTTCAGCGCATGGAGCTCCCGCCGCGCCGTCCGGGCCGCCTCTGGGTCCCTCCCGGCCTCCGGTGCCACCCGGCCGAGCCGGACGAGGCGTTCCCTCGCCTCGTCGAGGAACAGGCCCAGCAGATCGCCGAGATCCCCGTCCATCCGGTCCCCTAGATCCGCGTCCAGTCCTTCGCGTCGATGTCGATCCCGATCGCTCCGAGCACCTCCCCGCGCGGTCCCGGAATCACTGCCGCCACCGTGAAACACTGCTGGTCCGTCAGCAGCGACTCGTACAGCGGCGTCACCAGGCAGCTCTCCCCGCGCCGGATCGCCTGGAACCACGGCCGGTCCGCGTAGGATCGGCCGATCCCGATCGCCTCCAGCCGGTCCTCCGGGACGGTCTTCGAGACGGCCCATGCCGTCAGGATCCCGTCCGGGTCCACCACGTACGCCAGCTCGATGAACGGGTTCTCCTCGACGATGGCGTCCAGGGCGCTCTTGGCCGTCTGGAGCTGCGTGGCCGGGTTCCCCACCGCACCGGCCCACTCCAGGATCCGGTTCTTCAGCGACCGCGACGAGCGGACACGGAACGCCTGGGCCAGGAGCTGGATCTCCAGCGCCACGGCGTTCAGCTCCTCCGCCGCCTGCGTGAACCGCCGCAGCCCCTCGGCCTCCCGCTGGATGACGTTCCCCACCTCGCGGATCGTCTGGACCACCTGGTCCGAGGCACTCTGCTGCTCCCGGGTTGCCGCCGAAATCTCCCGTGCCGCCCGCGCCGTCTCCTCGATCGCCTCCCGGAGCCCCTCGATCACCGACGCCGCCGCGCGGGCGTCCCGCGCCGCCCGTTCCGCCTCCTTCGTCCCCTCCTCCGTGGCCACCACCGTGGCCCGGATGGCGCTGCGGAAGTTCTTCAGGATCGACCGGACCGACTCCACCGACTCCCGCGAGCGCTGGGCGAGCCGCCCCACCTCGTCGGCGACCACGGAGAACCGCTTCCCGTGCTCACCCGCGGAGCTGGCCTCGATCGCCGCGTTGAGCGCCAGGATGTGGGTCTCGTGGGCGATCTCGCTGATCAGGTCCAGGATCCGGTAGATCTCCCCGGACTGCACGTCGATGCTCTCGGTGTGCGCGGCGATCTCCTGGATCTTCTCCCGGACCGACTCCACGCCGACCACCGCCGCCTCCACGGCGGACGTCCCCTCCTCCGAGCTCGTCCGGGCGGCGTCCGCCCGCTCGGCCTGGCCCGCAGCGTTCGAGGCGATCTGCGCCGCCGTGCGCGCCAGCTCCTCCATCGTCGCCGTGATCTCCACCACCGCCGCCGCCTGCTCGGTCGACCCGGACGCCAGCTCCGACGCCGTCTCCCGGACCGCCGACCCCTGGCCGGCCACCTGGACCGAGCTCGCCAGGATCTGCCGGACCATCCCGGCCAGCGCCTCAACGGCGCCGTTGAGCGCCGCGGCCAACTCCTCCGGAAGGTTTACCGACGGCTCCAGCGCACGGACGAAGTCACCGCGCTCGAGCTCCCGGAGGACCAACGCGATCCGCCGTTCCTCCTCCGCCAGCTCGGCCTCGACTTCCCGCAGTTTCCGCCGCGTCCGCTCCGCCGGCAGGTACACCGCCACCACGTAGAACCCCAGCGCGATCAGCGACAGCCAGAGGTATGCCGGAACGACCCACTCCGCGCGGCCCGACTCGGCCAGCAGCGTGGCCACCAGCCCGATCGAGATCCCGAGAATCATCAGCACCAGCCCGGCCAGCGGCCGGAGCCCCGTCGTTCCCTCAGTGGTCCGGGTCATCCCCTGCCTCCTTTCCTCCGCGCACTCCCACCCATCCGCTCCCTCACCCTCGGCGGTCGTGAGGGACCAACCACCGCCAGCGGCCCGGCCCCACCGACCCCGAGCCGCACCCCACCGTCCGACCGCCCGAGCGAGCGGAGGCCATCGCCGGGGCCACTCCACACACCCTCCCCGGCGCGGATGCCCACCTTCCCGCTCATCGGCCTTCACCCCCGAGGTGCGAGGGGTCGAGCACCGGGACGCTCTCTCCTTCCAGCGCCGCCGTCGCCGTGAACGGACCGCGACTTTCACCCCGACCCGTCGCCTCAACCGCGGCCTTCATGAACCCCACGGCCTCGTCCACCGCCAGGACGACCGTCTCGCCGTCCGCCGCCTCCCCGACCCGCACCTGGACGCCCGCCGGGATCGACGCGCTGGCCGCCGGGATCTCGCCCACCAGCCGCGCGAGGTCGAGCGCCAGCACCGGCTCGCCGCCCACCTGGGCCACCCCGAGCACCTCCGGCGCCGACCCCGGGACCGGGGTCACCGTCGTCGCCCCGATCACCCGAACCAGCGCCGCCGCGGGAAGCGCAACACGGCGCTCCCCGCACCGGACCACCAGCAACCGTTCCGGACCCGAACCCCTTGCCACCCTTCCAGGATACCGCAGGCTGCTGGCGTCACGGACCAGGAACCGGCCGCGCCGGACCGCCACACCGTTGGGCCAACCGGCGGCCGGCCCCCGCGCTTCGCGCGGGCGACGCGCCTCGCCCGTGCGCCCCGGTGGGAGCGAGCTCCCCCCGGACCGCCCGTGCGACGCGCTGGCGCCGCCTGCGGCGTCGCTGCCGGCCGCCTGGGCTTCGTTGGAGGGCGTTCGGGTCATCGACTTTGAATGAACGGGGGCGCGGTCGCAGGCCGGGCGCCGCGTGCGCGGCGCACCCCGGGTCGCTTTGCTCCCCGGGGCCGTGGGGGCGTGTGCGCCCCGGCTCCTCCGGCTCGGGCTGCACCCCGTGGCGACGCACCCGG
>JAMOVQ010000022.1 GCA_027067575.1 Thermoanaerobaculia bacterium | reverse complement strand
CCACGGCATCCCTCCCTCGCGGGCCGGCCCCGCACAGGCGAACGATACACCATTCACCGCACAGCTACCGGTTACGGCGCCACACCCATCTTCGCTGACCGTGGTGGAGATACGAACTGTGTCCCAGCCTGTCCAACCACGAGAAAGGAACGGTGTTCTTTCCCACCATGGGTACCGACGCCGCAGCCGGCAGGCCGGAACGTCCCCCCGCGTAGAGCGCGGGGACCGGATGGCGTATGATGTCGTGGCGCTCTGCGCGAAACGACCGAGGAGGCGTCCATGAACCGTTCGATTCCCTTCGTCCTGGCGATAGCGGTGGCCGTGCCCGCCGTCCAGGCCCAGCAACCGCACCGTGACCACGTGAGGTACGAGAAACGGTACCGCGACCCCGTACTCAAGGAGATGCAGGACCGCGACAAGAAGCTCCAGGAAGCCGCCAAGGAGAAGACCGAGGAGATCCTCGACGCGATCAGGGCGGAGAAGAAGGCGAAGCGAGAAAACCGCAGAAAGCTCCGGTTCGACATGTCGGCGATCCCCCGGCCCGCAGGGCCCGACGCCTTCGGGACGAAGGTCTGGCACTTCCCGCCGACGCCCCAGTACCTGACGGGCACATGCTGGTCGTTCTCCACGACCTCGTTCATGGAGTCGGAGGTCAAGCGGCTGACCGGCCGGGAGATCAAGCTCTCCGAGATGTGGACGGCGTACTGGGAGTACGTGGAGAAGATCAAGGGGTGGATCGCCCGCCGGGGCGAGCAGGAGTTCGGCGAGGGCTCGGAGTCCAACGCCCTGTTCCGGATCTGGAAGCGGTACGGCGTGGTGCCCCGCCTGGTCTACGAGGGGACCACGGCCGAGGACGGCCGGTTCGATCACGCGCTGATGCACCGCCGCCTGAAGGCGTTCCTCGACTGGTGCCGCGAGGAGAACTACTGGAACGAGAAGGTGATCCTGACGGCGTGCCGCGCCATCATGGACGAGACCATGGGGACGCCCCCCTCGACCTTCACCTGGGAGGGTGAGACCTTCACGCCGAGGGCGTTCCTCGCCGACGTGCTGAAGGTCGATCCCGACGACTACGTCAGCCTCATGTCCACGCTCTCCAAGCCGTTCTGGACCCATGCGGAGTTCGAGGTCCCGGACAACTGGTGGCACGACGCGAGCTACGTCAACGTGCCGCTCGATGTCTGGTACTCCCTGATCCTCAAGGCGATCCGGTCCGGCCACAGCATGGTGATCGGCGGCGACGTCTCCGAGCCCGGCATGAACGGGTTCGAGGACATCGCGGTGATCCCGACGTTCGACATCCCCGGCCAGTTCATCGACCAGGATTCCCGCGAGTTCCGGATCGCCAACCGCACGACGGGCGACGACCACGGGATCCATCTGGTGGGCTGGACCCGCATGGACGGTCACGACTGGTTCCTGATCAAGGACTCGGGCCGTTCCTCCCGCCACGGGAAGTATAAGGGGTACTACATGTACCGCGACGACTTCGTCAAGCTCAAGATGCTGACGTTCTCGGTCCACCGCGAGGTCGTCGAGGACATCTTGGCGAAGGTCGCGGAAAACGAGGCGAGGCTGGCGGCCGGGAAGGCTGCGGCGGACGAGTCCGGCGAGAAGAAGTAGCCGGGGAATCTCGGGGCGCTCTCGACCGGACCGGGCCCGGCCCCGCCGGGCGGCCTACCGCCCCCAAGGGGGTGCCGGTCAGCCCGCTCCGTCGTAGAGCGCTTCGAGAAGTGGTTCGATCCGCCGCCGGGAGAACCGGGCCATGACGTGGGCCCGGCCCTCTCGGCCGACCCGGACCGCGCGCTCCGGGTCGCCGGCGAGCTCCGCGATCGCCGCGGCCATGGCGGCGACGTCCCCGGGCGCCACCACGAGGCACCCTGAGCCGGACCACTCCGCCGTCCCCCCGGACGCCGCCACGACCACCGGCACGCCCGACGCCAGCGCCTCGAGCCCCATGATCCCGAACGGCTCCTGCCACCGCGCGGGGAACAGCAGCGCCCGGGCACGGGCCAACGCCTCCCGCAGCGCCGGCGGGTCGAGCCACCCGAGCCGCCGGACGCCCGCGAGTCGGTCCTCCAGCGGACCCGCTCCGGCGACCTCGAGCGGCAGCGGGCGGCCGGCCGCGCGCCACGCCGCCCAGGCGTCCAGCGGCGCCTTGTGCGCCACCAGGCGCCCCCCGAGGAGGAACGTCCCACCCGCCCCCCGGCGGGGAGGGCCCGGTTCGACCCACGGAGGGATCACCGACGCGCCCGGCAGCCCGGCCGCCTCGAGCTCGCGCGCCATGTACGCAGAGAGCACCACGAGGCGCGCACCCCGGATTGCGGCGAGCCGCGCCCGGGTCAGCTCGAGCAGACGTGCCCGGTAGCCCCCGTCGGGCAGACAGGCCGCACACGCCTCGTCCGACATCGGGTAACGGCACGGCGAACCGTCCGGCAGCGTCCGCCCCGGCCCCGGGCAGAAGAACCGGTGGTCCTGCACCGTCACCACGGCGCGTCCCGTGGCGACCGCCATCCGGAGCGCCTCGGGGTTCATCACGTTCTGGACGTGGACCACGTCGTGGGCCTCGAGGAGGGGCCCGAGGCGGAACAGACCCGACCGCCTTCCGGCGGCGGAACCGAGCCCACGCACTATCACGGCGTCGGCCCCCTCGGGTGGCTCCGTGGCGAAGGACCCCGCGGCCGCCGTCACCCGGTGCCCGGCCGCGACGGCCCACTCGATCACCTGCAGGAGGTGGTTCCCGGCACCGCCACGCCGGTCCAGACGGTCGGTCAGGTACACGATCCGCACGCCCCGATCGTACCCCGGCGGCTCGAGAAGAAAGGGAAGGTGGCGACCCCGACGGGATTTGAACCCGTGTTGCCGGCGTGAAAGGCCGGTGTCCTAGACCTGGCTAGACGACGGGGTCGCATGAACGCCGCTTCCACGGCCGCGACCGGCGGCCCGATCTGGTGAGCCGTGGAGGATTCGAACCTCCGACCCGCGGATTAAAAGTCCGCTGCTCTACCACCTGAGCTAACGGCCCGCAACGGACGTGCAGTGTACCCGCGGGCCACGATCGAGGTCAAGCCGGCTCCCTCTCTCCGGAGCGGTGGGACGACAGCATGGCCCTCGTGCTCTCCTCTGAGCCGGTTTCCATATCGTGAGGGAGGCAAGGTATGGAACGTTCCCCTGTAGGGGGGCAAAGACCCGGAGCACCTCCGCGAGCGCGCCCAACAGAAAATCGGCCCACCCTCCATCACCAACTGAACTGCCCGCCGCCGGAGACGGAATCGGCGTCCCAGCTCCAGCGACCGTCGCCGTGCAACGTCACCTCCCTCACCACCCGCTGGGACAGGGCCTGGAGCGTGAAGGTGGCATCCCCTGTCTGGCGATCCGGCGTCACGATCCGTTTTCCCCGTCGGCATCATACAGGAAGGCACGGCGGCCAGCCGGGGTCCCGATCTCCCGAAGATTCCCCAGGGCGTACCAGCGAGAAGTCATCTTCTGACGAACGCCCGCCCCACGTCAGCGGTCGAAAACCACCGTCCCTTTCTCGTGATCTCAGCCGAATGATCAACACTGTCCCCTCCTCCCGCGGGACGGTCGTTCGTCTCGGCCAGGGATAGGACCATGCGGGCTGAAGCCAGCGCTCCGTCGGGCTCGCCCCGATCGAATGAAAAACAATGTCCCTCCTCCCTCCCTTCGGCCGAAACGAAATACTCCCAGCCGGTGCCCCACACTCGACGAACCCAGGGACCAGCGCAGCGACGTCCCGGTTACCGATCCAGAGAACCAGGCCCTCCACGATCGGGACTGTCCTCCAACTCGCCTGATCCGCCGGCCGAAACGAAGCACTCCCGCATGGTGCCCCACATACCCGCCGCCCCAGGGACGAGCGAAGCGATGTTCCGGTTGGCGCTCCAGAGAACCAGGCCCTTCACAATTGGGTCTGTCCCCTCGAGCAGCGCGATGCGGGCTGAAGCCCGCGCTCCATCGGGCTCGCCCCGGACGAAGGAAAAACAATGTCCCCTGCTCCTGCCCTTCGGCCGAAACGAAGGCCCTTCGCGCGGTACCCCATCCCTCGCCCACCGAGGGACGAGCGAAGCGACGTCCCGGTTGGCGCCGCAGAGAACTAAGCCCTCCACGACTGGGACTGCCCCCGCAACCTGGCCGAGATCCTCGCCGATGAGGATGGCGCTCCACCTGGCACCCCACTCAACCGCCCACCCAGGAACGAGCGAAGCGATGTTCCGGTTCGCGCCGCACAGGACCGAGCCCATCACGATTGGGACTGTCCCCGCAACGGAGCCCTCCGCCACCCAGCGATCGAGCGCCCCGCGAGGAACGGGCCGGCGTGGGGGCGGGGGCGGTCCGGCGACGGAGGCGAGGGCAAGCCCCGTGGAGGCGTGCCCGGGCGGCGAGCGCAGACGGCTTGGCCCGAGAGGGTGGATGGGTGGGGGAAGGGTAAGCCGTCGAGTACGCCGTCCGGGTGCGTCGCCACGGGGTGCAGCCCGAGCCGCAGGAGCCGGGGCGCACACGCCCCCACGGCCCCGGGGAGCGCAGCGACCCGGGGTGCGCCGCGAACGCGGCGCCCGGCCTGCGACCGCCACTCGCCGTGACGAGGAGGGGCCGCGCGGATCGTGCCCCGGGGCCGTTCCCGCAAGGGCGCGAGGAGGAACTGACCTGGCGGTCGTGACGACGAAGCGACCGCGGCGGGGGCGGTCCCGGGGTGCGAGACTCGCGGCCCCGTTCATTCAAAGTCGATGACACGCCCCCCCCTCCAACGAAGCCCAGGCGGCCGGCAGCGACGCCGCAGGCGGCGCCAGCGCGTCGCACGGGCGGCCCGGGGGAAGCTCGCTCCCACCGGGACGCGCGGGCGAGGCGCGTCGCCCGCGCGAAGCGCGGGGGCCGGCCGCCGGTTCACCCCGACGGGCCGAGAAGCCAGGCTGCTTTCGCGCCGTCCGGCCAGCATCGTTTCGCCGGAGTGCGCCGCAACGGTCTCCGGTCGCCCGCCGCTTGCCGGTGCCATGGGCCTTCGCTACACTCCGGCGGTCCGGAGGAGGGGTTTGGGCTTTTTCAGGATCGCCAAGGTTTTCGAGGTCGAGTACGGCCACCGGCTGAGCAAGCACCCTGAGCGGTGCCGGTTTCCGCATGGCCACCGGCTGCGCCTGGAGATCGTGCTCCGCGGGGAACGGCTCGACGCCAACGACATGGTCTGCGACTACAAGGCGCTCAAGCTGCTCGTCCTCGACCTCGTGGAACGCCTGGACCACGCCCTGGCGATCAATGCAGACGACCCGAAGCGGGAGGCCCTGGCCACCATGACGGAGCGTCTGGTCCCGTTCGAGGGGACGGATCCGACCTCCGAGGCTCTGGCCCGCTGGCTGTTCGACGCCATCGCCGCCAGGCTCGCAAAGGGGCGCCGTGTGGTGTCCCCGGGCGGGACGGCGTACACGATCCCGGAGGGCGTGGAGCTCGAGCGGGTCCGCGTCTGGGAGACGGCGACGTCGTGGGCGGAGTACGTGGGGGGCCCGTGACGGACGGGCCGCTCGTCCCCGCCGGGGAGGTCCGGCGCTGGATCGAGGCGATCGAGCCGCCCGTCGCCGTCACGGGGGGCACTGGGTTCGTCGGTTCCCACCTCGTGGACACGCTGGCGGAGGCCGGTCTCCGGCCAAGGGTCCTGGTGCGCGACCCCGCGAACCCTCGCTGGATCGCTGGGCGGGACGTGGAATGGGTTCCCGGGGGCCTGGGGGACGGGGAGGCGCTGGAGCGGCTCGTGGAGGGCGCCCGGACCGTGCTCCACCTCGCGGGGGTCGTCCGTGCGGGCAGCGCCGCGGCGTTCGACGAGGCCAACCGGATCGGGACGGAGCGGCTCGTCCACGCCGTGACGGAGCGGGCCACCCCCGGGGCACGGTTCGTCCTCGTCTCGTCGCTGGCTGCGGTGGGACCGTCCGACCGGATCGAGGGCGTCACCCCGGGCGACCCGCCGCACCCCATCTCGGCGTACGGCCGGTCGAAGCTCGGGGGTGAAGAGGCGGTGCGCCGGCTCGGAGGCGACCGGCCGTGGGTGATCCTCCGCCCGCCGGCGATCTACGGCCCGCGGGACGTGGACATCCTCCAGTTCTTCAAGCTGGCGGCGGGCGGGGTCGTTCCCCTGCCGGCCGGAGAGCGGTGGATCACCATCGCCCACGTGGCGGACGTGGTACGGGCAGTGCTCGCGGCGGCGGGACCCGATGGCCCCTCTCGGGCGGTGTTCCATCTCGGGGAGCCCCGGCCGTACCGGTTGCAGGCCATGGTCCGGCTGCTGGCGGAGGCCGGCGGCGTCCGGGCCCGCATCGTGCCGGTACCGGGGGCCGTCGTCCGGGCCCTCGGCGCGGGCGGATCGCTCCTGCAGCGGCTGGGGATGCGCGGCGTCGCCATGACCTCGGACAAGGCCCGCGAGCTGCTCGCCCGTCACTGGACAGCGCGGACCGCGGACTCCCTCGAGCGGCTCGGTGTCGGGGAAGGGATCGGGTTCTTCGAGGGGGCCGCGGCGACCTGGACGTGGTACAGGGCCGAGGGGTGGGTGCGGTAGGATGGAGCCGGACCCGCATGGCGCAAGGAGGAGGGGGTTCGTGGACGTATTCCAGAAGTGCTTCGATTTCCAGGATGCCGACCGTGTCCGTGCGGCGGGGGTCTACCCGTACTTCCGGCAGATCTCGTCGGCCCAGGAACCGGTGGTGGTCATGGACGGGCGCGAGGTCATCATGCTCGGCTCCAACAACTACCTCGGCCTTGCCAACCATCCAGAAGTCAAGGCCGCGGCCGCTGCGGCGCTGGAGCGGTACGGGACGGGCACGGCGGGGTCGCGGTTCCTCAACGGCACGATGGACCTCCACGTGGAGCTCGAGGAGAGGCTCGCGGCGTTCCTCGGGCGCGAGGCCGCGGTGACGTTCTCCACGGGGTTCCAGGTCAACCTGGGCTCCATCGCCTGCCTCCTCGGACGGGGCGACGTGGCGTTCCTTGACAACCTCGACCACGCCTGCATCATCGACGGCTCCCGGCTGGGGTTCGGCCGGACGGTCAAGTACGCCCACAACGACCTGGAGGACCTGGAGTCCCGCCTGAAGCAGTTCGAGAACAAGGGGAAGCTGATCGTCACCGACGGCGTCTTCTCCATGGAGGGCGACCTGGCACCGCTGCCGGGCCTCGTGGAGCTCAAGAAGCGGTACGGCGCACGCCTGTTCGTGGACGACGCCCACGCCATCGGCGTGTTCGGAGAGCACGGCCGCGGCACGCCGGAGCACTTCGGCGTCGAGGAGGACGTGGACCTCGTGATGGGCACGTTCTCCAAGTCGCTGGCCGCGGTGGGCGGGTACATCGCGGGCGAGCGGAAGGTGATCGACTGGATCAAGCACACGGCCCGCTCGTTGATCTTCTCGGCGTCGCAACCCCCGGCGCTGGCCGCGGCGGTCATCAAGGCGCTGGAGATCATCGAGCGGGAGCCCGAGCGGCGGCAACGGCTGTGGGAGAATACCGAGTACATGAAGCGCGAGTTCACGAGCCTGGGGTTCGACACAGGCGACTCGGCCTCCCCAGTGGTGCCGCTGGTTGTGGGCGAGGATATGACGGCGTTCCAGGCGACGGCGATGCTCCAGCAGGCCGGAGTCTTCGCGAACCCGGTGATCTCCCCCGCCGTGCCGCCGGGCCGGGCCATGATCCGGACCTCGTACATGGCGACCCACACCCGGGAGCACCTGGACCGGGCGCTGGAGGCGTTCGCGGCGGTGGGCCGCGAGCTCGGGATCGTTCGCTGACATGGCCGGCGTCGAGATCCGCCCCGTCCATGGCCGCGCCGACCTGGCGGCGTTTCTCGACCTGCCGTGGAGAATCTACCGAAACGATCCAAACTGGGTCCCTCCACTGAAGAGCTCGGTTCGCGAGCTGCTCGACCCGGCCCGGCACCCGTTCTACGGTGGCGGCACGCTGGCGCAGCGAGAGCTGTTCCTGGCGTGGGACGGCCGCCAGCCCGTCGGCCGGATCGCGGCGATCCTCAACCACGCCCACAACCGGTTCCACGGCGAATCGGTCGGATTCTTCGGTTTCTTCGAGTGCGAGGACCGGCAGGACGCCGCCAGCGGCCTCTTGCGAGCGGCCTCGGAATGGCTCCGGCAGTTCGGGGTCTCGGCGCTGCGGGGGCCGGTCAACCCGTCCACGAACTACGAGGCGGGCCTGCTCGTCGAGGGGTTCGACGGGCCGCCCGTCATCATGATGACGTACAACCCGCCGTACTACGCCGGGCTCCTGGAGGGGTTCGGCCTCGACAAGGTCAAGGACCTGTACGCCTACGTCTCCCCCGTGCATGGAGGCCACCTCGAGCGGCTCGAGCGCGCCAACGAACGGGTGCGGAGGCGCCAGCCGGAGCTGACCACCCGGGGCGCGGACCTCAAGGCGTTCCCCCGGGAGGTGCGAACGGTCCAGGAGATCTACAACTCGGCGTGGGAGAAGAACTGGGGGTTCATCCCCATGTCCGAGGGAGAGATCGAGTGGATGGCCCGCGAGCTGAAGCCGCTGGTGCATCCCGACCTCCTCCGGTTCGCCTTCGTCCACGGTGAGCCCGCCGGGTTCCTCCTGGCGCTGCCCGACTGGAACCCGGTGCTGAAGCAGCTGGACGGATCGCCGTGGCGGCACCCGCTCAGGACACTGCGGATCGCCCTGACGGCGAAACCAGAGAAGATGCCGGGGCTCAGGGTGATCACCATGGGCGTCAAGGAGAAGTTCCGCAGGCGGGGGATCGAGGGCGTTCTGTTCGCCGAATCGGTCCGGAAGGCGCTGGATATCGGATACGAGTACTGCGAGTACTCGTGGATTCTCGAGGACAACGAGCTGGCCAAGCGGACCGTCCGGGTCATGGACGGCGAGCTCTACCGGATCTACCGGATCTCCGAGAAGCCGTTGTAAGGAGGCTCCCATGCACGGGATGAGCGATCTCTTCTGGCTGTTCCTGATCATCACGTCGCTGCAGCCGATCCTCAAGCAGCGGATGCTGCTTGCGGCGAGGATTCGCGCCATGCGGGCTCTGGAACAGAAGCGCAGCAGCCGGGTGATCACGCTGATCCACCGGCAGGAGCGGATGAGCTTCCTCGGTTTCCCCGTGGTCAAGTACATCGACATCCAGGACTCCGAGGAGATCCTCCGGGCGATCAAGCTGACGGACGACGACGTCCCGCTCGACCTCATCCTCCACACGCCGGGCGGTCTCGTGCTCGCCGCGGAGCAGATCGCCCACGCCGTCAAGGCACACCCGGCACGGACCACGGTGTTCGTACCGCACTACGCCATGTCTGGCGGCACCATGATCGCCCTGGCCGCGGACGAGATCGTCATGGACCCCAACGCCGTCCTCGGTCCCGTCGACCCGCAGCTCGGGCAGCACGCGGCCGCCAGCATCGTCCGGACGGTGGAGGCCAAGGGCGCCGAGAAGTGCGACGACGAGACGGTGATCCTCGCCGATGCGGCGAACATGGCACTCCAGCAGGTCCGGCGGTTCGTCACGGGGTTGCTGGAGGACCGCATGGGCCCGGAGAAGGCTGAGAAGCTGGCCGACACGCTCTCCCAGGGATGGTTCACCCACGACTACACCTTCCTGCCGGAAGAGGCCCGTGAGCTCGGGCTCGACGTCTCCACCGACATGCCCAAGGAGGTCTACGACCTGATGGAGCTGTTCCCCCAGCCGGTCCGCCAGATGCCGACGGTGGAGTACGTTCCGATCCCTTACCGCAAGACCGGAAACGGCGCCTGACCGCACTCCCCGACGGGACGCCGGACGCCCTTCCCCCGCCCCGGACGGGGCGGGCAGCCCCGCCCGGAGGACACTTACTGGCCGGCCATGAGAGTAGGGGACGGTGATTACTTGGCGGCCCGCTGAGGAGGCGGAGGAGGCGCGGCCCGGGGCCTTCGGAACGGCGGCCCGCCGGACCGCCGGGGCTCACCCCTCGTGGTCGCGGCCCAGGTGGTCCTCCCACTCCCAGCGGTTCCACCACTCGGCCTCGATGCCCCGGCACTCGTGGGAGTAGGCCGAGCAGATGATGCACCCCGCGCCGCGCATGTGCTCCGGGTCCTCCAGCGGCTGGTACCGCTCGAGCAACGCCTCGCCCAGCTCCCGGGCGGCGGACTCCTCTGCCGAGGGTTCCCGGTCGTCGATCTCACGGACCCCCAGCCTGCGGAGCCGCTCCTCGACCTCGGGGAACAGCACGGTGTTCTCCTTGTCGATGTGCTCCCACAGGATCCGGGCGATCCGCCGGGCCACGTCCCGGTCCCCCGTCCGGCCGAGCTCGCCGGAGAGCGACTCGAGCAGCCGGTGCTCGTCCTGGATGACCTTGAGCGGGCCGGTCTCCAGCGGCACCTCGAGCTCCCGGACCACCACCGGAATCAGGAGGGCGTCCTCCCGGGCGTGGTGGAACCCCGCGGCGAAGACAGCGAGGAACCGGGCGAACCGGCCGGCGTCCTCGGGATCGCCACCCTCCTCGGCCCAGCGGTACAGTGATCCGGCCACGGAATCGATGAACTCGTGCTCCTCCTCGAACCGTTCCAGCAGCTCCACGGCATCCCTCCCTCGCGGGCCGGCCCCGCACAGGCGAACGATACACCATTCACCGCACAGCTACCGGTTACGGCGCCACACCCATCTTCGCTGACCGTGGTGGAGATACGAACTGTGTCCCAGCCTGTCCAACCACGAGAAAGGAACGGTGTTCTTTCCCACCATGGGTACCGACGCCGCAGCCGGCAGGCCGGAACGTCCCCCCGCGTAGAGCGCGGGGACCGGATGGCGTATGATGTCGTGGCGCTCTGCGCGAAACGACCGAGGAGGCGTCCATGAACCGTTCGATTCCCTTCGTCCTGGCGATAGCGGTGGCCGTGCCCGCCGTCCAGGCCCAGCAACCGCACCGTGACCACGTGAGGTACGAGAAACGGTACCGCGACCCCGTACTCAAGGAGATGCAGGACCGCGACAAGAAGCTCCAGGAAGCCGCCAAGGAGAAGACCGAGGAGATCCTCGACGCGATCAGGGCGGAGAAGAAGGCGAAGCGAGAAAACCGCAGAAAGCTCCGGTTCGACATGTCGGCGATCCCCCGGCCCGCAGGGCCCGACGCCTTCGGGACGAAGGTCTGGCACTTCCCGCCGACGCCCCAGTACCTGACGGGCACATGCTGGTCGTTCTCCACGACCTCGTTCATGGAGTCGGAGGTCAAGCGGCTGACCGGCCGGGAGATCAAGCTCTCCGAGATGTGGACGGCGTACTGGGAGTACGTGGAGAAGATCAAGGGGTGGATCGCCCGCCGGGGCGAGCAGGAGTTCGGCGAGGGCTCGGAGTCCAACGCCCTGTTCCGGATCTGGAAGCGGTACGGCGTGGTGCCCCGCCTGGTCTACGAGGGGACCACGGCCGAGGACGGCCGGTTCGATCACGCGCTGATGCACCGCCGCCTGAAGGCGTTCCTCGACTGGTGCCGCGAGGAGAACTACTGGAACGAGAAGGTGATCCTGACGGCGTGCCGCGCCATCATGGACGAGACCATGGGGACGCCCCCCTCGACCTTCACCTGGGAGGGTGAGACCTTCACGCCGAGGGCGTTCCTCGCCGACGTGCTGAAGGTCGATCCCGACGACTACGTCAGCCTCATGTCCACGCTCTCCAAGCCGTTCTGGACCCATGCGGAGTTCGAGGTCCCGGACAACTGGTGGCACGACGCGAGCTACGTCAACGTGCCGCTCGATGTCTGGTACTCCCTGATCCTCAAGGCGATCCGGTCCGGCCACAGCATGGTGATCGGCGGCGACGTCTCCGAGCCCGGCATGAACGGGTTCGAGGACATCGCGGTGATCCCGACGTTCGACATCCCCGGCCAGTTCATCGACCAGGATTCCCGCGAGTTCCGGATCGCCAACCGCACGACGGGCGACGACCACGGGATCCATCTGGTGGGCTGGACCCGCATGGACGGTCACGACTGGTTCCTGATCAAGGACTCGGGCCGTTCCTCCCGCCACGGGAAGTATAAGGGGTACTACATGTACCGCGACGACTTCGTCAAGCTCAAGATGCTGACGTTCTCGGTCCACCGCGAGGTCGTCGAGGACATCTTGGCGAAGGTCGCGGAAAACGAGGCGAGGCTGGCGGCCGGGAAGGCTGCGGCGGACGAGTCCGGCGAGAAGAAGTAGCCGGGGAATCTCGGGGCGCTCTCGACCGGACCGGGCCCGGCCCCGCCGGGCGGCCTACCGCCCCCAAGGGGGTGCCGGTCAGCCCGCTCCGTCGTAGAGCGCTTCGAGAAGTGGTTCGATCCGCCGCCGGGAGAACCGGGCCATGACGTGGGCCCGGCCCTCTCGGCCGACCCGGACCGCGCGCTCCGGGTCGCCGGCGAGCTCCGCGATCGCCGCGGCCATGGCGGCGACGTCCCCGGGCGCCACCACGAGGCACCCTGAGCCGGACCACTCCGCCGTCCCCCCGGACGCCGCCACGACCACCGGCACGCCCGACGCCAGCGCCTCGAGCCCCATGATCCCGAACGGCTCCTGCCACCGCGCGGGGAACAGCAGCGCCCGGGCACGGGCCAACGCCTCCCGCAGCGCCGGCGGGTCGAGCCACCCGAGCCGCCGGACGCCCGCGAGTCGGTCCTCCAGCGGACCCGCTCCGGCGACCTCGAGCGGCAGCGGGCGGCCGGCCGCGCGCCACGCCGCCCAGGCGTCCAGCGGCGCCTTGTGCGCCACCAGGCGCCCCCCGAGGAGGAACGTCCCACCCGCCCCCCGGCGGGGAGGGCCCGGTTCGACCCACGGAGGGATCACCGACGCGCCCGGCAGCCCGGCCGCCTCGAGCTCGCGCGCCATGTACGCAGAGAGCACCACGAGGCGCGCACCCCGGATTGCGGCGAGCCGCGCCCGGGTCAGCTCGAGCAGACGTGCCCGGTAGCCCCCGTCGGGCAGACAGGCCGCACACGCCTCGTCCGACATCGGGTAACGGCACGGCGAACCGTCCGGCAGCGTCCGCCCCGGCCCCGGGCAGAAGAACCGGTGGTCCTGCACCGTCACCACGGCGCGTCCCGTGGCGACCGCCATCCGGAGCGCCTCGGGGTTCATCACGTTCTGGACGTGGACCACGTCGTGGGCCTCGAGGAGGGGCCCGAGGCGGAACAGACCCGACCGCCTTCCGGCGGCGGAACCGAGCCCACGCACTATCACGGCGTCGGCCCCCTCGGGTGGCTCCGTGGCGAAGGACCCCGCGGCCGCCGTCACCCGGTGCCCGGCCGCGACGGCCCACTCGATCACCTGCAGGAGGTGGTTCCCGGCACCGCCACGCCGGTCCAGACGGTCGGTCAGGTACACGATCCGCACGCCCCGATCGTACCCCGGCGGCTCGAGAAGAAAGGGAAGGTGGCGACCCCGACGGGATTTGAACCCGTGTTGCCGGCGTGAAAGGCCGGTGTCCTAGACCTGGCTAGACGACGGGGTCGCATGAACGCCGCTTCCACGGCCGCGACCGGCGGCCCGATCTGGTGAGCCGTGGAGGATTCGAACCTCCGACCCGCGGATTAAAAGTCCGCTGCTCTACCACCTGAGCTAACGGCCCGCAACGGACGTGCAGTGTACCCGCGGGCCACGATCGAGGTCAAGCCGGCTCCCTCTCTCCGGAGCGGTGGGACGACAGCATGGCCCTCGTGCTCTCCTCTGAGCCGGTTTCCATATCGTGAGGGAGGCAAGGTATGGAACGTTCCCCTGTAGGGGGGCAAAGACCCGGAGCACCTCCGCGAGCGCGCCCAACAGAAAATCGGCCCACCCTCCATCACCAACTGAACTGCCCGCCGCCGGAGACGGAATCGGCGTCCCAGCTCCAGCGACCGTCGCCGTGCAACGTCACCTCCCTCACCACCCGCTGGGACAGGGCCTGGAGCGTGAAGGTGGCATCCCCTGTCTGGCGATCCGGCGTCACGATCCGTTTTCCCCGTCGGCATCATACAGGAAGGCACGGCGGCCAGCCGGGGTCCCGATCTCCCGAAGATTCCCCAGGGCGTACCAGCGAGAAGTCATCTTCTGACGAACGCCCGCCCCACGTCAGCGGTCGAAAACCACCGTCCCTTTCTCGTGATCTCAGCCGAATGATCAACACTGTCCCCTCCTCCCGCGGGACGGTCGTTCGTCTCGGCCAGGGATAGGACCATGCGGGCTGAAGCCAGCGCTCCGTCGGGCTCGCCCCGATCGAATGAAAAACAATGTCCCTCCTCCCTCCCTTCGGCCGAAACGAAATACTCCCAGCCGGTGCCCCACACTCGACGAACCCAGGGACCAGCGCAGCGACGTCCCGGTTACCGATCCAGAGAACCAGGCCCTCCACGATCGGGACTGTCCTCCAACTCGCCTGATCCGCCGGCCGAAACGAAGCACTCCCGCATGGTGCCCCACATACCCGCCGCCCCAGGGACGAGCGAAGCGATGTTCCGGTTGGCGCTCCAGAGAACCAGGCCCTTCACAATTGGGTCTGTCCCCTCGAGCAGCGCGATGCGGGCTGAAGCCCGCGCTCCATCGGGCTCGCCCCGGACGAAGGAAAAACAATGTCCCCTGCTCCTGCCCTTCGGCCGAAACGAAGGCCCTTCGCGCGGTACCCCATCCCTCGCCCACCGAGGGACGAGCGAAGCGACGTCCCGGTTGGCGCCGCAGAGAACTAAGCCCTCCACGACTGGGACTGCCCCCGCAACCTGGCCGAGATCCTCGCCGATGAGGATGGCGCTCCACCTGGCACCCCACTCAACCGCCCACCCAGGAACGAGCGAAGCGATGTTCCGGTTCGCGCCGCACAGGACCGAGCCCATCACGATTGGGACTGTCCCCGCAACGGAGCCCTCCGCCACCCAGCGATCGAGCGCCCCACGAGGAACGGGCCGGCGTGGGGGCGGGGGCGGTCCGGCGACGGAGGCGAGGGCAAGCCCCGTGGAGGCGTGACCGGACGGTCAGCGCAGGCATCTTGGCCCGGGAGGGGGACAGGGTGGGCGGAGGG